>JAYRNW010000099.1:0-40648 GCA_041911995.1 Casimicrobiaceae bacterium | reverse complement strand
CGGCATCTCCGGGTCGTCGACGGCGGACGCCGCGAGCCAGGGCAAGATCTTCATCGAGGCGCAGGTCAAGGAAGGCTACGACCTGTCGTTCTCGATCGCGATCACGGCGGTGTCGGCCGTGCTCGCCGTGATCATCCCGCCGTCGATCCTCATGGTCGTGTGGGGCGGCGTGCTGCAGGTGTCGATCGGCGCGCTCTACCTCGCCGGCGTGATCCCGGGGCTGCTGATCGGCCTCGCGCAGATGGCGACCGTCCACGCATACGCGAAGATCCGCAACTACCCGACGTACCCGCGCTCGTCGCTGCGCGAGTTCGTCGACGCGGCGCTGGTGGCCGTTCCCGCGCTGATGACGCCGTTCATCATCGTCGGCGGCATCCTGCTCGGCTGGTTCACCGCCACCGAGTCCGCGGCCGCCGCCGTGATCTACGCGGCGGTCCTGTCGATCTTCGTCTACCGCCAGATGAACCGGCGGCACCTGTGGGAGGCGCTGGTCGAGACCGGCAAGCTGTCCGCGGTGGCGCTGTTCTGCGTGGGCACGGCGTCGATCTTCGGCTGGCTGCTCGCCTACTACCAGATCCCCAAGGCGCTGCTGCAGAACGTGGCGGCGTGGGGCCTGGGCCCCATCGGCGTGGGCTTCTTCATCGTGTTCGTGTTCCTCGTCGTCGGCTGCTTCCTCGACGCGATTCCCGCCATCATCATCGTCGGCACCGTCCTGCAGCCGCTCGCGGCGTCGGTGAACATGCACCCGGTGTCGTTCGCGATCATCAGCATCGTCGCGCTCGCCTTCGGCCTCGTCACGCCGCCCTACGGCATGTGCCTCATGGTGTCGTGCGCGATCGCCAAGGTGCCGATGCGCTACGCGCTGAAGGACACGATGATCATGCTGGTGCCGATGCTGGTCGTGCTGGCGGCGATGATCGTCTGGCCGCAGATCCCGCTGCTGCTACCCGAGCTCATCCGGCCGGACTTCCTCAAGTAGCTGTCGCCCGCGCCCGTTGCCGCGCCGGCGGCGAGGGCGTACGCTGCGCCGGTTGCGTGGAAGGGACGCACCCGATGGATCGACGGACCTTCGTGCACGGCGCGGGATTCGCGGCGCTCGCCGTGGCGCTCGATGCGTCGGCGCAACGTGCAGGCGCGGTGCCGCGCGTCGGCGTGTTGACGCCGAACACGAAGTCGTTCGCCCTGATCGCGTTCCTCGAGGCGTTTCGCGAGCTGGGCTACGTCGACGGCCGGTCCGTCCAGATCGACCTGCGTTCGGCCGACAGCGACTACACGAAGCTGCCCGCCCTCGCGGGCGACCTGGTCCGGACGAAGCCGGACGTCATCGTGACCGTCGTCACGCAGGCCACGCTCGCGGCGAAGGACGCGACGACGACGATCCCCATCGTGATGGTCGCCGTCAACGATCCGGTCGCGGCGGGCATCGTCGGCAACCTCGCGCGCCCCGGCGGCAACCTGACCGGGACCGCCTTGCTGTTCCACGCCGCGATCGCGAAGCAGGTGGAGATCGTCCGCCAGCTCCTGCCGGCGGCGAGACGGATGGACGTGCTGTGGAACCCCGCCAACGTCGTGTACCAGCAGCAGATGCTCGGCGAGGCCCTGATTGCCGCGTCGCGGCTCGGCATCGTCGCGGCCCCGATCGGCGCGCGCTCGCGCGACGAGGTCGAGCAGGTCCTTGCCACCGCCGGCGGGCGACCCGACGCGATGATGGTCCTGCCGGATCCCCTGCAGAACGCGCTGGCGGCGCGCATTGCCGAGCTGGCGCTCGCGCGACGCGTGCCGGCAATCAGCGCGTGGCGCATCTACCCCGAGGGAGGACTGCTCGCGAGCTACGGCCCCGACCTCAACGTGATGGCGAAGCGCGCCGCCGCGTACGTGCAGAAGATCCTGCGCGGCGCACGGCCCGGCGACCTGGCGGTCGAGCAGCCGACGAAGTTCGAGCTCGTGTTCAACGCGAAGACGGCGCAGGCGCTCGGCCTCGCGATCCCTCCCTCCCTGCTCGCGCGCGCCGACGAAGTCATCCGCTGACGCCGCTCACCGCGTGAGCGGCACGAAGCGCACGGCCAGCGTGCGCCGCGTCGTCGTGCGGCCGTCGCGGTCCTTCGCGATCACCAGCAGGCGCTGCACGCCGCCCTCCTGCCCGACCGGAATCACCATCCGGCCGCCGGGCTTCAACTGGTCGACGAGCGGCTGCGGCACGTGGTCCGGCGCGGCGGTGACGACGATCGCGTCGAAGGGCGCCGCGTCCGGCCAGCCCTTGTAGCCGTCGCCGATGCGCACGTCGACGTTGCGATAGCCGAGATCGGCGAGCAGCGCGCGGGCGCGCTCGCCCAGCGGCGCGACGATCTCGATCGAGTAGACGTGCGCGACGCACTCGGCGAGCACGGCGGCCTGGTAGCCGGAGCCGGTGCCGACCTCCAGCACGCGCGCGGCCGGGTCGGGCTCCGCGAGCTCCGTCATCAGCGCGACGATGAACGGCTGCGAGATCGTCTGCCCCATGCCGATGGGCAGCGGGCGGTCGACGTAGGCGACGTCGACGAGCGTCGGCGGCACGAAGCGGTGGCGGGGCACGCGCTCCATCGCGCCGCGGACGGCATCCGACATCCGGCTGCGGCCGGTGTCCGCGGCGGTGTCGCGGAACTCCGCCTCGATCTCGCGGACGAGTTGCGCACGCGCGGCGGCGTGCGCATCGGAAGGCTGCGCGGGCGCGGCCCTGCCGAGCAGCGCCGCGACGACGGCGAGCAGCGTGCGGCGGCGCGTGGTCACGGGGCGCTTTCTTCCGGCATCCGATGCCCCTATCATTCTCCTCCCGGCACGCGCTGTCCAACTCCGGACGACGCGCGTGCGCGACGCGGAGGCGTGCCATGCTCGACTGCAAGCCGCTGGCGCCCGGATTCGGCGTCGAGGTGTCCGGCGTCGACCTCGCGCAGCCGTTGTCGGCCCGCACGTTCGCGGAGCTCGAGCGCGCGTTCTACGACCGCCAGGTGCTGGCGCTGCGCGCGCAGGACCTCACGCCCGCGCAGTTCGTCGCGTGGGCGCGCCGGTTCGGGCCGCCGCAGCCGCACGTGATCGACCAGTTCCACCACCCCGAGGACCCGAACATCCTGATCCTGTCCAACGTGAAGGAGGACGGGAAGCCCACGGGGTTGCAGGACGCCGGCACGTACTTCCACAGCGACTACTCGTACCTGCAGGTGCCGGCGCGGGCGACGACGCTGTACTCGCGCGTCGTGCCGAAGGTCGGCGGCGACACGCTGTTCGCCAACCAGCAGGCCGCGTACGACGACCTGCCGGCCGCGATGAAGCAGCGCATCGAGCCGCTGGTCGCCGTCCACCATTACGGCAACCGCAACGACCAGGACGAGGCGAGCCGCACGGTCGCCTCCGTGCTGACGGACGAGCAGAAGGCGAAGATGCCGGTGATCACGCACCGGATCGCGCGGCGGCATCCGGTCACCGGCCGCAAGTCGCTCTACGCGGTGTCGGGCAGCTCGTTCGGCATCGTCGGCATGCCCGACGACGAGGCGCGCGCGCTGCTCGACGAGCTGGCGGCGCACGCGACGCAGGACCGGTACCTGCTGCGCTTCGGGTACGGCGTGGGCGACGTCGTGATCTGGGACAACGCGTCGCTGCTGCACTCGGCCACGCTCATCGACCCGAGCGACGCACGGACGTTGTGGCGGATCACCGTTCTCGAGACGTCGCAGGCGGCCGCCGCCACGGACCTGCTCGCGCCCACGTACGCGACCGGCGGCGCGTAACCGCCGACTACCGCCCGTTCGTCGCGCCCAGCACCAGCGCCGCCGCCGAGAGCGCCTGCTGGTATTCGGCCTGCTTCGCCGGCACGAAGCCGGGCGAAGTCGGCGAGCTCGCCTGCAGCCACTCCTCCGGGTAGAGCTCGAGGATCTGGATCCGGTTGGCGAGCGCGTACTGCAGCAGCTTGCCGATGTCCATCGTCGCCTGCGCCGTGTTCGCCGTCGCGGTGATCGGCTGCGCGGCGAGCGGCACCTGGCCGGCGTACGTGGTGTAGGCCTGGCACCAGTGCAGGTTGACGATCTGCGCCTGCGGGTTGCACGGCGCGGGGGTCGAGGAAGGCGTGGCGACGTTGGCGACACCCAGGCTCTCGAACGACAGCCCGACGTGCTTCGCGACCGCCGCGGCGGCGCCCATGTTCGCGACGTCGTACACGTTGGGGCCGCCGGCGACGTACGGCAGCGACGCGACGATCTGCTTGTCGGTCGGCTGGCTGCCCATCGCGGTGACGATGCGCGCCTCGTGCGCGTTCCACGCGGCGTAGGAATAGCCGGCGGCCGCCCACAGCGCCTGGCACGGCCCGCCGTCGTTGTAGCCGGGCGGCGGGAGCGCCTCGGCGCCGCCGGCGGTGGCGAAGCGCAGGTAGCCGACGCTGCGCGCGAGCGGCGAGTTGTCGAAGCTGAACTGGTGCACGGCGGCGGCGATGAACGCCTCCCACGCGGCCTCGTACGCCGGGTGGAAGTACACGGGCATCGTCGGCTGCCCTGCGCACGCCACGGTCGGCGCGCCGGCGCCGCCGCTCGCGACCGATTGCGTGACCCACGCGGGCGTCACGGTGTTGACGGCGCCCTCGGTCGCTTCGGCGAACAGCAGGTTCACCGTCAGCCCCGCGTTCGTGTACGGCTGCGCGGCCGCGATCACGGCGCTCCAGTCGTAGACGCCCTTGGTGGGTGCGACGTCCGCCCAGTCGACGACGAGGCTCGCGCCGCACAGCGTCGGGTCGCGCCCGATCACGTCGGCGGCCAGCGCGTTCTGGTACGCGGCCGAGCGGTGGTTCGGGTTCCACACGTACATGCCGTGCGGCGCGTTCGGGCTCGCGACCTTCGCGTTCGGCCCGGTGCACGGCGGAGGCACGGCGGCCGCCGGCGTGGGGTTCGGCGCGCACATGATCACCTGGTCGGGCCCGTAGCCTTCGGCGACCCAACCGTGCGCGACCATCTGCGCGCGCAGGTTGCGGTCGACCGTGTAGCGGTGGTTCGAGTCGGCGCGGTTGTCCCACACGCGATAAACGGGGATGTCGCCCGCCGGGCACGCGCCCGTCACCGGGTCCGGCAGGTCGACGTACATCACCGAAGGCGATTCCTCGACGAACGCCGGGAACTTCGCCGCGGTCTGCGCGCACTCGGTGGGCGACGCCGAGTAGAAGTGCGAGTCGCCCTGCGCCGGCGGGATGTAGAAGCGGCACACGGGGCTCGCGACGCCGGTCGGCGCGTCGTACGCCGCGAAGCTGCGCCCGGTGCGCGCCCAGCCCTTGAACCGGCCCGAGTCCAGCGCCTGGATGTCGGGCGCGAGCGCGCTCACGAAGTAGTGGTCCTGGCTCGCGTTGTAGTACTCGATCGCCTGCACGGTGGCCGCCCGGACGGGCAACGCGAGCAGGAGCGCTGCGGCCGGCACGATGCACGTGCTGCGCGAAAGAGGCACGGGTCTCTCCGGTCAGGTCGGGCGAAGGGCAGCAGTGTAGCCCGGCGCGGCCTTGCGCATCGACAGGAGGGCGCGTGCGCCGGCCGTCCGCCGCCGCCGACCACCGGTTCGCCATGGACGGGCGCGACCGGCCACCGGATGCAGGCCCGTACCGCGTTAAGCCTCGGCTAAGCTGCCGCCGGATAGAATCGGGCCCACCCGCCCTGCCGCCTTTGCCCGCCCCGCCATGCGCATCCTCGTCGTCGAAGACGACCCCATGATCGGCAAGACGCTCGTCACTGCGCTGCAGCAGGACGGCTACACGGTCGACTGGGTCAAGGACGGGCAGGCGGGCAGGATCGCGCTCGACACGTCCGCCGGCGCGTACGCGCTGGTGCTGCTCGACCTCGGCCTGCCGCGCAAGAGCGGGCTCGAGCTGCTGCGCGAGATCCGCCGCGCCGGCAACAAGGTGCGCGTGCTGATCGTCACCGCGCGCGACGCCGTCGCCGACCGCGTGGCCGGGCTCGACGCCGGCGCCGACGACTACCTCGTGAAGCCGTTCAGCCTCGACGAGCTCGCCGCCCGCATGCGCGCGCTGCTGCGCCGCGACGTCGCGCGCGAAGACAACGTGCTGCGCAACGGCGAGCTGGCGCTCGACCCGGTCGCGCACACGCTCTCTCAGCGCGGCGCGCTGGTCGACGTGTCGGCGCGCGAGTTCGCGCTGCTGGCCGCGCTGCTCGAGCGGCCCGGCACCGCGCTGTCGAAGGCGCAGCTCGAGGAGCGGCTCTACGGCTGGGGCGAGGAGGTCGAGAGCAACGCGGTCGAGGTGCACGTCCACAACCTGCGCAAGAAGCTCGGCGCCGACGCGATCCGCACGATCCGTGGCGTCGGCTACGTGATCGCGCGCGCATGACCTCGATCCGCCGCACGCTGCTCGCGTGGCTGCTGGTCGGCCTCGCCGCCGTCGCGGCGCTGGCGACCGCGCTCACCTACGTCGAGACGAAGCGCGAGGTCGGCGAGCTATTCGACCTGCAGCTGAAGCAGCTCGCGTACTCGACGCGCATCGACGACCTGCTGCGCGGCCGGCAGCCGTCGCTCGGCGCGCCCGAGGGACGCGGGCCCGCGGGCGTGTCCGAGCTCGTCACGCAGATCTGGGACCGCGACGGCGTGCTCGTGTACTGGTCGCGGCCGGGCGCGGGCCTGCCGGTGCCGGCCACCGAGGGCTACTCGAACGTCACGCAGAACGGGCGCGAGTGGCGCGTCTACACGCACGTCGCGGGCAGCCACGCGCTGCAGGTCGCGCACGCGCTCGACGAGCGTCGCGAAATCGCCGCGCAGACCGCGCTGCGCACGCTGCTGCCGCTCGCCGTGCTCATCCCGATCCTCGGCGTCGTCGTCTGGTACGCGGTCGGCCGCGGCTTGAAGCCGCTCGACGCGATGTCGCGCGCGGTCGCCAAGCGGCGGCCGGACGCGATGGCGCCGCTGCCCGAGCGCGACCTGCCGCAGGAGTTGCAGCCGCTCGCCGCGAGCCTGAACGCGCTGCTCGCGCGCCTCGACGACGCGCTCTCCGCGCAGCGCCGCTTCACCGCCGACGCCGCGCACGAGCTGCGCACGCCGCTGGCCGCGCTGAAGCTGCAGGTCGACCTCGCGCTGCGGGCGCCGGACGGGCAGGCGCGAACGGCGGCGCTCGCCGAGCTCTCGCAGGGCGTGGACCGCGCCGCACACCTCGCCGAGCAGCTGCTGACGATGGCGCGGCTCGAGCCCGACGCGCCGGTGCGCGGCTTCACCGACGTCGACCTGGTCGCGCTGGTCAGCGAGGCGGTCGTCGCGCGCGCGGGCCTCGCCGCCGGCAAGCGCATCGACCTCGGCGTCGCGCGCACGGCGAGCGTCCCAGTCCGCGGCGATCCGGCGAGCGTCGCCACGCTGATCGCGAACCTGCTCGACAACGCGCTGCGCTACACGCCGGACGGCGGGCGGATCGACGCCGCGATCGACGCGGACGGCGGTCAGGCCGTGCTGTCGATCGTCGACACGGGACCGGGCATTCCGGCCGCCGACCGCGAACGCGTGTTCGAGCGGTTCCACCGCGGCACCGGCACCGGGCCGGCCCAGGACACCGCGGGGAGCGGCCTCGGCCTCTCGATCGTGCGCAGGATCGCCACCGCCCACGGCGCCACGGTAGCGCTCGACGACGGCCCCGACGGGCGCGGGCTGGCGGTCCACGTCCGTTTCCCGGCCGCGAACCAAACGTAACGGGGCCGGTCGCATACACTAGCGCCTGCCGGCCGCGGTCCGGAGGCTTGTCCGGATCGCCCATTCAACAGGTAGAACGATGATCCTTCGCACCACGTTCCGGCGCGGCGCCGTGCTGGCGATCGCCGTGGCCGTCGCGCTTCCCGCGGCGGGCCGGACGCTCGCGCCGGTCGACGCGCTGGTTCAGGCGCCGGCCACGGTGGCCGCACCGCCCGCGGCGCTGCGTTCGGCGACCGCCGGCACGCTGCCGCAGGTCGACGCGCGATTGGGCGTGCCCACGTTCCTGTGGGGCGCCGATGCCGCGGCCACGTTGCAGGCGCAGGCACGCACGCCTGCGCCGAAGGCCGCGCTCGACGCGGAAGCCGCCGCGCGCGCGCATCTCGCGGACCTGGCCGACCTCTACCGGATCGCGCCGGCCGACGTCGCGGCGCTGCCGATGCACGACCTGCAGCGGTTGCCCGGCGGCGGCGCCATCGTGCGCTTCCGCGGCCAGGTCGCCGGCGTGGAGGTGTTCCGCGAGCAGGTCAACGTGCTGCTCGACGGGAACGGCGGCCTCGCGGCGATCGGCGGCTTCGCGATGGGCATGCCGGCCGCGCAGCCGAAAGACGCGGCGGAAGTCGCGATTTCGCCGGAACAGGCGGTCGCCGCGGCGCTGGCCGACTGGCACTTCGCGCCCGACATCGCCGGCGCGCTGTCGCGGTCGGACGCAGCGGGCGGTTACGTCGGCTACGCACTGCCGGCGACGACGGCGAGCGACGACGGCTCGGCGCTGCAGTCGGCGCGCGTCAAGCGCGTGTGGTTCCGGCTGCCGGCGCAGCTCGTGGCCGCGTACTACGTCGAGGTGCAGGTGCGCGACGGCGCGTGGCCGCACGCGGTCGACGGCTACGCGTACGTGATCTCGGCCGCCGACGGCCGCGTGCTGTTCCGGCACGACCAGACGGCCGACGCCGCGTTCACGTACCGCGTGTACGCGGAGACCGCGAGCCCGTACCTGCCGCTGCCCGGGCCGACGGGCCGCGCGGCGGTCCCGCATCCGACGGGAACGCCCGACGGCGTCCAGCCGCCGTTCACGCCCGCGAACCTCGTAACGCTGGAGAGCGCGCCGTTCTCGCGCGGCGACCCGTGGCTCGCGCCGGGCGCGCTGTGGACCGAAGGCAACAACGTCGAGGCGCACACCAACATGCTGGCACCGGACGGCTTCGGCCCGCCCGGCACCGACCCGTGCAACGCCGCGCCGCCGGTCGACGGCGACCTGCACGCGTGCGTCAGCGCGCCGCGGACGTTCGACTGGGCGTACGACCACGCGCTCGCGCCGAACGCCAACCGCCAGCAGGTCTTCGCGTCCGTGACCAACCTGTTCTACATGAACAACTGGCTGCACGACTGGTACTACGACGCCGGCTTCGACGAGGCCGCCGGCAACGCGCAGACGAGCAACTTCGGCCGCGGCGGGCGCGCGAACGACAGCATCTACGCCGAGGCGCAGGACTATACGGGCAACAACAACGCGAACATGACGACGCCGGCCGACGGCGGGCGGCCGCGGATGCGGATGTTCCTGTGGTCGAGCTCGATCGCGCTCGCCAAGGTGAACGCGCCGGCCGCGGTCGCCGGCGCCAAGCAGGCCGGCAAGGCGGAGTTCGGCCCGCAGGCGTTCGACCTGACCGCCGACCTCGTGCTGGCGACCGACGCCGCGAACGGCGACGGGCCGACGACGACCGACGGCTGCACCGCGTACACGAACGCGGCCGCCGTCGCCGGGAAGATCGCCGTCGTCGACCGCGGCACGTGCACGTTCGTCGTCAAGGCGAAGAACGCGCAGGCCGCCGGCGCGCTCGCCGTGCTGATCGTCAACAACGTGGCGCCGGGCGCGCCCGGCATGGGCGGGACCGACGCGACGATCACGATTCCCGCGGTGTCGATCACGCTCGCCGACGGCACGGCGATCAAGGCGCAGCTCGCGCTGCCCGCCGCGGTCGGCATGCGCCTCGCGCGGCAGGCTGGCGTCCAGCGCGACGGCGCGCTCGACAACGGGCTGATCGCGCACGAGTGGGGCCACTACATCAGCAACCGGCTGGTCGCCGACGCCAACGGCCTCTCGGCGCAGCAGGCGCGCGGGATGGGCGAGGGCTGGGCCGACTTCCACGCGCTGCTGCTGCTGGTGAAGGAGTCCGACGTCGCGGTGCCGGGCAACGCCGGGTTCGGCGGCACGTATGCGGTGAACGCGTACCCGAACGGCGGCCCCGACTTCGCGCCCGACGCGGTGAACAACGCGTACTACTACGGCAGCCGCCGCTACCCGTACACGCGCGACATGGCCCGGAACCCGCTGACGTTCCGCCACATCACCGACGGCGTCGCGCTGCCGGCGTCGCCGGCGCAGAACCCCAATGCGTCGACCGTGAATTCCGAGGTGCACAACACCGGCGAGGTCTGGGCGGCGATGCTGTGGGAGTGCTACTCGAACCTCCTCAACGACCGGCCGCGGCTGACGTTCGCCGCGGCGCAGGACCGGATGAAGCGCTACCTCGTCGCCGCGTACAAGATGACGCCGGCCGACCCGACGTTCGTCAACGCCCGCGACGCGCTGCTCGCCGTGATGCAGGCGCAGGACCCGCAGGACCGCGACCTGTGCATGGCGGGGTTCGCCAAGCGCGGCAACGGCGCAGGCGCCGTCGCGCCCGACAACCTGTCGACCGACAACTCCGGCGTCGTCGAGAGCTACAAGGTGAAGGTCGAGCCCGGCACGATCGTGCCGGCGGTCGAGTACTACCACGCGGGGTTCGACCACTACTTCGTCACCGCCATCGCCGCCGAGATCGCGAAACTCGACAACGGGACGTTCGCCGGTTGGGCGCGCACCGGCGAGTCGTTCGACGTGTACGCGAACGCGCAGCCCGGCGCCGCCGACGTCTGCCGGTTCTTCAGCACCGCGTTCGCGCCGAAGAGCTCGCACTTCTACACGCCCGACGTGGCCGAGTGCGCGAAGGTGAAGCAGAATCCGGACTGGCAGTTCGAGGCGGTGGTGTTTGCCGTGCTCCCGCCGGACGGCGGCGGCTCGTGCCCGTCCGGCGCCGCGCCGGTCTACCGGCTGTACAACAACGGCCAGGGCGCCGCGCCGAATCACCGCTACACGAAGAGCCTCGCCACGCGCACACAGATGCTCGCGAAGGGCTGGATACCGGAAGGGTACGGTACGCTCGGCGTCGTCATGTGCTCGCCGTCCTGACGGCGGCGACGCGCCGCCGACACGACCGGTCATCGAAGGGAGAACGCCGTCATGACATTTCGCACCGCTTCCGCGCGGTTGGCCCTCTGCGCCGCCGTCGCCGTGTCCTGCGCACTGGCGCTGCCGGCCTCCGCGCGCACGCTGACGCGCATCGACGCCGCGGCGGCGCTGCCGGAACTGCCGGCCGTGCAGCTGCGCGCGAAGTCCCTTGCCGAGGTCGCGCCGGAACGCGTGCACGTCGACGCGCGCTACGGCGTGCCGACGTTCCTGTGGGCCGACGCGGCCGCGCCGACGCAAGCCGGCGTCGCGGCGAAGGCCGCCTTCGACGCCGAAGCGGCCGCGCGCGCGCACCTGCGCGACCGCGCGGGCCTCTACCGGATCACCGCCGCCGAGATCGACGCGCTGCCGCTGCACAGCGTCCAGCGCATGCAGAATGGCGGCGCGCTGGTGCGCCTGCGCGGCGAGGTCGATGGCCTCGAGGTGTTCCGCGAGCAGTTCAACGTGCTGGTCGACGCCGAGGGGCGGCTCGCGGCCGTCGGCGGCTTCGCGATGGGCGCGCCGGCCGGGCCCAAGAAGGCGGCCGCGGAGGCGCTGGCGGGCCCGGCGGACGCCGTCGCCGCGGCGCTTGCCGACTTCGGCTTCGCGGCGTCGGTCGCCGCACGCTTCGCGCAGACCGAGGCCGACGGCGGCTACGTGCGCCTCGCGCTGCCCGCAGGGGTCGCCGGTGCCGACGGCGCGACGCTCGCGGGTCCGGCGCGCGCGAAGCGCATGTGGTTCCGGCTGGGCGACGACCTCGTCCCCGCGTACTACGCCGAGGTGCGCGTGCGCGACGGCAACGAGCGGCGGCACGTCGACTACTACGCGTACGTCGTGTCGGCGCGCGACGGCACGCTGCTGTTCCGCAGGAGCCAGGTGGCGCACGCCGCGTACGGCTACCGGGTCTTCGCCGAATCCGCAGCCCCGTACCTTCCGTATCCGGGGCCGGGCGGCCGCAACGGCTTCCCGCATCCGACCGGCACGCCGGACGGCTACCAGGCGCCGCTCGTCGTGCCCAACCTCGTCACGCTGGAGAACCTGCCGTTCAGCCGCAACGACCCGTGGCTGCCGCCGGGTGCGACGAAGACGATCGGCAACAACGTCGAGGCCTACGCCGACATGTTCGAGCCGGAGCTGCTCGGGCCGGTCGACCCCAGCGAGTGCGACGTCGCGGTGCCGGTGACCGGCGACCTGCACGCGTGCACGAGCTCGCCCAACGCGTTCGACTGGACGGTCGACTTCGCGCAGGACCCGGACGCGAACCGGCGGCAGGTCATGGCCGGCGTGACCAACCTCTTCTACGTACTCAACTGGCTGCACGACTGGTACTACGACGCGGGGTTCGACGAGGCGTCGGGCAACGCGCAGACGAACAACTTCGGCCGCGGCGGCCTCGCCAACGACAACATCGTCGCCGTCGCGCACGACTACACCGACTACGGCAACGCGTACATGTACACGCCGGCCGACGGGCAGCACCCGGAGATGCACAGCTTCCTGTGGCCCGTCGAGGCCGCGCTGTCCAAGGTCGTCGCGCCGGCGGCGATCGCGGGCAGCAAGCAGTTCGGCCCCGCGGACTTCGGCGCCGCGAACTTCGACCTGACGGCCGCCGTCGTGCAGGCGCAGGACGCGGCGAACCCGACCGGCCCGGCGACCACCGACGGCTGCACGGCGATCACCAACGCGGGCGCCGTTGCCGGCCGCATCGCGCTCGTCGACCGCGGCACCTGCACGTTCGTCGAGAAGGCGCGCAACGCGCAGGCGGCCGGCGCCGCCGCCGTCCTCGTCGCGAACAACCAGAGCGGCAGCGTCGTCATGGCCGGCGACGATCCGTCGATCACGATCCCGGCCGTCTCGGTCACGCAGGCCGACGGCAATGCGATCAAGGCGCAGCTCGCCGCCGGAACGCCGGTCACGATGCGCCTCGCGCAGAAGCTCGGCGTCTGGCGCGACGGCGCGCTCGACTCGCTCGTGCTCTCGCACGAATGGGGGCACTACATCGCGTTCCGCCTGATCGGCAACGGCAACGGGCTCAACTTCGACCAGGCGTACGGGCTCTCCGAGGGCTGGTCCGACTTCCACGAGATGCTGCTGCTGGTGAAGGACGCCGACCGCGCGCAGCCGGCCAACGCGAACTTCAACGGCACGTACCCCAGCAACTCGTTCCTGCTGGGCGGCCCGGACTTCGCGCCCGACGCCGTCAACAACGCGTACTACTACGGCGACCGCCGCTACCCGTACTCGCGCGACCTCGCGAAGAATCCGCTGACGTTCCGCCACATCAGCGACGGCGTGCCGCTGCCGCCGACGCCGGCGCCGTCGCTGCTCTACGCGAGCCCCGACAACTCGGAGGTGCACAACACCGGCGAGATCTGGGGCTCGATGCTGTGGGAGTGCTACAGCAACCTGCTCAACGACACCGCGCGGCTCACGTTCGCGCAGGCGCAGGACCGGATGAAGCGCTACCTCGTCGCCGCGTACAAGATGACGCCGGTCGACCCGACGTTCGTCACGGCGCGCGACGCGCTGCTCGCGGTCGTCCAGGCGCAGGACCCCACCGATTACGCGCTGTGCCTCGCCGGCTTCGCGAAGCGCGGCGCGGGCCTGGGCGCCGTCGCGCCGGGGCCGTTCTCGACGGACAACCGCGGCGTGGTCGAAAGCTACAAGGCGATCAAGCCGGCGGGCGGGACGCAGCGCAACGCGATCGAGTACTACCACGCCGGCTTCGACCACTACTTCATGACCGACATCCCGGACGAGATCGCCAAGCTCGACAACGGCACCTTCGCCGGCTGGGCGCGCACCGGGCAGTCGTTCGCCGTCTACGCCGACTATCCGGCCGGCACCGCCGGCGTGTGCCGCTTCTTCAGCACCGCGTTCGACCCGAAGAGCTCGCACTTCTACACGTCCGACGTCAACGAGTGCGCGGTGGTGAAGCAGAACAAGAGCTGGCAGTTCGAGGCCGTGGTGTTCGGCGTGCTCGCGCCGGGCCCGGCCGGCGACTGCCCGGCCGGATCGAACCCGATCTACCGGCTGTACAACAACGGGCAGGGCCAGGCGCCGAACCACCGCTACACGACCAGCCTGACGATCCGCACGCAGATGCTCGCCAAGGGCTGGATCCCGGAGGGTTACGGCGCGCAGGGCGTGATCATGTGCACGCCGGTGTGAGTTAACATTGCGGCGTCGAGGATCCGGACCGGAGGCCGGGATGTCGATCGTCGCGTCCCTGCGCGTGCTGGTGGCTGCCGCCGCCGTGTGCGTGTTCTCGGTTGCGTCCGCGGCACCGCAGGTCGAGGTCCTGTGGCTCGGCCACGCGACGTTCCGGATCGTGAGCCCGGAAGGCAAGGTGATCGTCATCGATCCCTTCTTCAAGCGCAATCCGAAGACACCGGCGCAGTACAAGGACCTGGCCGCGCTCGGCAGGGTCGACCTCATCCTCGTCACGCACGGCCATCCGGACCACATCAGCGATCTGCCGGAGCTCGCGAAGCTGACCGGCGCGACGGTGGTCGCCAACTACGAGCTCGCCAACGTCCTGATCGCGCTCGACGTGCTAGACGGCGCGAGGACGATTCCCCTCAACAAGGGCGGCGCGGTTGCGCCGGTCGGTCCGGGCCTCAAAATCCACATGGTGGCGGCCGAACACACCTCGTCGCTGGACCTGAAGCTGGTCCGGCCGGAGACCGCCGGTGTGCGGTACGCCGACGGCGGCGCCGCGGTCGGCTACGTGATCGAATTCGAAAACGGCTTCCGGCTCTATCACACCGGCGACACCGACGTGTTCGGCGACATGGCACTGATCGGCCGGCAGTTCAGGCCGGACCTCGCGCTCGTCTGCATCGGCGGCCATTTCACGATGGGGCCGGAAGCCGCGGCGCTCGCGCTGCGCGACTACATCCGGCCGAAGCAGGTGATCCCGATGCACTACGGGACGTTTCCCGCGATTAACCGCACGCCCGCCGAACTCAAGGCGGCGCTCGGCAACGCGCCGGTCAGGATGATCGAGGCCAAGCCGGGCGAGCCATTGCGCTTCTAGTCCGGCACTCCCGCCTTCGCGAGCCCCGAGGCGAAGCGCTTCGCGTCGTCCGCGTTCGCGAACGGGAACCAGAAGGCAACGCCGCGGATCGTCAGCGGGTCGTGCCACGCGAAGCGCCCGCCGCGCTTCCCGCCAGCAATGGCGGACACCAAACGCGTCGCGTCGCCGCGGCGGCCGGCGAGGCCGTAGACCGCGAGCAGCAGACGCTGCGACCAGTAGTCGTCGCGGTTGATCTCGAGCGCGCGCTCAAGCGCCACCGCGGACTCGTCGAGCCGCTTCTGGCCGAACAGCGCGAGCCCGCGCAGGTACGCGTAGCTGGCCGGGTAGTGCGGGTTCAGGCGCATCGCACGCTCGATCGAGTCCAGCGCCTCCGCAGGCCGTCCGGCAAAGGCCAGCGCCTCCGCCAGCGCGGCGTGGCCGTCGGCGTCACTGGGATCGCTCGCCACGGCCCGCTGTGCCTCGAGCAGCGCCGCGTCGTGCTTCTGCGCGTGCAGCAACATCGCACTCGCGACTTCGTGCGCGAGCGGCGTCGGATCACGCATCGCGCGCGCCAGGTACTGCTCAGCCTCGTAGTTCGCGTGCCGATCGACGCCGACGATCTCGCTCCACGAGCGCCGGTAGGTCTCCCAGTTGACCGCGGCAAGCGCGGCCCATGCCCGGCCGTAGGCGGGATCGATCTCGGTGGCCCTGCGGAAATCCGCCATCGCCGCCTTGAACTCCTCCGGCGTCTGTCGCAGGTAGTGCTCCCAGCCCTTCAGCAGCACGTCGTAAGCCTGAACGTTGCTGGTGCCCCGCTTCGCCACCCGCGCGCTCTCGTCGCTGGTCAGCTCGACGGACAGCGCCTTGACCACGTTGCGCGCGATCGTGTCCTGCAGCGCGAAGATGTTCGACAGCTCACCGTCGTAGCGATCAGCCCAGACGTGCGCCCCGCTCGCGGCGTCGATCAGTTGCGCATTGACGCGCACGGTCGTACCGCTGCGCCGCACGCTACCCTCCAGCACGTACCGCGCATCGAGCGCCTTGCCGATCGCCCGTACGTCGTGCGCCTTGCCCTTGTACTGGAACGTCGAGTTGCGTGCGATGACGACGAGTCCCGCGACCTTCGACAGGTCGGTGATCAGGTCCTCGGTGATGCCGTCGGCGAAGTACGCCTTGTCGGGTTCGCCGCTCATGTTGTCGAACGGCAGCACCGCGATGGACGGCTTGCCCGCGGACGTCGGACCGATGGTCGGCTGGGGGGCGGTCGGCGCCTGCGCCGCCGCAGGGGCGGCAGGGTCGCGCGCGATCTCGTCCGGCGACTGCCGCAACAGCCACCCGGCGCCGGCAACGACGATCGCGGCCGTCGCGATGGCGCCTGTGACCACGGCGCGCCGCGACGGACCACGACGCGCTGCCGCGGTTGCGGCGTCCGCCGCCTTCGCCGTCCCCGTCGTGCGCACGGAGAAGGCGCGGACCGCCTCCGCGATGTTCTTGACCTTCTGCGCGCCCAAGTCGTCGTAGGCAGCCGCGACGCGGTTCTTGACCGCGCCGCGCACGGCCTCGGACACGACGATGCCGTCCGGCGCCGCGAGCGCCTGCAGCCGCGCCGCGATGTTGACGCCGTCGCCGTAGACGTCCCCGTCGGCACGCTCGCTGACGTCGCCCAGATGCACGCCGATCCGGAAGCGCAGCCGCCTATCGTCCGGCACGTCGCGCCCCTCATCGGCGAGTTCCCGCTGCACGGCGACGGCCGCCGTCACGGCGCCGGCGGCCGTGTCGAATACCGCGAGCACCGAATCGCCGACCGTGTTGATCACGCGGCCCTGGTTACCCTCGACGTGCTGCCGGAACACGCCGTGCGCGCGCGCGAGCGCCTGCGCGGTTGCCCGCTCGTTGGCCTCCATCAGCCGCGAGTAGCCGACCGCGTCCGCGGCAAGGATTGCCGCGAGGCGCTGCCGCTGGCCGTCGTCGTTCATGGATCGGGGTCGCTGCACGTGTCGTTGCGTGCGCATGGTACGCCGAAGCGAGCCTCCGTGCGGGGCGGCCCACGCGCCTTAAGGTGGCTTTAAGCGGGCGTCCCTACATTGCGTCGTGCGGGACCCCGTACGGGCCCCTTCCTCCGAGGAGAGCACGATGCAACTTTCGAAAGTCAGCTATGCGTTGATCGCCGCCTGCGTGGTCGGCGGGCTCGCGACGTTCTACAACCAGGTCAACCCCGGCCCGGTGGGCAGCGCCGTCGCGGCCACGCAGCCGTCGGCGGTGACGCAGGCGATCGCGCCCTCCGCGGCGGCGAACCTGCCGGACTTCACGGCGCTGGTCGACCGCGTCGGACCGGCCGTCGTCAACATCGCCGTCGTCCACGGCAAGGGCAAGGGCGGCGTCGACGCCGAGGACCTCGACGAAGACAGCCCGTACTACGAATTCTTCAAGCGCTTCGGCGGCGTGCCGAACGGTCCGGGCATGCGCCCGCCGCAGCAGCCGTCGCGGGGCATGGGCTCGGGCTTCGTCGTGAGCCCGGACGGCTACATCGTCACCAACGCGCACGTCGTCGACGGCGCGACCGAGGTGACGGTCAAGCTGACCGACCGCCGCGAGTTCACGGCGAAGGTCGTCGGCGCCGACAAGCGCACCGACATCGCGCTCATCAAGATCGACGCCAAGGGCCTGCCCGCGCTCGACCTCGCGGCGAGGCCGGCCGTGAAGCGCGGCGAGTGGGTGGTCGCGATCGGCTCGCCGTTCGGCTTCGAGAACAGCGTGTCGGCGGGCGTGGTCAGCGGCCTGCACCGTGCGCTGCCGGACGGCCAGATGGTGCCGTTCATCCAGACCGACGTCGCGGTGAACCCGGGCAACTCGGGTGGCCCGCTGCTCAACGCGGCCGGCCAGGTCGTCGGCGTCAACGCGCAGATCTACAGCCGCTCGGGCGGCTACATGGGCCTGTCGTTCGCGATCCCCGCGGAAGTCGCGGCGAAGGTCGCCGACCAGCTGAAGACGCACGGCAAGGTGCAGCACGGCCGGCTCGGCATCGGCATCCAGGCGCTCGACCAGACGCTCGCGCAGAGCTTCGGCCTCGCCGACGCCAACGGCGCGCTGGTCGGCAGCGTGGAGAAGGACAGCCCCGCCGCGAAGGCCGGCCTGAAGACCGGCGACGTCATCCGCAAGATCGACGGCGAGGCGATGGCCGACAGCACCGACGTCACGAGCCGCATCGGCAACATGGCGCCGGGCACGACGACGAAGATCGAAGTGTGGCGCGACGGCAAGCCGGTCGAGATCGCGGCGACCGTCGGCACGCTCGACGACGGCAAGGTCGCGAAGGCCGACGACGGCGCGGAGACGAAGGGCAAGCTCGGCGTGGCCGTGCGGCCGCTGACGCCGGAAGAGCAGAAGGCCGGCGGCAGGACGGGCCTCGTCGTCGAGCGCGCCGGCGGTGCGGCGGCGAAGGCCGGCGTGCAGCAGGGCGACGTCATCGTCGGCGTGGGCTCGACCAAGGTCACGACGGTCGACGAGTTGCGCGCGCAGGTCGACAAGGCCGGCAAGACGGTCGCGCTGCTGATCGAGCGCCAGGGCCGGCAGATCTACGTGCCGGTGCGCATCGGGTAACGGTTCCGGCCGCAGCGCGCGGCGCCCCAGCGACCTGTCGCTTTCTGCGCGCGGGCCGAAGGCCGCGGGAGGATCCCGCGGCCTTTTTTTCCGCCGCTCGGCTACAGGAACGCGGCGATGTCGATGACGGCGATGCCGCGCGGCCCAGCCGCGCCCGGGTTCTGCAGCGCCGTGTAGACGATGCTCTTGCCGCCGGGCAGGAACTTCGCGTGCTGCGCCTGGTACGCGGGATCGGTCAGCTGCAGCGGCGCCGCGCCGGCCGCGACCTTCGCGACGTCGGCCAGGAACAGCGCGTACCCGCCCAGCCGGCTCGACTCGAAGACGACGTACCTGCCGTCCGGCGACCAATACGGCGCGCGGCCCTGGTAGGCCGGGTTGAACGTCGCGACGCTCGCGGCCGGCTCGAGCGGCGCGGACGCATAGCCGCCGGCGGCGAACGTGTTGAGGAAGACGTAGTTGTTGTCCTGGTTGTACACGGGTGACGCGCCGGTGGCCCTGCCCCAGTTCGCGAGCGCCGGCTGGCCGGCGAACGCGATCTTCGTCGGGTTGCCCGGCATCGGCGCGGCGAAGCCGCCGAACACCTGCACGCCGTTCGCGTTGTTGCCGTTGAGGTTCGCCACGACGACCGTGCCGTCGGGCATGATCAGCGCCGACACCGGCGGCGCCGGCGCCGCGCTGTTCGAGTTGTCGTAGATGACGAGCCGCGTGCCGTCGCTCGTCCAGATCGGGTAGATGTGCGCGCGCGTGTTCGGCACGACGCGCGGCGTCACGCCGGTCGCCGCGACGAGGTGCGCCTCGATGGTGCTCGTCTCCGACGGCGCGCCGCTGAACGCCACCTCGCCCGTGGCCCAGCTCCAGTCCGGGCGCGTCTGCGAGAACGGGAACTGCGCCGGCGGATTGGCGGGGACCTTGAGGAACTCGGTCACGACCGGGCTCGCGGTGTCGATCCCGGTCGCGAGATAGAGCACGGTGTTCGCGCCGTTCGGGTTGGGGAACGGCGTGCGCTCGAACAGCACCTTGGTGCCGGTCGCGTCGACCGAGGGCCGGTAGTCGGTAAAGTTCGACGCACGGGTCAGGAACTTCGGTTGCGGCAGCGGCGGCGCCCCCGGCCCCGGCGGAGGCGCGGGCGCCGGGGTCTCGTCGTCGCCGCACCCGGCGAGGCCGAGCGACAGCGTGGCGATGGCCGGAACGGATGTCTTGAGAAACGTGCGTCGGTCCACGAAAGCTCCTTGGCGGGTCTGCATCGGCGGCGACCGCGACATGCGGCCGCCGGACCCCGACGCGTTTAGCACGCCTCGTGCCACCTCGTCCGCAGCGGGCGCGCGAAACGCCGCGCAGCGCCCGCTATAATTCCGGCACGCGGTCGGCGCCATGCGCTGCACGGCGACGTTCGCGCGACCCCGGGCTCCTCCTGCGGCGCGGCCGCCGGCGGACGGCCGGCCTCCCGCATGCGGAGACACGCCATCGTGCAAGTGCAAGCAAACTTCCACCACCCGGCTCGCGCGCTGCTCTCGGCCCTGTGCCTGGCCGCAGCGGGCGCGGCGGCCGCCTCGGACAACGCGAGCCTCGACGTGGCCGCCGGCTACGCGGACCAGGTCGGCGTCCTGGCGGTCAACGTCACGTTCGATCGCGCGGCGCCGCTCGTCGAGCGCCCGTCGTGGCGGCTCGGCGTCCAGTACGAGTTCGGCGTGACCGTGTTCGAGGGGCGGCGCAGCGACGTCGGTGGCTACAAGACGCTCGCCGGGTTCAGCGGCGTGCCGGTCGTGCGTGTCGAATGGCCGCGCAGCGAATGGCCGGTCTTCGTCGAGGCCGGGCTCGGAGCGATGCTGCTCACGCACACCAAGCTGCAGCTCGACCACCAGTTCAGCACGGCGTTCCAGTTCCTCTCGCTCGGCGGCGTCGGCGTCCGGTTCGGCCGCGACCACGCGTACGAGGTCGGCCTGCGGCTCGAGCACATGTCGAACGCCGACATCAAGGGTCCCAACAACGGCCTCACGTACGGCGTCGCGCGCTTCGCGTGGCGGTTCTGACGACCGGCGTGCGGGAGCGCGCGTCGTCGGGGCCCAGGGAACCTCTGCACGACACGCGTCGACGCGGACGCGTGCGCAGCCTGTCGCGCGACACTCGTTCTTGCGTCGCACTTTCCTGCGGCCGGCGGCGGGGCCTCCGCGCCCGCCGGGCCGCCCCAAGGGCGTGGGCCCCCCTTGGGGGGAAGCGCGCGCCAGCGCGCATCGGGGGGAGCCTCCTGCCCGGCCGTCTGACTTGCCGTTGCAATGCCGGCTGCAAAAGGCGCAACGCCGGCTTCGCGTCATCCACCGACGCCACGGACGCCTCTTGCAGACGTTCCCTAGCGCCGCAGCGCGTCGATGCCCTGCGCGATGCCGGACAGCGTCAGCGGGAACATCCGCGGCCCCAGCTTCTGCAGCACGATCTGCGTGGACCGCGTGTACTCCCACGCGCGCCCGGGCTCGGGGTTCCACCAGACCACGCGGCGGAAGTGCTCGAAGATGCGCGTCAGCCACACGATGCCGGGCTCGTCGTTCGTGTACTCGACGCTGCCGCCCGGCTGGATGAGCTCGTAGGGGCTCATCGCGGCGTCGCCGACGAAGATGGCCTTCCAGTCGGGGCCGTACGTGTGGATGAGGTCGAGGGTGGCGAACCGCTCGTTGCGGCGGCGGTGGTTGTCGCGCCACACGTAGTCGTAGACGCAGTTGTGGAAGTAGAAGTACTCGAGGTGGCGGAACTCGGCCTTCGCCGCGGAGAAGAGCTCCTCGCAGACGCGCACGTGCGGGTCCATCGAGCCGCCGATGTCGAGGAACAAGAGCACCTTGACGCGGTTGCGCCGCTCCGGCTGCAGCTTGACGTCGAGCCAGCCGGCGTTGCGCGCCGTGCCCTCGATCGTCCCCGGCAGGTCGAGCTCCTCCGGTACGCCCTCGCGCGCGAACCGGCGCAGCCGGCGCAGCGCCACCTTGATGTTGCGCGTGTTGAGCTCGACGTCGCCGTCGAGGTTGCGGAACGTGCGCTCGTCCCACACCTTGACCGCGCTCTTCGAGCCGCCGCCGTCCTGCCCGATGCGGATGCCTTCCGGGTTGTACCCGTACGCGCCGAACGGGCTGGTCCCGCCGGTGCCGATCCACTTCGAGCCGCCCTGGTGGCGCTCGCGCTGCTCCTCGAGGCGCTTCTTCAGCGTCTCCATCAGCTGGTCCCAGCCGCCGAGCGCCTCGACCCGCTTCTTGTCCTCGTCGGACAGGTAGCGCTGGAACTCGCGGCGCAGCCACTCCTCGGGGATGCCGGCGCGGACGTCGAGGATCGCGTCGACGCCCTTGAAGTACGAGCCGAACGCGAGGTCGAAGCGGTCGAAGTGCTGCTCGTCCTTGACGAAGCACGCGCGCGACAGCGTGTAGAAGTCGTCGAGCGACAGCGAGACGACGCGCTTGTCCAGCGCCTCGAGCAGCGTCAGCAGCTCCCGCGTCGAAACGGGGAGCTTGTGCGCCTTCAGGTGGAGGAAGAAGCCGGTCAGCATCGGAGCCGCAAGTGTACGCCGGCGCTCACCCGTGCGCGCCGAGCGCCTCGGGATTCACGACGCGGATCGGCGCGCCGGCCAGCCACGCCAGCACGTTGTCCACACTCTCGCCGTAGAAGCGCGCCATCGTGTCGGCGACGACGTAGCCGAGATGCGGCGTCAGCACGGCGTTGCGCAGCGAGCGCAGCGGATGGCCGGCGGGCAGCGGCTCGTCGTCGAACACGTCGAGGCCGGCGACGATGCGCTCGGCGCGCACGGCAGCGACGAGCGCCGCCTCGTCGACCAGCGGCCCGCGCGACGTGTTGACGAAGATCGCGCCCGGCTTCATCGCCGCGAGCTCGGCCGCGCCGATCACGCCGCGCGTGCGGTCGGACAGCGCGAGGTGCACGGACACCGCGTCGGACGTCGCGAAGAGCTCCGCCTTGTCGACGCGCCGCGCGCCCTTCGCCGCCGCGGCCTCCGCCGTCAGGTTCTGGCTCCACGCGACGACGTCCATGCCGAACGCCGCGCCGTAGCGCGCGACGTGCGAGCCGAGCTTGCCCAGGCCGACGACGCCCAGCCGCTTGCCGGCAAGCGGGACGCCCAGCGGCAGGCCCTCCTCCCACGCGCCGGCCGCCATGTTGGCGAACGCGCGCGGCAGCGCACGCGCGCAGGCGAGGATCAGCGCGAAGGCGAGCTCGGACGGCGCGGTCGACGGGTTGACCGAAGTGTTGGAGACGACGATGCCGCGCGCCGTGCATGCGGCGACGTCGAGCGTGGTCGTCCGGTGGCCGGTCATCGCGACCAGCTTCAGTTGCGGCAGGCGCGCGAGGAGCCGCGCCGGAAACGCGGTGCGCTCGCGCATCAGCACGATGGCGTCGAACGGCGAGAGCGCCTGCGCGATCGCGTCCTCGTCGCGCCACGGCTGCGTGAACACTGCGAGGTCGGCCTGTGCCTCGACGGCGCGCCAGTCGGCGGCGGTGCGCGCGACCTGCTGGTAGTCGTCGATGATCGCGATGCGGCGGCGTGTCACGCTGGCGTGTTCCTTCGCTGGCGGCGCCGGGCCGCGGGCGGCGGTTGCGCGCCGGCGGCGGCTGCGGCGCGACATCGCCTATATTAGCGGCTGGGCGGCGGCCGCGCGCGATGCGTGGACGCCGCAGGCCTTCTTCGTCGGGCGGACTCCTCCATGCACGTCTGCATCTACGGCGCCGGCGCGATCGGCGGATTCCTGGGCGCGCGTCTGGGCGCGCAGGGCCACGCGGTGAGCGCGGTCGCGCGCGGCGCCACGCTGGCCGCGCTGCAGGCGGACGGGCTGCGGCTGCGGCTCGCCGACCGCGAGATCGTCGCGCCGGTCGCGGCGGTCGACGACCCGGCGCGCCTGCCGGTGCAGGACCTCGTCGTCGTCGCGGTCAAGGGGCCGGCGCTGTCCGCGGTGGCCGCGCGCATCGCGCCGCTGATCGGCCCCGACACGATGGTGCTCACCGCGATGAACGGCGTGCCGTGGTGGTTCTTCTCCGGCATGCCGGGGCCGTCCGCCGGGCTGCGGCTCGCGACCCTCGACCCCGACGGCGCGATCGAAGCCGCAATCCCGACGCGCAGCGTGATCGGCTGCGTCGTGCACGCGTCGTGCAAGGCGGCCGGGCCGGGGGTGGTCCAGCACGTGATGGGCCAGGGCCTCATCGTCGGCGAGCCGGCCGGCGGCGCGTCGCCGCGCACCACCGGCCTCGCGCGCGACCTTGCCGCGGCCGGCTTCGAGTGCCGCGTGTCCGACCGCATCCAGCAGGACATCTGGTACAAGCTGTGGGGCAACATGACGATGAACCCGGTGTCGGCGTTCACCGGCGCGACCGTCGACCGCATCCTCGACGACCCGCTCGCCAACGCCTTCTGCCACGGCGTCATGCGCGAGGCGAAGGCGATCGGCGCCGCGATCGGCTGCCCGATCGGGCAGACGGTCGAGGACCGCAACGCGGTGACGCGCAAGCTGGGCGCGTTCAAGACGTCGATGCTGCAGGACGTCGAGGCGGGCAAGCCGCTCGAGATCGACGCGCTGCTCACCGTCGTGCGCGAGATCGCGCAGCGCGTGCAGGTGGCCACCCCCAACCTCGACGCGCTGCTCGGCGTCACGCGCGTGTTCGCGCGCGTGCACGGGCTCTACCCGCCGGCGTAGAGTGTCCCCCCGAAGCGCGCTTTCGCGCGCCTCCCCCCAAAGGGGGGCCGCGCCCTTGGGGCGGCCCGGCGGGCGCCAGCCGCGCCTACTTCTTGAGCGGGCACTCGAGCTCGGCGGCGCCCGCGCCCCAGCGGATGCGGCCGACGCCCTGGTGCTCCCAGAGCTCGCGGTTGCCGCCCTCGTAGCGTGCGCCGCTGCCCGACGGCGCGACGAACATGATTTGCGTGGCGCCGGCGAACGTGACGACGGCCGTCGGCGGATCGGTGGCGAAGTAGTCGGCCGTGGCCTCGCGTGCCGGCGTGCCGGGGCAGACGTAGCGCGCAGCGCCCACCGGCGCAACCAGCCGGTAGCCCGCCTGCAGCTCGGCGATGCGCGTGCGGTAGGCGGTCTCGATGCACGCCTGGACGTCTTTGTCCTTCCAGCAATCGTTGCGGCCCTTGATGAAGCCGCGCTGCGTCGCCGCGAGCGACTTCGCGCCGGCCGCCTTAGCCTTCGCCGCCGCGTAGACGTCGGCCATCGCCCGGTCGAGCGCCGCGAGCTTCGCGTCGGCGCAGATGCGCTGCTCGACGCTGCTCGCGAGCTTGACCTGGCAGTCGAACGACGGGCCGGTCTGCGCGACCGCAACCGGCGCGAGCGCCGCGAGCGCGGCGGCGAGTGTCCACGAAGCGTTGCGCATGCGTCCTCGCTAGTGCGGCCGGGCGAGCTGGTGGCGCAGGTGCTGCCGCACGGCCGGCCATTCGTTGTCGATGATCGAGAACACGACGGTGTCGCGCTTCGCGCCGTCGGGCCCCAGCTGGTGGTTGCGCAGCACGCCGTCCTGCTTCGCGCCGAGCCGCGCGATCGCCGCGCGCGACGCGTGGTTGAACCAGTGCGTGCGGAACTCGACGGCGATGCAGGCGAGCGTCTCGAACGCGTGCGCCAGCAGCATGAGCTTGCACTCGGTGTTGAGCGCCGTGCGCTGCGCGCGCCGCGCGTACCACGTGTGGCCGATCTCCACGCGGCGATTCTTCGCGTCGACGTTGAAGAACCGCGTGCAGCCGACGACGTCGCCGGTCGCGTTCTGCCGGACGACGAAGGGCATGGCGCCGTCGCGCTCGCGCATGTCGAGCGCCGCCGCGACGTACTCGTCCATGCGCTCCGGCGGCGCGACCGACGTGTACCAGAGCCGCCACAGCTGCCCGTCCTCCGCCGCCCGCGCCAGCGCCGGCGCGTGCTCGCGCGCGAGCGGCTCCAGCGTGGCGACGTCGCCGCGCAGCGTGACGGGCTCGATGAAGCGCATAAGTGGGGTCAGAGACGACTTTCGTCGATCGCCTTCGCGAACGTATCGATTGCGCAGGCGAAAGTCGTCTCTGACCCTACTTACCGCCCCGCGCGCGCCATGAACACGACGCGCTCGAACAGGTGCACGTCCTGCTCGTTCTTGAGCAGCGCGCCGTGCAGCGGCGGGATGAACGCCTTCTTGTCCGGGCTGCGCAGCGCCTCCGGCGGGATGTCCTCGGCGAGCAGCAGCTTCAGCCAGTCGAGGAGCTCGGAGGTCGACGGCTTCTTCTTCAGCCCGGGAACCTCGCGCAGGTTGAAGAACACCTCGAGCGCCTCCGCGAGCAGCGCGCGCTTGAGCCCCGGGTAGTGGACGTCGACGATCTGCTCCATCGTGTCGCGGTCGGGGAAGCGGATGTAGTGGAAGAAGCAGCGGCGCAGGAACGCGTCGGGCAGCTCCTTCTCGTTGTTCGACGTGATGACGACGAGCGGCCGGTTCTTCGCGCGGATCGTCTGCTGCGTCTCGTAGACGAAGAACTCCATCCGGTCGAGCTCGCGCAGCAGGTCGTTCGGGAACTCGATGTCGGCCTTGTCGATCTCGTCGATCAGCACGACCGCCGGCGCGTCGCTCTCAAAGGCCTCCCACAGCACGCCGTGCTTGATGTAGTGCGCGATGTCGGCGACGTGCGCGTCGCCCAGCTGAGAGTCGCGCAGCCGCGACACGGCGTCGTACTCGTAGAGCCCCTGCTGCGCCTTGGTCGTCGACTTGATGTGCCACTGCACGAGCGGGCGCGACAGGCTGCGCGCCACCTCCTCGGCGAGCAGCGTCTTGCCGGTGCCGGGCTCACCCTTGATGAGCAGCGGCCGCTCGAGCGCGATCGCCGCGTTGACGGCGAGCTTCAAGTCGTCGGTGGCGACGTAGGTGTCGGTGCCTTCGAAGCGCATGGGACGGAATCCGTGGTGACGGCGGGCGCGAAAACGTCAATGGTAGCCCAATTCAGGCCGCGGCCGCCCACTGCAGCAGCCAGAGCGTCGCCATGCCGGCGGCGAGCGTCTTCAGCGTGCTGCGCGTCGCGAACGCCACCGCGGCGGCGACGAGCGCCGCGGCCACGCGCGGCGTCGCGAAGTCGGCCGCCGCGCCCTTCCAGTCGACGACCATCGGCAGGATCAGCGCCGTCAGCATCGCCGCCGGCACGTACTTCAGCGCGCGCGCGAGCAGCGGCGGCATCGCGCGCCGCGCGAAGAACGCGATGAACGACAGCCGCGACAGGTAGTTGAGGAGGCCGACGGCGACGATCACCGCCCACAGCTTCAGCGCGCCTTCCATCGCTCCCTCGCGAGGTCGGCGAGCGTGCCGACGAGGATGCCGAGCAGGCCGGCGACGACCAGGTTGAGGCGCATCGGCAGGTGCGCGAGCGCCAGCACCGCCACACCCGCCGTCGCGGCGGCCGCCACCGACGGCGCGTCGCGGAACAGCGGCGCCAGCAGCGCGATGAAGCACAGCGGCACCGCGAACTCGAGCGACCACGTCGCCGGGATCAGGTTGCCGGCGAAGTAGCCCGCCGTGCACGAGACCTGCCACACCAGCCACAGCGCGAAGCCGCAGCCCAGGAAGTGCAGTCCGGCGCCGTGCCGGTCGTCGCTCGCGTTGAACCGCCGCACGGCCGCCGCGAATGCCTGGTCGGTGAGCAGGAACGCGAGGCCCTTCTGCCAGCGCTCGGGCAGCGGCCGCAGGAACGGCGCCATCGCGGCGCTGTACATGAGGAAGCGCAGCCCCAGCACGAAGCACGTGAGGACGATCACGGCGAACGGCGCGTCGGCCGCGAGCAGCTGCGCCGCGAGGATCTGCGCGGCGCCGGAAAAGATGATCGCGCTCATCCCGAGGGAGGCCAGCCAGTCGGCGCCGGCGGCCGCCGCGCCGACGCCGCAGACGACGCCGAACGGCGTGAGGCCGATGCACGCCGGGAGCATCTCGACGAAGCCCTCGCGGAAGTCCCGGGAAGCGATGAAGTGGCGCATGCAACGGAAAAGGGGAGGCGGACGCTCCCCTTCGCCGCGATTATAGCGGCGGGCGCCCGGTAAGCGCCCCGCATGCCCCGCGCGCCGCCGCGGGTTACCATTGCCCGATGACGCCCTTCGCCCGCACGCTCGTCCTCGCGCTGGCCGCCGGCATCGCGGCGGCGCTGCCCGCCGCGCCGCACGCGCAGGGCTTCCCGACGCGCCCGGTGCGCGTGATCGTCCCGTTCTCGCCGGGCGGCGCCGTCGACGGCCCGATGCGCATGATCGCGCAGGAGCTGTCGAAGCGCTGGGGCCAGCAGGTCGTCGTCGAGAACAAGCCGGGCGCGGGCGCGACGATCGGCAGCGAGATGGTCGCGAAGGCGGCGCCCGACGGCTACACGCTGCTGCTCGCGTCGCAGACCAACGCGATCAGCGCGACGCTGTACCCGAAGCTGCCGTTCGACCCGGTGGAGGACTTCGCGCCGATCACGCTGATCGGCCGCGAGCCGGGCGTGCTGGTCGTCAATCCGGCGCTGCCGGTGAAGACGCTGCAGGAGTTCGTCGCGTACGCGAAGGCGCGCCCCGGTCAGGTCGACTACGCGTCGTCGGGCAACGGCAGCGGCCAGCACCTCTTCATGGCGCTGCTGGCGTCGACGACCGGCATGAAGCTCACGCACGTTCCGTACAAGGGCAGCGGGCAGGCGACGACCGATCTCCTCGGCGGCCAGATCATGGTGTCGATCCCGGGCACGGCGGGCATGGTCGGCCACATCAAGGCCGGCAAGCTGCGCGCGCTCGCGGTGACGGGCGCGTCGCGCTCGCCGCAGCTGCCGGACGTGCCGACGGTGATCGAGTCCGGCGTGCCCGGCTACGAGGCGTACGTGTGGATGGGCCTGCTGGCGCCGAAGGGCACGCCGGCGGCGCTCGTCGACCGGATCCAGCGCGACGTGGCCGCGGTGCTCGCAGGCAACGAAGTGAAGAGCTACATGGCGACGGCCGGCATCGAGATCGTCGGCTCGTCGCCGGCGGAGTTCGGCCGGTTCTTCCGCGCCGAGCGCGACCAGTGGGCGAAGGTCGTCCGCGAAACCGGCGCGAAGGCCGACTGACGCGACGGCCCGGCGCGGATTCCGAGAAGCGGGGAGTGCAATGAACGACGTGGTCGACACCGCGGCGCCCGTCACGGGCGTCGAACACTGGACGCACAAGGGCGACGTGCGCCTCTTCCTGTGGGAGAAGTTCGTCGGGTCGCCGGAGGACAAGCCCGCCGTGCTGTTCGTCCACGGCTCGTCGATGGCGTCGCAGCCGACGTTCGACCTGACGGTGCCGGGCCGGCCCGACTCGTCGGTGATGGACTGGTTCGCGCGCCGCGGCTTCGTCTGCTGGTGCGTCGACATGGAAGGCTACGGCCGCTCCGACAAGAAGCGCGACATCTACTGCGACATCGCCAACGGCGCCGACGACCTGGCCGCCGCCACCGACTACGTCGCGCAGGCGCGCGGCGTGACGAGCTTCATGGCCTACGGCATCTCGTCGGGCGCGCTGCGCGCCGCGCTGTTCGCGCAGCGGCACCCGGAGCGCGTCGCGCGCCTGGCGCTCGACGCGTTCGTGTGGACCGGCGAGGGCGCGCCGACACTCGCGCAGCGGCGCAAGAAGCTGCCGGAGTTCCTCGCTGCCAAGCGGCGCCCGATCGACCGCGCGTTCGTCTACTCGATCTTCGAGCGCGACCATCCGGACTGCGCGGAGAAGCGCGTCGTCGACGCCTTCGCAGACGCGATCCTCGCGCTCGACGACTCGATGCCCAACGGCACGTACATCGACATGTGCTCGAAGCTGCCGGTCGTGGACCCGGCGCTGATCGAGGCGCCGACGCTGGTGCTGCGCGGCCAGTACGACGGCATCGCCGCGTTCGACGACCTGGTCGAATTCTGGAAGCGCCTGCCCAACCCGGACAAGCAGTTCTCGGTGATGGCCGGCATCTCGCACGCGAGTTTCCAGCAGAAGAACTACCTGATGGTCTACCACATCCTGCACGCGTACTTCACGCAGCCGGCGCCGGCGTACCTCTAGCGGGTCGTCG
Organism: Casimicrobiaceae bacterium; assembly: GCA_041911995.1. Lineage (GTDB taxonomy): Bacteria > Pseudomonadota > Gammaproteobacteria > Burkholderiales > Casimicrobiaceae > VBCG01. The sequence continues at coordinate 11,075 of JAYRNW010000099.1, read as the reverse complement.
AAATTGGCCTCGCTTCCCGCCTGGCCGCTCTCCCTGCTCGAAACGCTGTGGTGCGCGGCGGCGCTGTTCGCCGGCTACGCGGCGCGCGGCGCCGCGGGCTTCGGGTCGGGCGTCATCGCGACGCCGCTGCTGACGTTCGTGCTGCCGCTGTCGGTCGTCGCGCCGCTCATCACGGTGCTGGGCTTCTTCGTGTCGGTCCGGCAGGCGATCGTCGACTGGACGCTCATCAACTGGCGCGCGGTCGCCGTGTTCATCCCCGGCTCGCTGGTTGGCGTCGCGCTGGGACTGTACGTGTTCAAGACGCTCGACCAGCGCCTGCTCGCGCAGCTGCTCGGCGCCTACATCCTGCTCTACGCCGCGTACAGCCTGGCGGGCGAGCGCTTCTTCCGCCGGCCGCTCGCGCCGCCGCGGTGGCTCGTCCACCCGGTCGCTGCGCTGGGCGCGCTGGTCGCGACGATCTTCGGCGGGCTCGCCGGCCCGATCTACGTCACGTACTTCGACTCGCTGCGACTGGCGAAGACCGTCTTTCGCGTGACCGTGTCGACGACGCTGCTCGTGCTCAACGTCGTGCGCTCGATCGGCTACTTCGCGACCGGCGTGTTCCGGGTGGACGACCTCCTGCTGGTCGGCGCCGCGGTGGTCCCGGTCGCGCTCGGGACGTGGGTGGGCGATCGCCTGCACGACCGCCTCGACCCGGCCGCGTTCCGCCGCGGGATCGGCGTGCTGCTGGTGGCGAGCGGGCTCGGCCTGCTGGTCGCGCGTTAGCCCGGCGCCGCGAATCCTCGACGCTGCGGCCGGCACGCGTAGAATTCCGGGGCCGGCCGCCCGCGCCGCGCCACGAACCCTTGAGGCCCCCGGAGCCCCGCATGGAACTGCCCGTCAATGCCTTCAAGCGCATGCTGATCGAAGGCCGCACGATCTTCGGCGCCTGGCTGATGAGCGGGACGCCGACGACGGCCGAGGCGCTGGGCTGCGCGGGGTTCGACTTCCTCGTCGTCGACATGGAGCACGTGCCGGTCGACACCGCGCAGATGGTCGACATCCTGCGCGCGCTCGGCGGCACGCCGGCGCCCGGCGTCGTGCGGCTGCCGTGGAACGACATGGTGATGGTCAAGCGTGCGCTCGACGGCGGCGCACAGACGGTCATGCTGCCGTTCGTGCAGAGCGCGGAGGAAGCCCGGCGCGCCGTCGCGTACACGCGCTACCCGCCCGACGGCGTGCGCGGCGTCGCCGGCCTGCATCGCGGCAGCCGCTACCTCACGGTGCCGAACTACCTGCAGGCCGCGGGCTCCGAGCTGTGCGTGGCCGTGCAGATCGAGACGCTCGCCGCGCTCGACCAGCTGCCGCAGATCGCCGCGGTCCCCGGCGTCGACACGATCTTCATCGGCCCGTCCGACCTCGCCGCGTCGATGGGCCTGCTGGGCGACGTCAACCACGCGTCGGTGCAGGAGAAGCTCGCGCTCGGCGCGCGCATGTGCCGCGACGCCGGCAAGCCGTGCGGCATCATCGGCGGGACGCCGGAACTGGTCGCCCGCTTCGTCGAGTACGGCTACACGTGGGTCGCCATCGGCTCCGACATGGCGTTCATGGTCGGGCGCGCGCAGGAAGCGCTCGCGAAGGCGCGCGGGACGGTCCCGCGCGGCGCGCCCGGCGCGCAGGGAGCGTACTGATGGCCGTCGGCGCCCTCACCTGCGTGCTCGACGCGCGCGCGAGCCTGGGCGAATCGCCGGTCTGGAGCGCGCGCGAAGGCGTGCTGTACTGGGTCGACATCAACGGCCCGTCGCTCAACCGCTTCGACCCCGGCAGCGGCCGCAACACGGTCGTCCCGATGCCCGAGTCGATCGGCTGCATCGCGCCGCGCGAGATCTCCGGCTTCATCGTCGCGCTGCGCAGCGGGATCTGGCTCGCGCACGCGGACGGCACGCTCGACCGCCGGATCCTCGACGCGCCGTACGACCCCGCGCACCACCGCTTCAACGACGGCCGATGCGACCGCCGCGGCCGTTTCTGGGTCGGCTTCATGAACGAGCGGCGCGACGCCGCGTCGGCGGCGCTGATGCGCGTCGACGTCGACGGCACGATGACGCAGGTGCTCTCCGACCTCACGATCAGCAACGGCCTCGCGTGGAGCCCGGACGGGCGCACGATGTACCACGCCGACACGCCGACGTGCACGATCCGCGCGTTCGACTACGACCCGGCGACCGGGACGCCGTCGCGGCCGCGCGTGTTCCACCGGTTCCGCGACGAGAACGACCGCCCCGACGGCGGCACCGTCGACAGCGCCGGCAACTACTGGACGGCGCTCTACCGCGGCGGACGGGTCGTCCAGCTCTCGCCGCGCGGCGAGGTCGTGGCCGAGCACGCGATCCCGGCGATGTGCCCGACGATGTGCGCGTTCGGCGGCCACGACCTGCGCACGCTGTACGTCACGAGCGCGCGCCAGATGCGCGACGCCGCGGAGCTCGCGCGGCTGCCGCACTCCGGCGGCATCTTCGCGATGAAGGTCGACGTCCCGGGGCTGCCTGAGCCCGCGTTCGCCGGCTGACGCGCCGCCGCCCATGCTGCTCGACCCCTACGCGTACCTGCGCCTCGACGTCGAGGGCAGCCTCGGCGCGACCGGCACCGGCGCGTCGTTCGCCACGTCGACCGGCGACATGCTCGACGTCGCCGCGTACGGCGGCGGCGCGTTCCGAGTGCGGCTCGGCCCGAACACGCGGCCGGACTACGGCATCCTCGTCGGGCGCGCGTGCGCGTGCAAGGCGGAGCAGCCGGCGCCGGGCACGTGGGTGTTCGCCAGCGGCGACGCCGTCCTCGAGATCATGGCGGCGCCGATGCGCTTCCGGCTGTCGTGGAAGGGCGTGACGGTGCTCGAGTCGATCACCGACCAGCACTTCCGCGGCTGGACGCGGCTGCCCGCGTTCGGCCGCGCGCAGCGCGGCGGCCTGTGGACCGCCGCCGTCGCGCTGCGCTCGGGCGAACCCGTCTACGGGCTGGGCGAGAAGTTCGGCCCGCTCGACAAGCGCGGCCAGCTCGTCCACTCGCAGGTCGAGGACGCGCTCGGCGTCAACACCGGCCTGTCGTACAAGAACGTTCCGTTCGCGTGGGGACCCGGCACCGGCGCGGGCGCGTGGGGCGTGTTCGTGCACACGCCCGGCATGGTCACGCACGGCGTCGGCCACCCCGACTGGTCGCACCGCAGCTACGCGCTCGTCGTCGACGACGAGGCGCTCGACCTCTTCCTGTTCGCGGGCGACACGCCGGCGGCGATCCTCGACGCGTACACGACGCTGACCGGCCGCGCGCCCGCGGTGCCGCGCTGGAGCCTCGGCCTCTGGGTGTCGCGCGCGTCCTACCGGACGCCCGGCGAAGCCGTCGAAGTCGCCGGCAAGCTGCGCGAGCGCCGCATTCCGTGCGACGTGCTGATGCTCGACGGCCGCGCCGCGTGGAAGGCCGAGACGCGGTTCAACTTCGAATGGGACCCCGATCGCTTCGACGACCCGGCTGCCACGCTCGACGCGATCCACGCGCAGAACCTGCGGGTCTGCGTGTGGGAATACCCGTACGTGTCGGTGAACGCGACGCTGTTCGTCGACCTCGCGCGCGAGGGCTACCTGCTGAAGACGGCCGACGGCGATCCGTACGTGTTCGCGTGGGACCTGGCCCCGGGCACGAGCCCCTTCGACGACGTGCTGACGCCGCTGCCGGAGAGCGGCATCGTCGACTTCACGAACCCGCAGGCGTACGCGTGGTGGCGCGACGCGCACCGGAGCCTCTTCGCCGACGGCGTGGACGCGATCAAGAGCGACTTCGGCGAGCACGTGCCGGATGACGCCGTCGCGTACAACGGCGACTGGGGCCGGCGGTTGCACAACGTGTACCCGCTGCTCTACAACAAGTGCGTGTTCGACGCGACGCGCAAGTTCCTGCCCGACGCCGACGGCCCGCCGATGGTGTGGAGCCGCGCCGGCTGGGCGGGCAGCCAGCGCGTCCCGATCGGCTGGGGCGGCGACCCGCAGTCCGACTGGGAAGGGCTCGCCGGCTCGCTGCGCGGCGCGCTGTCGCTGGGGATGAGCGGCAATCCGTACTACAGCTCCGACGTCGGCGGCTTCTACGGCGCGGCGCAGCCGTCCCCCGAGCTCTACGTGCGCTGGCTGCAGGCGACGATCTTCGGGTCGCACGTCTGCGTGCACGGGTTGGGCGAGCGCGAGCCGTGGGTGTTCGGGCCGGAGATCGAGGCGATCTGCCGGAAGTGGCTCGCATTCCGCTACCGCCTCGTCCCGTACCTCGAGACCGTGGTCGCGGCGGCGACCGCGACGGGCCTGCCGGTGATGCGCGCGATGCCGCTCGCATTTCCGGGCAACGCGCTCGTCCGCGGCTTCGACACGCAGTTCCTGTGCGGCGACGCGCTGCTCGTCGCGCCAATCGTGCGCGAAGGCGGCGACGTCGAGGTCGCGCTGCCGCCGGGCGGCTGGTTCGACCTCAACACGCGCCAGCGCATCGCGGGACGGCAGGTCGTCCGTTATCGCGCGAGGCTCGACCAGTTCCCGGTGTTTGCGCGCGAAGGCTACGCGCTGCCGCTCGGCCGCGCGGTCCAGCACACCGGGGAGATCGACGCCGCCCGTCCCGTCGAGCTGCTGTGGGTGTTCGGCAGGCCGGCCGCCGAGCTCCCGGGCTTCGCGCAGGTGCGCATCGACGCGACCGGCGCCGACGCGTTCACCGTGCGCGCGGCAGCGGGTGTCAAGGCCGAGGTCTGGGGAGAGGCGGCCGGCGTGTCGGTGCTGCCGCTCGACTAGCGGCGATGGCCGACAAGCCGACGATCGCGATCACGTCCGGCGAGCCCGCCGGCATCGGCCCGGAGCTGGTCGCGATGCTCGCAGAGCGCCACGCGCGCACGCCGTTCGCCGCGCGGCTCGTCGTCCTCGGCGACCGCGGGCTGCTCGACGAGCGCGCGCGGCGCATCGGGCGCGCGCCGCGCTACGCCGACTACGATCCGGTCGCGTTCGCGCCGGCGGGCGGCGTGGTCGAGATCTGGCACCAGCCGCTCGCGGCGCCGGCCACGCCGGGGCACCCGGACCCCACCAACGCGCACGCGCTCCTGTGCCTGCTGCAGCACGCCGTCGACGGCTGCGCGACCGGCGCGTTCGCGGCGATGGTGACGGCGCCGATGCAGAAGAGCGTGATGATGGACGCCGGCATCCCGTTCTCCGGCCACACCGAGTTCCTGGCCGAGCGCACGCACACGCCGCGCGTCGTGATGCTGCTGGTCGGCGGCCCCGCCGACGCGCCGCTGCGCGTGGCGCTCGCGACCACGCACCTGCCGTTGAAGGACGTCGCGGCCGCGCTGACGCGCGAGGGGTTGCGCGAGACGCTCGTCATCGTCGCGCAGGAGCTCGCCGCGAAGTTCGGGATCGCCGCGCCGCGCATCGCGGTCTGCGGCCTCAACCCGCACGCCGGCGAGGGCGGCCACCTGGGCCGCGAGGAGATCGACGTGATCGCGCCCGCGATCGCGGAGGCCGCGCGCGACGGCGTGGCGACGTTCGCCGGCCCGCTGCCCGCCGACACCGTGTTCGTGCCGGACCACGTGCGCCGCTACGACGCCGTGGTCGCGATGTACCACGACCAGGGGCTGCCCGCGCTCAAGGCCGCGAGCTTCGGCCACGGCATCAACGTGACGCTCGGCCTGCCGTTCCCGCGCACGTCGGTCGACCACGGCACGGCGCTCGACCTCGCGCGCGACGCCGCGCTCGCGCGGACCGCCGACGTCGGCAGCCTCGTCGCCGCCACCGAGCTCGCGATCGGGCTCGCGCAGTCCGCCCGCCGCGCGAAGTCCGCGGCGAGTGCGGCGCCCTGACCCGGCGTCTTTCGGCCGTGCACGTCCCGCGGCGCCGCTTCGGCCAGAATTTCCTCGTCGACCCGCATTACGTCGCGCGCATCGTCGACGCCGTCGCGCCGGCGCCCGGCGACAACCTGGTCGAGATCGGCCCCGGGCAGGCCGCGCTGACCGGCGAGCTCGTCGCGCGCGCGGGCCACGTCACGGCCGTCGAGATCGACCGCGACCTGGCGGCGCGGCTGCGCGAACGGTTCGCGCCCGCGCAACTCACGTTGCACGAGGCGGACGCGCTCGCGTTCGACTTCGCGGCCCTCGGCCCGGGCCTGCGCGTCGTCGGCAACCTGCCGTACAACATCAGCTCGCCGCTGCTGTTCCACCTCGCGGCGTGCGACGCGCAGCTGCGCGACCTGCACGTGATGCTGCAGAAGGAGGTCGTCGCGCGGATGACCGCGGCGCCGGGCACGGCCGACTACGGCCGGCTCACGGTGATGCTGCAGGCGAAGTTCCGCATCGTGCGGCTGTTCGTCGTGCCGGCCGGTGCGTTCCGGCCCGCGCCGAAGGTGGAGTCGGCCGTCGCGCGCCTCGTGCCGCTGCACGACGCGAAGCCCGCGCTCGCCGACCCGGCGCTGTTCGCGCGCGTCGTGGCCGCCGCGTTCGCGCAGCGCCGCAAGACGCTGCGCAACGCGTTGTCGGCCGTGGCAACGGTGGCCGCGCTGGAAGCCGCCGGCATCGACCCGGCGGCGCGCGGCGAGACGCTGTCGGTGGCGGACTTCGTGGGGCTCGCCGATCGCATCGCGCGCGAGCCGCCGGATCGGCGCTGATCTCGCCGCACGCACCTCGCGGCAGCGCGGCTGCAGAATATTCCGTTGAACCGGATGGGCGGCCGTGCGATGCTATCTTGCGCTTCGCAGGAACCCCTCTGTCCAGGTGACCCCATGCCTCTGACCGCACCGCTCTGGAAGGACAATCGGCGAATCCAGGCGGCCGCGATAAACGCTCCGCCCATGCATCCGAACGAGCCGGACGCGGCCGCGGTCAAGCTGCTGCAGCGCGCGCTGATCGATACCGGCGCCCTGCACATCGGCGCGCCGACAGGGTTCTACGGACCGCAGACCGCCGAGGCGGTGCGCGACATCGAGGGGACGTTCGCGCTGTCCGTCGACCAGGGCGTCGCCGGCAAGCAGGTGCTCGAGGTGCTCGATCTGCTGCTGCAGGGCAAGCGCCCGGCGACGGGCGGCCGCTCGGGGGCGGCACTCGCCGAAGACGACAAGCCGCTGGCGAGCGCGAAGGTCAACGCTGCGCTGGCCGCGCTGGCACTGTTCCGGCCGTTGCTGCAGGCGATGCTCAACGGCGCCAGCGTCGATTCGCCGCTGCCGGTGACGCTGCCGCTCTTCATCCACTTCAAGCTGCGCAGGCCGCAGGCGCTGATCAACGAAGGCCGCGTGATCACGATGAGCGATCTCGACAACATCCGCCGCACGTACCAGGGCATTCTGAACGTGTTCGGCGCGAGCGCGGCGAAGTTCCGGTCGGGCACGCCGGTACACGGGCTCACCACTCCGGCAGAAGCTCAGTTCGGCGGCGTCATCACCTTCGGGCCCGCGTTCGCCGATTTCGACACGCTGCACGGCGGGCGCATCGGACCGAATTCCCGCGCGGCGATCCTCATACACGAGGCCACGCACGTCGTCGACCAGACGTCGCACGATCCCGCCGTCCACATCTCGGAATTCAGGCCCGAGTACGAGACCCAGTCGCCCGATGCCGCGCTCCACAACCCGAGCTCGTACGCCGGATTCGCGGCGCACATCGCGCTCGGGCACGAGCCGACGCCGCGCTTCGGGCTCGGGCCCGGTGCGCGCGGACTGTAGCCGCAACAGCGATCGCTTGCCGCGTTGCGCCGCGCGCGGGTCCGCCCTATGTGGGCGGGTCCTCCCACTCGGCATCGGCGCGGCGCCGCGGCGACGCCACGCGCACGACCTTCCGCCGCGACTTCTCGCCGCGAACGAACGTCACCTGCCGCAGCGGCACGCCGAACGCGTCGGCCAGGAACTGCAGCAGCTCGGCGTTCGCCTTGCCGTCGACCGGCGGCGCCGCGAGCCTGACCTTGATCGCGTCGCCGTGCGTGCCCGCGACCTCGGTGCGCGCCGCGCCGGGTTGCACGTGCAGCGTCAGCACCAGCGCGTCGCCGTCGTCGCGGCGCCACGGAACCGCGGCGGTCATCGCCCGAGGAAGAGCCCCGTCAGCGCGGCCTCGAGCCACGGCACGGCCGTCATCTGCAGGAGCTGCGCGATCACGATCACGACGAGCGGCGACAGGTCGAGCACGCCGCCGATCGGCGGCAGCACCTTGCGGATCGGCCGCAGGAACGGGAACGTCAGCGCGTTGAGGAGCCCCGACAGCGGTCCGTCCGGCGCGACCCACGACAGCACGGCCTGCGCGATCACGACGACGATCAGAAGCCACAGCGCCGCCTTGACGAGCGCGACGAGCGTCGCCGCGAGGAGGAACGGGATGCCCACGCCGGCCAGGCTGAAGCCGCCGAACGCGAGCGCGTACGCGAGCAGCCACAGGAACTGGAACACGAACGTCGCGACGAGCGACGCCCAGTCCACGCCCTTGAATCCCGGCAGCACGCGCCGCAGCGGCTTCACGACCCAGTCGGTCAGCGCGATCACCGCCTGCCCGAGCGGGTTGCGGAACGGCGCGCGCATGAGCTGCATCGCGAAGCGCAGCAGCAACGCGTACGTGAAGAGCCCGAACACGACGTCGAGCAGGTAGCGGATCGCCTGGTCCATGGAAGAGTGGGATCAGCGAAAAGTGGGGTCAGAGACGACTTCTGCGAAAAGTGGGGTCAGAGACGACTTCTGTGTACGATTCGAACATGGCGGGCGCGTTCGCAGAAGTCGTCTCTGACCCCACTTTTCGCAGAAGTCGTCTCTGACCCCACTTTTCGCAGAAGTCGTCTCTGACCCTACATTCAAGCGTCGCGGCCGAGCTCGTCGCCCAGCTCGCGCGCCCGCTGCGCGGCGGCCTGCACGGCGGCGACGAACTTCGCCTTCACCGCGTCGGCCTCGAGGACCGCGAGCGCGCGCTCGGTGGTGCCGCCCTTCGACGTGACCTGCGCGCGCAGCGCGGCGGGCTCGTGGTCCGACGCCTGCGCGAGCTTCACGGCGCCGGCGAACGTCGCGTAGGCGAGGCGGCGCGCGTCGGCGCGCGCGAAGCCCAGCGCCTGCGCGGCCTCCTCCAGCCCTTCGAGGAAGTAGAACACGTACGCGGGGCCACTGCCCGACACGCCGGTGACCGCGTCGAGCAATTCCTCGCGCTCGACCCACAGCACGGCGCCCGCCGCTTCGAGCACCCGCGCCGCGAGCTTGCGGCTCGCGGCGTCGACGTCCGGCGCCGCGTACATGCCGCTGATCCCGGCGCCGATCAGCGCCGGCGTGTTGGGCATCGCGCGCACGATCCGCGCGTAGCCGCCCAGCCACCGCGCGAGATCGGCGATCCGCGTGCCCGCGGCGATCGACAGCACGACCGGCACGTCGGCCACCGACGGCGCGAGCGCGGCGGCCGCCGCGCGCATCTGCTGCGGCTTCACCGCCATGACGACGAGGTCGGCGCCGGCGATCGCGCCGGCCGTCGGCTCCCCGAAGATGCCGACACCCGGAAACTTGCCGGTGAGCCGGTCCTGCTGCTCCGGAAACGGCTCGACGACGCGGAAGGCGCGCGGGTCCGCGCCCTTCGCGACGAGGCCGCCGATCAGGGCGGTCGCCATGTTGCCGCCGCCGACGAATGCGATGTTCATGCGTCTCCCGTTTCGTGTGCCCGCGTGCGCGCGCCGAAGATCGCCGTGCCGACGCGCACCTGCGTCGATCCCTCGGCGATCGCCGCCTCGAGGTCGGCGGACATGCCCATCGACAGCGTGTCCACGCCGGGCACGTCGGCGCGCAGCCGCTCGAAGCATTCGCGCAGCGCGCGGAACTGCGCGCGCGAAAGTTCGGCGTCCGCCGTCGGTGCCGGAATGCCCATGACGCCGCGCAGCGCGAGCCGGGGCAACGCGACGATCGCCTGCGCGAGCGCGGGCACCTCGGCGGGCGCCACGCCGCTCTTCGTCGCCTCGCCGCTCACGTTGACCTCGATGCACACGTTGAGCGGCGGCATGCCGTCCGGGCGCTGCACGGAGAGCCGCTGCGCGATCTTCACGCGGTCGACGGTCTCGACCCAGTCGAACGCCGCCGCCGCCGCCGTCTTGTTGCTCTGGAGCGGGCCGATCAGGTGCCACTGCACGTCGGCGAGATCGGCCAGCGCCGCGCGCTTGGCCATCGCCTCCTGCACGTAGTTCTCGCCGAACGCCCGCTGCCCCAGCGCGTGCACGGCGCGCACCGCTTCGGCCGGGAACGTCTTGCTCACCGCCAGCAGCCGCACCGAGCCCGCGGCGCGTCCCGCCGCGCGCTCGGCCGCGTCGATGCGCCGCAACACGTCTTGCCACGCATTCGCGTAGTGGCTCATAATCGATTGAAGTGAGCGGGATTGCCGTCGTTGGCACGCGAATTGCGTGCGTCGACGGGTCGGCGTCCCCGCCGTCCGAGGGATTATAGATGGACATCACCGAGCTCCTCGCCTTCGCGGTCAAGAACAAGGCGTCGGACCTGCACCTGTCGGCCGGGCTGCCGCCGATGATCCGCGTGCACGGCGACATCCGGCGGATCAACCTGCCGCCGATGGAGCACGAGGACGTCCACGCCATGGTGTACGACATCATGAGCGACGCGCAGCGGAAGACGTACGAGGAGAACCTCGAGTGCGACTTCAGCTTCGCGGTCCCCAACCTCGCCCGCTTCCGCGTCAACGCGTTCGTCCAGCAGCGCGGCGCGGCGGCCGCGTTCCGGACGATTCCGGCCAAGGTGCTGTCGCTCGAGGAGCTGAACGCGCCCAAGGTTTTCGCCGAGATGACGAACCGCCCGCGCGGCCTTATCCTGTGCACGGGCCCCACCGGCTCCGGCAAGTCGACGACACTCGCGGCGATGGTCAACCACGTCAACGAGAACGAGTACGGGCACGTGCTGACGATCGAGGACCCGATCGAGTTCCTGCACGAGTCGAAGAAGTGCCTGATCAACCAGCGCGAGGTCGGGCCGCACACGCTGTCGTTCGCCAACGCGCTGCGCAGCGCGCTGCGCGAGGACCCCGACTACATCCTGGTCGGCGAGATGCGCGACCTCGAGACCATCCGCCTCGCGCT
>JAYRNW010000098.1:0-14373 GCA_041911995.1 Casimicrobiaceae bacterium | reverse complement strand
CGGGCACGCGGCGATGCACGCGCTGCACGTGCCGCAGTGGTCGCGGACCGGCGGCGTGACCGGCAGCGGCAGGTCCGTGTAGATCTCGCCCAGGAAGAAATACGACCCGGCGTCGCGCGTGAGCAGCAGCGTGTGCTTGCCGCGCCAGCCCAGCCCCGCCTTCGCGGCGAGAGCCACTTCCAGCACCGGCGCGCTGTCGGTGAAGACGCGGTGGCCGAAGGCGCCGAATTCGGCGGCGATGCGGTCGACGAGCCGCTGCAGCCGCGCGCGCAGCACCTTGTGGTAGTCGCGGCCGAGCGCGTAGCGCGCGACGTACGCGCGCTCGCGATCGGCGAGCACGCGCTGCGCCGGCGCGGCATCCGACGGCCAGTAGTTCATCCGCGCGCTGATCACGCGCACGGTTCCCGGCACGAGCTCCGCGGGACGCGACCGCGCGGTGCCGTGGCGCGCCATGTAGTCCATCGCGCCGTGGCGGCCGGCCGCGAGCCACCGGTGCAGGCGCTCCTCGGCGTCCGACAATTCGGTGTCGGCGATGCCGACCTCGTCGAACCCGAGCGCGCGCCCCCATGCGCAGATCGCGGCGACGGCGGCGCGCCAGTCGGCGCCGGCGCGGTCGGGGACGGGGGCGTCCGCGGCATCCATCGGCGATAGCCTACTGCAGCCCGCGTATGCTCGCGCCGACGGCCCGACGTTTATCCGTGCATGACGACCCGCATCCACCTGCCCGACGCCGCCGCGACCGAGCGCGCGGGCGCCGCGCTCGCGCGCGCGCTGGCGGGCGGCTTGCTGGTCGCGCTGCACGGCGACCTCGGCACCGGGAAGACGACGCTGGTGCGGGGGGCGTTGCGCGCACTGGGGTGGGGGGGGCCGGTCAAGAGCCCGACCTACACACTGGTTGAGTATTACCCATTTTCGAGTTTATACTTGTATCACTTTGATTTTTATCGGTTCGCCGATCCGGACGAATGGGAAACGGCGGGACTCGCCGACTGCTTCCGCAGCGACAGCGTGTGCCTGGTCGAATGGCCGGAGCGCGTGGGCGGGCTGCTGCCCGCCGCGGACCTCGACGTCGTGCTGACCCACGCCGCGGACGGCGGCCGCGACCTCGCGCTCGCCGCGTCGACGCCGGCAGGTGACCGATGCGCAGCCGCGATCATCGCCACGTTCGCACCGGTGCCGCGCTGACCGGCATCCGCCTGCAGCGGCGCCGGCTGTGCCAGTGGATGCTGGTGCCGGCCACGCAGCTGCTGGTGCCGGCGGCGTGGGCGCAGCCCGCGCGCGTCGCGTCGGCCCGCGTCTGGCCGGCGCAGGAGTACACGCGCGTGATCGTCGAGTCCGACGCGCCGCTCGTGCACCAGCTCACGGTGCTGCGCAATCCCGACCGCCTCGCGCTCGACATCGACGGGCTCGACGCCGCGACCGAGCTTGCGCAACTGCCGTCGCGCGTGCATCCGGCGGACCCGTACATCGCGGCGATCCGCCTGGGCCGCAAGTCGCCCACCGTCGTGCGCATCGTGCTCGACTTGAAGGCCGAGGTGAAGCCCGACCTCTTCGCGCTCAAGCCCGTCGCCGAGTACGGCCACCGGCTCGTGCTCGACCTCTATCCGCCGGTCCCGCTCGATCCGCTGATGGCGCTGCTCGAGGGCGAGCGCACGAAGGACAAGGCGGCCGCGGACGCGCCGCCGACGCCGCTGTCCGAGCCGTCGGCGGCCCGCGCGGACGCGAAGCCCGGCCCGCGGCGCATCACCGTCGCGATCGACCCCGGCCACGGCGGCGAGGACCCCGGCGCGATCGGCCGCCGCGGCACGTACGAGAAGCACGTCGCCCTCGCGATCGCGCGCAAGCTCAAGTCGCGCATCGACGCCGAGCCCAACATGCGCGCGATGCTCACCCGCGACGACGACTACTACGTCGCGCTGCAGCAGCGCGTGCAGAAGGCGCGTCGCGTGCAGGCGGACCTGTTCATCTCGATCCACGCGGACGCGTTCCGCGAGCCGACGGCGCGCGGCTCGTCGGTGTTCGCGCTGTCGGAGAGCGGCGCCACGAGCGCCGCCGCGAAGTGGCTGGCGCAGAAGGAGAACAGCGCCGACCTGATCGGCGGCGTCGACCTCGACCGCCGCGACCCGGTGCTCGCGCGCACGCTGCTCGACCTCTCGCAGACGGCGCAGATCAACGACAGCCTGAAGGTCGGCCGCCACGTGCTCGACGGGATCGGCACGCACAACGCGCTGCACAAGAGCAGCGTCGAGCAGGCCGGCTTCGCCGTGCTGAAGGCGCCCGACATCCCGTCGATCCTCGTCGAGACCGCGTTCATCTCCAATCCCGACGAGGAGCAGAAGCTGCGCAGCGACCGCCACCAGCAGAAGTTCGCGGAGTCGATCCACGCCGGCGTGGCCCGCTACGTCGCGATGAACCCGCCGCTCGCCCGCGCGTAGCGCGCGCGTGCACGCACCGCCCGGCGCCGAACGCGCAACGCCCGCGTCCGCGATGGTCCGCTTCTTCGTCGTCTTCGTCGCGCTGCTCGCCGTGCTGTTCGCGCTCGAGCTGACGCCGTGGGCGCAGGCGTGGCTGGTCGTGCCGTGGACGAACGCGCTTGCGGCGATCTCCACGTCGATCGTCACCGTGTTCGATCCCGACGTCGTCGCGCAGGGGAAGGTGATCCGCAGCACGGCGAACGGGTTCGCGGTGTCCATCGAGGCCGGGTGCAACGGCGTCGAGGCGACGCTGGTGCTGCTGGCGGCGATCCTCGCCTTCCCGGCGCCGTGGCGGCACAAGGCAGTGGGGCTCGCGATCGGCGTGGTCGCCGTGCAGCTGCTCAACGTCGTCCGGGTGATCAGCCTCTTCTACATCGGCCAGTGGAGCCGCGACGTGTTCGAGTGGGCGCACCTGTACGTGTGGCAGGCGCTGATCATGCTCGACGTGCTGATCGTCTGGCTGATCTGGGTGCGCCGGGTGCCGCCGGCCGCGGAGCCCGCCGTGCCCGCCGCGGCGCTGCCGTGACGAGCCCGCTGCTGCGCTTCGTGCTGCGCGTGCTGGCGTGGCTGCCGGTCGCCTTCGCCGTCTGGTACGTGCTGGCGCCGGTGGTCCTGTGGCCGGCGCAGGCCGCCGCGACGGCCGTCGCGCGCGGCGCATTCGGCGACCTCGTGCGCGGCGTCGAGGCGCACGGCGCGACGCTGTCGTTCGTCACGACGCTGCGGCCGGGCGCGGCGACGGCCGGCGGCGTGCTCACCGTCGACGTCGACATGCTGCTGTATTCGTTCGGGCTGCCGCTGTTCGTCGCGCTGACGCTGGCCGCGCGCGAGCCCCGCTGGTGGCGGACGCTCGCGATCGGCTATGCGGCGCTGCTGCCGTTCGTCGTGTGGGGTGTGGTCGCCGACTTCCTCAAGAACGTCGCGATCACGGCGCCGCCCCTCGTGGCATCGCAGACGGGCTTTTCCGCGCTCGATCGCGATATGATCGCGTTCGCCTACCAGTTCGGGTCGCTGATCCTGCCCGCCGTCGTGCCCGCGGTCGCCTGGGTGCTCACGCACCGGACGTTCCTCGAGCGGATGCGCGCCGCGCGCCGGCTGCGGTAGACGGCAGCGCCCGCACGTCGCGGCGACGCGCCACCACGGAGGACCGCACGTGCAGCACATCGTCGTGATCGTCATCGTCGCCGTTGCGTACGCAGCGCTGGCCGCGATTTCCGCCGCCGTCGCGTACGCGCCGGCCGACGCCTGGACCGTGTGGCTCGCGAGCGGCGCGGTGTTCGGCGCGCTGCTCGCGTCGCGCCGCGAACGCTGGCCCGCAGTGCTCGGCGGCGGCTTCGTCGGCGCCGCCGGGTTCGCGCTGTGGCTCGGCACGTCGCCGCTCGACGCGGCCGGGTATGGCGCGATCGAGGCGGTGACCTCCGGTGCCGCGGCGCTGCTCGTGTCGCGCCTGGCGGGCCTGCCGCTGCGCCTCGCGAGCGCGCGCGAGCTCGCCGCGCTGGTCGGCGGCGGCGCGCTGCCGCTCGCCGTCGGCGGCGCGCTGCTCGCGACCGGCTGGCACGTCGCCACCGGCGGCACCACCGGCGGCCCGACGTTCCGCGTCTGGCTCGTCTCCAACTTCATCGGCACGCTGCTCGTCGCGCCGCTGGTCGTCGCGTGGTCGCAGCTGCGGCTGCGCCGGTCGGGCGGGATGACGATGCCCGCGTTCGCCGGCGGCGCGGTGGCGTGCGCGCTCTTCCTCGGCACGCTGCAGCTCATCTTCGACGCGCCGCCCGACTCGCGCTTCGGCGGCTCCGTCGGCGAGAGCCTCACGTACGTGCCGATCGTGTTCATGGCGGTCGTGGCGCTGCTGTGGGGCACGCGCGGCGCGACGCTGGCGGCGTTCCTGGGCGCGCTGATCGCGATGGTCAACACTGCGCAGGGGGAGGGCCCGTTCGCCGGCGTCGAGGGCTTCCTCGGCGAGGCTGAGCTCGAGGTCGAAGGCTACGCGCTGGCGATCGCGATGACGGGCCTGCTGATCGCGGTGCTGGCCGCGGCGCAGCGCAACGCGATGCGCGCCGCGCGCGACTGGCAGACGCGCTTCGAGGCGGCGATCGGCGCGCACCGGCTGCTCGCGTACGAATGGGACCCGGTTGGCGGAAGCATGGTCGTCACCGGCGACACCGCCGGCCTGCTCGGCGTTCCGGCGCCGGCGATCGCTTCGCTCGCCGAGTGGCTGGCGGTCGTCGCGGCCGAAGACCGCGAGCACGTGCAGGCGCGCTTCGCCGCGCGCGGGACCGGCGGCAGCGACGCCGACGTGCTCACGTATCTCGTCGCGGGGCCCGGAGGCGAGCCGCTCGTCGCGACCGACGAGGCGCGTGCGATCCGCGACCACGACGGGTCGCTGCATCGCGTCGTCGGCATCGTCCGCATCGCGACGATCGCGGTCGCCGGAGCCGCGGCGTGAGCGCGACGGCGTGGGGGGGCGATCGATGACCGAGGCCGCCGTCGACGCGCGGCCGGCGGCGCCCGCGCCGCCGCCGCCCGCGCAGGACGCGACGCCGGACGGCGTCTTCCTGATCCACGGCCTCGGCGGCACGCAGTACGACCTGGGGTCGATGCACAAGCGGCTGAAGAACGCGGGCTTCGTCACGCATTCGCTCACGCTGCCGGGCCACGGCACCACACCCGAGGACCTCGCGGGCGTGGCCGCCGAGGACTGGATCGACGCGGTCGTCGCCAAGTACCGCGAGGTGCGCGACGCCCATCCGCGGCTGCACGTGATGGGCATGTGCATGGGCGCGCTGCTGGCGGGCGTCGTGGCGCAGCGCGAGCGGCACGCCCGCGGCAACCTCGTGCTGCTGGCCCCACCGGTCTACATCGACGGCTGGGCGACGCCGTGGTACCGCGGGCTGCGGCCGTTGCTCTACGCGATCCCGGGCGTCGGCCGCACGATGAAGATCGAGGAGGAGGATCCGTTCGGCATCAAGAACGAGCAGCTGCGCGCGATCGTGAAGGCGAAGTTCGAGCGCGGCGAGAACTTCCACTACCGGTGGGTGCCGCTCGAGTGCATCCGGCAGGTCGACCGGCTGCGCGCGATCCTGATGAAGGGCGCGAAGCAGATTCCCTGTCCCACGCTCGTCGTGCACGCGCGCGAGGACGAGCTGACCAGCCTGCGCTCGGCGAACTTCCTGGTCGAGCAGATCGGCGGCGGCCGTGCGCGGATGGTCGTGCTCGAGGACAGCTACCACATGGTCTGCGTCGACAACGACCGCGAGATCGTCGCGAAGAACGTCCTCGAGTTCTTCGGCGCCGCGCTGCCCGGCGCGACGTCCGCGCTCGCCAACGAGCCGAAGATGTCGCGCGAGGCGCTGGTCGCCGCGGTGGCGGCCGTCGCCGCGAAGCTCGCGGCCGGCGACTTCGCGGGATTGCGCGACCTCGCGATCCCGGACCTCGCTTGGGTGCAGCCGGGGGCGAACCGCATGTCGGGGGCGCACGCCGGCAAGACCTTCGTCGCGTTCGCGAGCCGCATCGTGCAGGGCGGGTCGCCGCGCTTCACGGCGTTCGGCACGCCGGCGTTCTCGCGCGGCATCGGACTCCTGCCGGCCACGCTCGTCGCGGAGCGCGACGGCGCGAGGCTCGCGTCGCAGGGCGCGCTGCTGCTCGCGTTCCACGGCGGCCGCCTGCTCGAGGCGCGCTGGTTCGCCGACGAGGTCGAGCGCGAGGACGGCTTCTTCGGCGCGCCGGAGCCGGAGGCGCCCGGCACCGTGTCGCTCGACGCGCAGTTCGAGGAGGAGGCGGCGGCGTCGAAGACGCTGCGACGCGCGCCGGACAACGACACGCTGCTCGCGCTCTACTCGCTGTACAAGCAGGCGAGTGTGGGCGACGTCGCCGGCGACCGCCCGGGCGCGCTCGACATGGTCAACCGCGCCAAGTACGACGCGTGGGCGCAGCGCAAGGGTCTGGCGCGCGACGATGCGATCAAGGATTATGTCGCACTCGTCGCGAAGCTGAAGGCCGCCGACGCTTCGTGACGGCGCCTGCGGTCCGCGCGGAACGGAGCTTGCTTTCGCGTTTTCCGTCGTATCACGCCAACAACAGGGAGTCGCCGCACATGACCACAACGAAATCCGAGGTATTCGACGTGCGCGCGGTGAGCTGCGGACGCGACCACACGCTCGCACTGCTCGCCTCGGGCAGCGTGATCGGCTGGGGCGGCGACGGCAGCGGCCGCATTCCGTCCGGCGCGCCGGAGTACTGCACGACGCCGGCGCCGACACGCGCGGTCGAGGTGCTGCTGCGCGAGCCGCTGGCTGCCGTCGACGCCGGCGCGGGGCTGAGCCTGGGTGTCACGGCACGGCACCGGGTGACGGTGTGGGGCGCGCACGGCGCGGGCATCGACGGCCGCGCCGGCGCGGTCGCGGCGGCCACGCCTCTCGCGATGCCGGGACTCGCCGGCATCCGCGCGGTGGGCGCCGGCGAATTCCAGTGCGCCGCCATCGACGAGCGCGGCGCGCTGTTCACTTGGGGCCTCAACCTCGACGGCGCCCTCGGCCGTGCGGCCGCCGCCTTCGAGGTGCCGCCGGGCCGCGTGGCCGGCGTGCCTGCGGTGCGGTCCGTCGCGGTCGGGCACGGCTACATGCTGGCGCTGACGCGCGACCGGACCGTCTACGCGTGGGGCGGGAACGCCGCGGGCCAGCTCGGCCTCGGTCACCTGCACTCGGTCGATGCGCCGGCGCACGTGCCCGTCGCGCAGCGGGTGGAGGCGCTCGCGGCGGGCGCAAGCCACGCACTCGCGCTGACCGCGACCGGCGAGGTGCTGGCGTGGGGCAGCAACAACCACGGCCAGCTCGGGCGCGCGGAGCCGGCCTATTCCACCGCCCCGCTGCCGGTCGCGCTGCCGGAGCGCGCGCAGGCGGTCGCGGCCGGCACGTACTTCTCGCTGGCCCTCGGCAACAGCGGCCGCGTCTACGCGTGGGGGATCAACCGCCACGGGCAGCTGGGTCTCGGCGATCGCGACGACCGCCGAACGCCGTCGGTGGTGCCGGGCCTCGACCAGGTGCGTGCGATCGCCGCGGGCCAGTCGCACGCGGTGGCGCTCGCCGGCACCGGCCTCTACGGATGGGGCAGCAACGTCGCCGGCCAGCTCGGCGCGGCCGCGGCCGAGCAGGCGCAGCCGCTGCAGCTGCTGGTCACCCGCCAGCGCGAGGAGCGTCGCCATGGCTGAGAACATGCGCGAAGAGACGAGCCGCCGCGACTTCCTGAAGCTCGGCGTTTCCATCACCGTCGGCGCCGTCGTGCCGCCGGTCCTGACCGCGTGCGGCGGCGGAGGCGGCGGCGGCGATTCGACCGGACCGAAGGAGACGTTCGTCGCTCCGCTCGAGATCCAGTCGGTCAACGGCGTGCTCGACGTCACGCTCGTGCTGTCGTATCTCACGACCAAGTTGTTCAACCCGGTCACGGGCAAGGAGCAGACGGTCACGCTGCGCAACATGTTCGGGTCGATCCCGGCGCCGACGCTGCGCATGCGCGTCGGCGACCTGCTGCGCATCAAGGTCTTCAACAATCTGCCGCCCAACCCGCCCGACCCGAATCCGACGAAGCACCTGCGCTATCACAACAGCACGAACCTGCACACGCACGGCCTGCACGTGTACCCGGACATCTTCCCGCAGCCGTTCGTGCCGCCGGGCCAGAACCCGAACCTGGGGACGCCGCCGCTCGTCTACGGCGACTTCGTCGTCGACGATCCCGAGTACGGCATCCAGCCGGGGCAGACGCGGCAGTACGAGTACCGGATCCGCGACGACCACCCGGCGGGCACGTACTGGTACCACCCGCACCTGCACGGGTCCTCGGCGATGCAGGTCGGCAGCGGCATGGCCGGCGCGCTGATCATCGAGGGGCCGATCGACGACGTGCCCGAGATCGCCGCGGCGCAGGAGCGCGTGTTCGTGTTCCAGTCGCCGCTGTACGACAGCAGCACCGGCCGGCTCGAGAGCTTCGCGCAGGTCGGCAGCTACACGACCAACGAGCCGCCGTTCCTGATCAACGGCGTGCGCCAGCCGGTGATCCTGATGAGGAGCGGCGAGGTGCAGAACTGGCGCTTCGTCAACGCCGGCACGTTCAACATGCTGAACTTGAGCCTCGCGGGGCACGCGCTGTACCAGTACAGCCACGACGGCAATCCGCGCCGCACGATCCGCGTCGTGCCGCCGGTGCCGGACGCCGCGTTCGTGCCGCCGACGCCGCCGCCCGCGACCTATCCCGAGGGCGTCGTGCTCGCCGTGGGCGGCCGCACGAATGTGCTGGTCAAGGCCGGCGCCCCCGGCACGTACCTGCTGCGGACGTTCCCGATCGAGATGGGCCGCAACCCGAAGGGCGTGGCCGCCGGCGACGTCGTCGCGACGGTGATCGTCCGCGACGATCCGTACCCGATGAGCCTGCCGCCGGAGCCGCTGCCGGTGACCGGGTTCCTGACGCCGATCTCGGACGAGGAGCTCGCGGCGAACGGCGGGTTGAAGCGCACGATCGTGATGCGCGTGACCCCGTCCAAGCAGCCGGACCCGCCGCTGATCGACCCGCCGCCGGGCGAGTGGCCGGACTGGATCCTGCACGAGAACTATCCGCCGAACGCGAACCCGCCGACGCCGTCGCAGATCAACGACAAGGTGTACGCGCTGGGCTCCGCCGGCAACAAGTCGTCGCAGAATCCCGGCATGCCGACGACGTACATTCCGTTCCAGTCGTCGAAGGCGGTCACGCAGCAGGTGGCGTTGAACGCGGTGGAGGAGTGGACGATCGTCAACATGAACAACATCCGCCACCCGTTCCACATCCACGTGAACCCGATGTACATCGTGGCGGTGAACGGCAAGCGGCTGGCCGAGCCCTATTGGGCGGACACCGTGCCGCTGCCGTTCAACGAGAACGAGCCGCCGCCCGGCACCAACACGCCGGCCACCGTCACGTCGGTGACGTTCCGCATGCGCTTCCTGCACTACACGGGACGCTACGTCATGCACTGCCACATGCTGGTCCACGAGGACATGGGCATGATGCAGGGGGTGACCGTCTCCTGATGGCGCGCCGCGGGCCGGCGGCAGGCAGCGGGTCGAGCCACGGGCGCGCACGCGAGCCCCGTCGGGAAGCGCACGCCGAACGACAGGGGCCCGTCGTCGCCCATCGCCGCGACCGTCACTTCGCCTTGCGTGCCGCCTCGCGCTCGCGCAGCACCTTGCGCTGCACCTTGCCGGTCGTCGTCATCGGCAGCGCGTCGATGAACTCGATCTCCTTCGGGTACTCGTACGGCGCGAGGAACCGGCGCACGTGCTGCTGGATGTCGTCGACGAGCGCCGGCGACGGCGCGTGGCCGGGCGCGAGCACGACGAACGCCTTGACGACGTTGCCGCGGGTCTCGTCCGGCGAAGGCACGACCGCCGCGTTGGCGACGGCCGGATGCCGGACGATGCAGT
The DNA here is from genome assembly GCA_041911995.1 of Casimicrobiaceae bacterium. GTDB lineage: Bacteria > Pseudomonadota > Gammaproteobacteria > Burkholderiales > Casimicrobiaceae > VBCG01. The sequence continues at coordinate 4,451 of JAYRNW010000098.1, read as the reverse complement.
TCTCGATCTCCGACGGGCCGATGCGATAGCTCGCGACCTTGAACACGTCGTCGGCGCGACCCTGGTACCACAGGTAGCCGTCGGCGTCGCGCGTCGCGACGTCGCCGGTGCGCGACCAGTCGCCCGTGTACTTCTTCCGCGTGCCCTCGGGGTTCTTGAAGTATTCGAGGAAGAACACCGGATCCGGGGTCCCATCCGGCGCGATCCGGTGCACGGCGACCTCGCCGGGCTCGCCGTCGGGACACTCGTTGCCGGCGTCGTCGATCACCGCCACGCGGTGGCCGGGATAGGGCCGCCCCATCGACCCCGGCTTCGCCGGCCACAGCGCGTGCGAGTTGCCGACGATGTAGTTCATCTCCGTCTGGCCGAACATCTCGTTGACGGTCGCGCCGAGCGCCTCCTGCGTCCACGCGAACACCGTGCTGCCGACCGCCTCGCCGGCGCTCATGATGCTGCGCAGGTTCACGTCGAAGCGCTCGCGCGGCCGCGGGTACGCCTTCATCATCATCTTGAGCGCGGTCGGGAACAGGAACGTGTTGCGGATCTGGTACTTCTCGATCAGCCCGAACGCGCGCTCCGGGTCGAAGCGGCCGCGGTAGCCGACGATCGGCTGGCCGAAGTACAGCGTCGGCAGCAGCGCGTCCATGAGCCCGCCGGTCCACGCCCAGTCGGCCGGCGACCAGAAGAGGTCGCCCTCCTGCGGATAGCCGTCGTGCGAGTGCACGAACCCCGACAGGTTGCCGATCAGGCACCGGTGCGGCAGCAGCGCGCCCTTCGGCGGGCCGGTCGTGCCGCTCGTGTAGATGACGAGCGCCGGATCTTCGGCGCGCGTGGGCACCGGCGCGAAGTGCGGCGCCGCCGCCGCGACCGCCGCGTCGTAGTCGACGAGCCCGTCGCCGCGCGCGCCGGCCACACCCAGCGCGTGCGCGAGCTGCGGCAGCCGGCCGCGGATGGGCGCGAGGTTCCCCGCCGACTGCGGATCGACCAGCGCGACGCGCGCCTCCGAGTCGGCGAGCCGGTACTCGAGCGCGTCCGGGCCGAACAGGAACGACAGCGGCACCGTCACCGCGCCCATCTGGTAGACGGCGACGTGCGCGACGACGGTCTCGCGCCGCTGCGGCAGCACCAGCGCCACCTTGTCGCCGCGGCGCACGCCCATGCCCGCGAGGACGTTGGACAGCCGGTTCGCCTCGCGCTGCAGGTCCCAGAACGAGTGCGCGGACGCCGCGCCCGACTCGTCCTCCCAGTACAGCGCAAAGCGCGCGCGGTCGGCGGCCCAGCGGCCGCAGCAGGCGTGCGCGATGTTGAAGTCCGCCGGCACCGTCCAGCGGTAGCCGGTGCAGATCTCGGCGTAGCGGTCGACGGGCATCGCCCGTCAATCTACTCGTTCGCGGCCGCCGGGGGAACCTCGGCCGGGGCGATCGCCGGCATGGGGGCCGCGAGGTCGAGCGGCTCGACGGTCGCCCAGACCCAGTCCGGCTGCTGCTCGAGCAGGCGCCCGAACCGGATCGGGTTGATCGTCTTCGACGTCATGAGCTTCAGCCGCTTCGCCGGCTGGTACTCGACGGCCGGGACCACGAGCGAGTGCACGGCCGGCTCGCCCTCGCGCTTCTTGAGCGTGAGGAAGAGGCCGTGGAACGTGCGGCCGTTGATCGTCGTCGCCTCGCCGTCGACCGAGTAGTCGCTGTCGACGCTCTTGCGCTGCTCGATCAGGTCGACGCCGAGCAGCGTGTTGGCGATGACCTGCAGGCCGATCTCCGCGCGGTCGGCCGTCATGCGCTTCATCCGGCGCACGATGCCGAGCGCCCACGCGGTCTGGCCGTGCGGCCGGAGGGCGGCGAGCGTCCCCAGCGTCACCATGTTGGCGATGCTCATCGGCGCCAGCAGCCGGAACCCGGTCTGGCTGATGTCCTTCACTTCCCACGGGCCGCCGGGCGCGGCGAACGCCGCGAACCGGCGCCGCGACAGCTCGGCGCGCCGGTCGGTCTCGTTGCGCAGGCGGCCGAACACCGCGAGCTCCATCGTCCCGCCGAAGCTCTTGCCGGTCTCCACGGTGGGCAGCGGCGTCTGTTCCTCCTCGTGCAGGTAGCCGGAGATCTTCGCGAAGCCGACGATCGCGTCGACGGTACCGGCGGCCGCCATCCGCTCGCCGCGCCGCGCGAACGGCTTGAACTCCGGGTCGACCTGCGACGCGAGCTTGGTCAGCAGGCCGAGCTGCTCGGAGCGCTTCGGCGTGCGGTCGGACAGCGGCTGCGCGCGGATCTTCTGCTCGAGCATCACGATGTTCTGCAGCAGCACCGAGTGCAGCGGCCGCGTGTCGAGGAACAGCACGCGCCCCTCGAGCGGCGCCGGCGCGCGCCGGCGCAGTCCCTCGCGCGCGGAGAGATCGACGTAGAACGACGTCACCGACGACGGCTCGAGCGCGAGGCGCAGCGGCGCGCACCATTCGTCGAGCTCGCCCGCCACCCACTCGAGGTGCCGCGCCGTCATGTTGCCGGCGTTCATGAGCTGCAGCAGCAGCGCGACCAGGTACTCGTGCTCGATCGTCGTCGCGCCGTGCGAGCCGCGCACGATCGGCTGCCGCTCGATCTGCCGCGAGCACGCGAGCATGAAGAACTGGTGGAGCTCCGCCCACTTCGCCGGGATCCACTGCTCGTAGCGGTAGAGCCTGATCTTGGCGTCGAGCCCCATGTGCGCGATCTGCCGGCACAGGAGCTCCGGCAGCAGCTGCTGCCACTTGGCGCTCTGCGGGTGATGCGAGACCTCGCGCGCGAACGCGTGGTAGGCGACCAGGAACGCCTGCGTGAGGTCGAACAGCGCCGACCACAGCTGGTGCTCGATGCGCGAGCTGCGCGATGCGTGCTCGATGTACTGCGTCGTCAGGCTGCGGCGCAGGCCGCTGCAGTGCGCGTCGACGTAGAACACGGCCTCGAGGCGCTGCGGCGTGCGGTGGCCGTCGGGCTCGGCCGCGCGGCCCAACTCGGTCAGGATCTCGCCGTGGGTGGCGAGCGGGTCGCTGCCCGGGAACGACGCCAGCCAGCGCTCCGCCGACTTGACGTCGGCCAGCGGGTCGCGGCTCCCCTTGCCTAACCCGAACATGATCGATGGTGACCGAATGGGGCCATGGCGTTCGCGTGTGCAAGAACCGGACCCGCAGCGCGCCCGGGCCGCGTCGGAAGACGCGCCGCGGGCGGTGCGGCACATGGTGCGCGCCGCGTGCCGGCGAGCCCGCGGATGATCGCCCAAAGCGATGGCAGGAGCAAGCGATGGCGCCCGATCTGGCACACATCGTGCATATACGTTCAGTACAGCACAGCCTTCCCGCATTCCAGGCGACCGGGCCCCGAAACGCCGCCGCCTGACGGTATACTTGTGGGTTACAAGCTGCGCGACCGATCCGACCAAATCGCACAGGAACGACGACGATGGGCATCCTGATCAAGGCACCGACCCGCCGCCGCGAGCCGCCGGTCGTGGCGGCCGACGGGCAGGCCGCGAACAACGACGGGCGCGGCGCGCTGCACATCCGCGAGGTCGTCCGCATCACCGGCCTGCGGCGCGAGCAGCTCTACATGTGGCAGCGCCGCTACGGCTTTCCGTCCCCGCTGCGCGACGCCTTCGGCGACCGCGTCTATCCGCCGGACCAGGTCGCCCGCCTGAAGCTCATCAAACAGCTCTTGTCCGAGGGCTGGCGCGCCGGCGCCGTGGTGCCGCTCGCCGACTCGGCGCTGCAGTCGATGCTGGGGCTCGCCGTCGACGAGCCGGCGCCGCTGCCAACCGAGATCGAGACCGCCGTGCGCCTGCTGTCGCAGCACCGGATCGGCGAGATGCAGAACCACCTGTCCAAGCTGCTGGTGGGGCAGGGCCTGCGCAAGTTCCTCGAGCAGACGCTGATTCCGCTGAACGAGGCCGTGCACGAGCGCGTCGTCCGCGGCGACATGCAGAACTTCCAGGAGCTGCGCTTCGCCGACCTGGCGCAGCGGCTGCTGCGCGACGTGACGCGGCTGGTCCGCCCGACGCGCGACGCGCGGCACATCCTGCTCGCCACGCCGCCGAACGACCCGAACCAGCTGGGGCTCGCGATCCTCGAGCTCCTGCTGTTCACCGAGGGCGTCAATTGCCTGACGCTCGGCGCCGGCGTGCCGGCGCAGGAGATCGCCGGGGCCGCCGAGGCCTACAAGGCGGCGCTGGTCGTGCTGCTGTTCGACCGCGGCATCTCGGGCAAGATCGCGGGCCAGGAAATCCGCAGCCTGCGCGCGGCGCTGCCTCCGGAACTGCCGCTCGTCGTGAGCGGCCGCGCCGTGAACCTGCTCGCCAAGCCGATTCCCGACGCGCACACGGCGGCGGACTTCAGCTCGGTGATGGCCAAGATGCGCGCGCTGGGCGTGCTGCCCGCGATTCCGGTGTCGCTGGTCGGCGTGTTGCCGGACCTTCCGCAGCGGGCGTAGCAT
>JAYRNW010000097.1:0-18965 GCA_041911995.1 Casimicrobiaceae bacterium | reverse complement strand
GCGCTGCTGCTGGCCGCCCGACAGCTGGCCCGGGTACTTCGGGCCCGCGTCCGGCAGGCCGACCAGCGACAGCAGCTCGGCCACGCGCGCCGCGATCTCGGCGCGCCCCTTGCGGCGGTTGACGAGTCCGTAGGCGACGTTGGCCGCGATCGTGAGGTTCGGGAACAGCGCGTAGGACTGGAACACGATGCCGTAGTCGCGCGCCGCCGGTGGTGCCTGCGACACGTCGCGGCCGTTCTGGATGACGCGCCCGGACGTCTGCGTCTCCAGGCCGGCGATGATGCGCAGCAGCGTCGTCTTGCCGCAGCCCGACGGGCCGACGAAGCAGACCATCTCGCCGGGCGCGATGGCGAGGTCGATCGACTGCAGCGCGACGAAGGTGCCGAAGGACTTGTGGATGCCCTCGATCTTCAGCGCGTCAACGGCGGGATCGGCGGGCACGGGCAATCCGGTCAGGTGATGCGATCACGGGCACGCAGCTACGCGGCGCATGGCCGCGCAGCGTGCCAGGGGAGGACATCCGCCGGATTGAGCGTCGGGCAGTACCGACGCTCCAATCCGGCGAGTTATCCGTCGTCGCCAACACCACCATGCACATGCCGGGGACGCTGCCGGCGATGACGGATGACGGCTACTTCGGCGCCGCCTTCGACTCGTAGCGCTTGCTCCACTCGGCGAGGATCTTGTCGCGATTCTTCGCCGCCCATGCGAAGTCGTTCTTCACGAGCCGGCTCGCGTAATCGGCGGGCACGTTCGGCAGCGGCTTCGACTCCGACGGCACGGCGACGATCGCGAAGTTCGCCGCGTACAGCGCCATCGCGTCGTTGGTGATCGCCCAGTTGACGAGGCTCTTCGCGGCGTCGAGTTTCTGCGTCGTCTTCACGATGCCGATCGCCTCGAGGTCCCAGCCCAGCCCTTCCTTGGGAAACACGAGGTCGACCGGGGCGCCGCGCGCCTTCTCGCGATTCGCGCGGTACTCGAACGAGATGCCGACGACGTACTCGCCGGCGGCGGCGGCCGCGCACGGGCGCGAGCCCGAGTGCATGTACTGCGCGATGTTCTCGTGCAGGCCGTCCATGTACTTCCAGCCGTCGGCCTCGCCGAACACCTGCAGCCACGCCGTGACGTCGAAGAAGCCGGTGCCCGACGACGCCGGGTGCGGCATGACGACCTGGCCCTTGTACACGGGCTTGGTCAGGTCCTTCCACGTCTCCGGCTTCGGGATGTTCTTCTTGGCCGCCTCGACCGTGTTGAAGCAGATCGTGGCGCCCCACACGTCCATGCCCACCCAGCGCGGCGGGTTGGCCGAATCGCGGTACTGGGGCGGGATGCGGTCGAGGCCCGTGGGCGCGAAACCGAGCAGCAGCCCTTCGTCGGCGAAGATCGCCATGCTGGTCGCCGCCACGCCCATGATGACGTCGGCCTTGGGCGCCGCTTTCTCGGCGAGGATCTTCGCGGTGATGATGCCCGTCGAGTCGCGCACCCACGTGATCTCGATGTTCGGGTACGCCTTGTTGAAGCCTTCCGTGTAGGCCTTCAGCTGGTCGGTCTCGAGCGCCGTGTACACGGTCAGTTGCGTCTTCTGCGCGGAGGCCGCGCCGGCGGCCGCGAGCGCGGCGACGGCGACGGCGGACGACAACCAGCGGGCAATCAGGGCGAGCTTCATCGTGCGTACTCCCTCGTGTTGGGTTCGGGCCGGGACCGTCGCTGCAACCGCCGCGCCGGCGCAACCGCCGATGCTACGCGCACGCTCGGCGCCCGCGCAACGCCGCCGGCGGCCGGACCGGCGGCGCGCCTCCATCGTCGCACCCGCCGATTGCAGATTGTTGACAATCTACACGCGCCGCCGTCTAATCGCAACATGCTGAAGACCGCTTCCGCCCCCGCGGCGGCCGCGCCGCCGCGCCCGGCCGCCGGCCGCGCCCGCCGCCGCACCGCCCCTCCCGCGCCCGCACCCGACGGCACGATCGCGCTGCTGCAGTCGAACTCGCTGCCGGCGCTGGTGCAGCGCGAGATCGAGCGCCGGATCCTGGCCGGCGAGTTCGCCGCCGGCGCCAAGCTCAACGAGGCCGCGACCGCCGAACTGCTCGGCGTGTCGCGCGGGCCGGTGCGCGAGGCGTTCCGCGCGCTCGAGGAGTCGGGGCTCGTCCGGCTGGAGAAGAACCGCGGCGTGTTCGTCCGCCAGATCGCCGTCGCCGAAGCCGACGAGATCTACGAATTGCGCGCCGTGCTCGACGAGTACGCCGGGCGCCGCGTCGCGCAGCGGATCGCGCCGGCCGACCTGCGCGCGCTGCGCGCGCTCGTCGACCGCATGGACCGCGCCGTCGCCCGCGACGACATCGACACGTACCACGCGGCCAACCTCGAGTTCCACGAGACGCTGGTCGCGCTCGCCGGCAACGGCAAGCTGCTGGCGATCTACCGGCGGCTCGTCAACGAGTTGAACCTGTACCGCCGTGCGTCGCTCGCGCAGCAGGGCGCCCTGCCGCTCTCGGTGCGCGAGCACCACGAGATCCTCGACCGGATCGCCGCGGGGCAGGCCGCCGCCGCAGGCACCGCGCTGCACGACCACGTGATGAAGAGCCGCGAGCGGATGCACCAGGCGCGCGACGCGGCTGCGCCGGCGGGCGCGCCCCGCGCCAGGAGAACTCGATGACCGCCGCCGACCGCACCGTGACCGTCAACGGCCGCACGTACCGCTGGCCCGACCGGCCGCTCGTCGTCGTCTGCGTGGACGGCTGCGAGCCCGACTACATCAACCAGGCGATCGAGGCAGGTCGCGCGCCGTTCCTGGCCTCGCTCGCCGAACGCGGGACCTGCCTCACCGCCGACAGCGTCGTGCCGTCGTTCACGAACCCCAACAACCTGTCGATCGTCACCGGCGCGCCGCCGTCCGTCCACGGCATCTGCGGCAACTTCTTCTGGGACCCGGACGCGCGCGCCGAGGTGATGATGAACGACGCCAAGTACCTGCGCGCGGGCACCATCCTCGCCGCGCTCGCCGACGCCGGCGCGAAGGTCGCCGTGGTCACGGCCAAGGACAAGCTGCGCGCGCTGCTCGGCCACCGGCTCAAGGGCATCTGCTTCTCGTCGGAGAAGGCGGCGGAGGCGACGGTCGCGGCCAACGGCATCGCCGACGTCCTCGCGCTGACCGGCATGCCGGTGCCGTCGGTCTACAGCGCCGCGCTGTCGGAGTTCGTGTTCGCCGCCGGCGTCGCGCTGCTCGAGCGCGACCGGCCGGACGTGATGTACCTGTCGACGACCGACTACGTCCAGCACAAGGCCGCGCCCGGCACCGCGGCCGCCAACGACTTCACGGCGATGCTCGACCGGTACCTCGCGCGGATGGACGCGCTGGGCGCCACCGTCGTGCTGACCGCCGACCACGGCATGAACGCCAAGACGGACGCGCTCGGCCGCCCGAACATCCTGTTCCTGCAGCGGGTGCTCGACGGCTGGTACGGTGCCGGAACGACGCGCGTGATCCTGCCGATCACCGATCCGTACGTCGTCCACCACGGCGCGCTCGGCTCCTACGCGACCGTGTATCTCGACGACGCTGCGCGGCGCGCCGAAGCCGCGGCGCGCATCGCCGCGCTGCCCGGCGTCGAGCGCGTCTACACGCGCGCCGAAGCGTGCGCGGCCTTCGAACTGCCCGAGGACCGCGTCGGCGACCTCGTCGTCGTCTCCGAGCGGCTCACGGTGATCGGCACGACGCCCGAGCGCCACGACCTGTCCGGGCTCGACGTGCCGCTGCGCTCGCACGGCGGCATCTCCGAGCAGCGCGTGCCGCTGATCGCCAACCGCCGCGCCGCCGGCCTGCCGGCGCGCCGCTGGCGCAACTTCGACGCGTTCGACCTCGCGTTGAACCACCTGCGATAGCGAGGAACGTGCGATGAGCATGACGACCGAGCTGGCCGGCGTCCGCGCCGGCGTCCCGCTCACCGCCAAGATGCGCATCGGCGGCGAGCACGTCGGCGGCGCGCGCATGCTGGAAGTGCGCAACCCGTACACCGGGGCCGTGGTCGGCACGGTGCCCAGGGCGACGGCGGACGAGATCCGCCGCGCGTTCGCCATCGCGAAGGCGTACCGGCCGACGCTCACGCGCTACCAGCGCGCCGAGATCTGCCGCAGGACCGCCGAGCTGATCCGCGCGCGCGGCGAGGCCATCTCCGACCTCATCACGGCGGAGTGCGGCATCGGCAAGAAGGACTCGCGCTACGAGGTCGGCCGCGCCTGCGACGTGTTCACGTTCGCCGGCAACGCCGCGCTGCAGGACGACGGCCAGGTCTTCTCCTGCGACCTGACGCCGCACGGCAAGTCGCGCAAGGTCTACACGCTGCGTGAGCCGCTGCTCGGCGTGATCAGCGCGATCACGCCGTTCAACCACCCGCTGAACCAGGTCGCGCACAAGGTCGCGCCGTCGGTGGCGACCAACAACCGGATGGTGCTGAAGCCCACCGAGAAGACGCCGCTGTCGGCGCTGGTGCTGGCCGACATCCTGTACGAGGCCGGGCTGCCGCCCGCGATGTTCCAGGTGGTCACCGGCGACCCGCGCGAGATCGCCGACGAGATGCTGGTCAACCCGGACGTCGACCTCGTCACGTTCACCGGCGGCGTGCCGGTCGGCAAGTACATCGCCGCCAAGGCCGTCTACAAGCGGCAGGTGCTGGAGCTGGGCGGCAACGACCCGATCATCGTGATGGAGGACGCCGACCTCGACGAGGCGGCGGCGCTCGCGGCGGCCGGCTCGTACAAGAACTCCGGCCAGCGCTGCACGGCGGTCAAGCGGATGCTCGTGCACGAGCGTGTGGCCGACGCGTTCGTCGAGCGGCTGGTCGCGCGCACGCAGGCGTGGACGTACGGCGACCCGATGGACGACACGCTCGAAATGGGCACGGTGATCGACGAGGCCGCGGCGAAGAGCTTCGAGGCGCGCGTGAACGACGCCGTCGCCCGCGGCGCGCGGCTGCTCGCCGGCAACGTGCGCCGCGGCGCGCTCTACTCGCCCACGGTGCTCGACCACGTCGACCCGGCGATGGAGGTCGTGCGCACGGAGACGTTCGGGCCGGTGTCCCCGGTGATCCGGTTCCGCGACATCGACCACGCGATCGCCATTTCCAACGGGACCGCCTATGGTCTATCCTCGGCGGTCTGCACCAATCGACTCGACTACGTCACGCGATTCGTGGCCGAGCTGAACGTGGGCACCGTCAACGTCCGCGAAGTGCCCGGCTACCGGCTGGAGCTGACGCCGTTCGGCGGCATCAAGGACTCCGGGCTGGGCTACAAGGAAGGCGTGCAGGAGGCGATGAAGAGCTTCACCAACACCAAGACGTACTCGCTGCCGTGGTGACGGAGGGCGAACCCCGCCGATGAACCCTCCCGCGCCCCCGGCCGACCTCGCGGCCGAAGGGGACGTGAACCTCTCGCCCTTGCGCCGCGCATGGGAGCGTGACCACGTGCGCGAGGCGGCGCGCGCGCTGCTCGACCGTGACGCCGCCGTCTACCTGCACCAGTCGCTGTCCACGCCATGCCTCGACGCGCTGGTCGAGGCCGACGGCATCTGGCTGACCGACGCCGACGGCCGCCGGTACATGGACTTCCACGGCAACAACGTCCATCAGGTCGGCTACCGGCACCCGCGCGTCGTCGCCGCGATCAAGCGCCAGCTCGACACGCTGCCGTTCTCGCCGCGCCGCTATACGAACGCCGCCGCCGTCGACCTGGCCGAGCGGCTGGCCGCCCTCGCCCCCGACCCGCTCGGCAAGGTGCTGCTGGCGCCCGGCGGGTCGCTCGCCATCGGCATGGCGTTGAAGCTCGCGCGGGTGGCTACCGGCCGCCACAAGACGGTGTCGATGTGGGATTCGTTTCACGGCGCCTCGCTCGACGCGATCTCCATCGGCGGCGAGGCGGTGTTCCGGCGCGGGATGGGGCCGCTCCTGCCCGGCACGGAACACGTGCCGCCGTGCGGGCCGCGCGACTGCCGGTTCGGCTGCGGCGCGGAATGCGACGCCCGCTGCGCCGAGTACGTCGACTACGTGCTCGGCAAGGAGGAGGACGTCGCCGCCGTCGTCGTCGAGACGGTGCGCTGCACCGACGTCCAGGTCCCGCCGCGTGCGTACTACGAGACGCTGCGCGACGCGTGCGACCGCCACGGCGCGCTGCTCATCCTCGACGAAGTCCCGATCGGGCTCGGGCGCACGGGGACGATGTTCGCGTTCGAGCACTACGGGATCGTTCCCGACATGGTGGTCATGGGCAAGGGCCTGGGCGGCGCCGTGTTCCCGATGGCGGCGCTGATCGCGCGCCGCGACCTCGACGTCGCCGGCGACCGGGCGCTCGGCCACTACACACACGAGAAGAGCTCGGTGGGCTGCGCCGCGGCGCTCGCGACGCTCGACGTGATCGCCGACGAGCGGCTGCTCGAGCGCGCGCGCACGCTGGGCGCCCGCGCGCTCGCCCAGCTGCGCGCGCTCGCCGCGCGGCATCCACTGGTCGGCGAGGTCCGTGGCATCGGTTTGCTGCTCGGCATCGAGCTCGTTCGCGCGGACGGCTCGCCGGCGCGCCGCGAGGCCGAGCGCGTGATGTACGGCTGCATGGCGCGCGGCCTCGCGTTCAAGGTCGGCCAGGGCAACGTCGTCAACCTGTCGCCGCCGCTGGTGATCGCGGAGGCCGACCTCGACCGCGCGATCGCGATCCTCGACGACGTCGTCGGCGACGTCGAGCGGACGCCGGGCGCCTGACCGCCGTGCAGACGCTGCTCAACCTGCTGGCCGGCGTCTCGCTGCTCGTCTGGGGCACGCACATCGTGCGCACCGGCATCCTGCGCCTCTACGGCGCCGACCTGCGCCGCGTGCTGCGCAAGAGCATCAGCCACCGCTTCACCGCGCTGTTCGCGGGCCTGGGCGTCACCGGCCTCATCCAGAGCAGCACGGCCACCGCGCTGATCGTCGCCGCCTTCGCCGGGCAGGGCCTGATCGGCACGGCGCCGGCGCTCGCCGTGATGCTCGGCGCCGACATCGGCACGTCGCTCGTGACGGTGATCCTGTCGTTCGACCTGTCGTGGCTCGCGCCGCTGCTGATCTTCATCGGCGTCACGCTGTTCCTCGCGCGGCAGGCGACCAACGTCGGCCGCTTCGGCCGCATCCTGATCGGCCTGGGCCTCATCATCTTCGCGCTGCAGTGGATCTCGGTGGCCGCGCAGCCGTTCGTGCAGGCAGCCGGCGTCAAGGTGATCTTCGCGTCGCTGACCGGCGACGTGCTGCTCGACATGCTCGTCGCCGCGCTGTTCACGATCCTCTGCTACTCGAGCCTGGCCGTCGTGCTGCTCACCGCCACGCTCGCGTCGCTGTCGATGCTGTCGCTGCCGGTCGCCCTGGGCCTCGTCCTCGGCGCCAACTTGGGCAGCGGCCTCCTCGGCATGCTGTCGACGCTGCGCTCGCCGCCCGAGGCGCGCCGTGTCACGCTCGGCAACTTCCTGTTCAAGCTGATCGGCTGCGTGCTCGCGATCCCGCTGCTCGGCCACGTCCACGGCTGGATCGACGGCCTGCGGCTCGACCCGGCGCGCGAGGTCGTGCTGTTCCACCTCCTGTTCAACGCGGCGCTGGCGCTGCTGTTCATCTTCTGGACCGAGCGGATCGCCCGCGTGGCCGAGCGCCTGCTGCCGAACAAGCCGGCGGCCGAGGACCCGGCGAAGCCGCGCAACCTCGACCCGTCGGCGCTCGACACGCCGTCCCTCGCGATCGCCAACGCCGCGCGCGAGGCGATGCGCATCGGCGACGTGATCGAGGACATGCTGACCGGGATGCTGACGGTCATCCGGACCAACGACCGCGCGCTTTCCGAGCGGCTGCGCAAGAAGGACGACGTCGTCGACGAGCTGTACACGGCGGTCAAGCTGTACCTGACGCAGGTGTCGCGCGAGGCGCTCGACGAGCGCGAGGGGCGGCGCTGGGCGGACATCGTGTCGTTCACGATCAACCTGGAGCAGGTCGGCGACATCATCGAGCGCGTGCTGACCGACATCGAGGACAAGAAGATCGGCAAGCAGCGCAACTTCTCCGAGGCCGGCATGCACGAGATCTGCGACCTGCACGCGCGGCTCGTCGCGAACCTGCGGCTCGGCATGAGCGTGTTCCTGCACGGCGAGCTCAAGAGCGCGCAGGAGCTCCTCGCGCAGAAGGTGCTGTTCCGCGACCTCGAGCGCGCGTACGCGGACTCGCACCTCGCGCGGCTGGCCGGCAACACGCTGGAGAGCATCGAGACCTCGTCGCTGCACCTGGACCTCATCTCCGACTTCAAGCGGATCAACTCGCACATCTGCTCGATCGCCTACCCGATCCTCGAGGACGCCGGCGTGCTCGCGCGCACGCGCCTCAAGGAGCCGGAGGCACCGGCGCCCGCGCCCGACGACGACCCGGTCCCCGCGCCGCGCCGCGGCGGCAAGGACGGCTGGCAGAAGCGGAAGACGAAGCCGGCCTGACGGCGGCGCACGCGATGCCGCTGCCCGATCCCGGCTTCCGCCCGCGCCCCGGCGCCCTTCCGGGCGCGTAGCGCGTTCGTCGTCCGGTGGAGCTCACGCTCGGCGTCACGCTGGCCGTCCTCGGCGCGGGGCTGCTGCACGCGTCGTGGAACGCGCTCATCAAGTCGGCGGGCGGCGGCGACGCGCTGCTCGACACGGCGACGGTCGTGGCCGGCTCCGCCGCGTGCTCGCTGGCGGCGCTGCCCTTCGTGCCGCTGCCGCACTCCGCGTCGTGGCCGTTCGCGGCGGCCTCCGCCGTCATCCACTTCGGCTACTACCTGACGCTCGCGCAGGCGTACCGCACCGGCGACCTGTCGTTCGCCTATCCGCTGATGCGCGGGACGGCGCCGCTCCTCGTCACCGTGCTTGGCATCCTGTTCCTGCGCGAGCTGCCGTCGGCGCAGACCGCGGCGGGCGTCGTGCTGATCTGCGCCGGCATCTTCGCCATCGCGTTCGCCCAGCGCCACCACCATCCGCGCGCCGCCGTCGTCTGGGCGCTCGCCAACGCCGCGATCATCGCCGTGTACACGCTGATCGACGGCGCCGGCGCGCGCGCGTCGGGCAATGCCTTTGCCTACGTGCTGTGGCTGACGTTGGTCGAGAGCGTCGTGTTCCTCGCGTGGATTCGCCTGCACCGCGGCGCCGCGGCCGTCACCTACGTGCGCGGCCAGTGGCGGCGCGGCCTCGTCGGCGGCTTCTGCAGCGTGGCCGCGTATGGCATCGTGCTGTGGGCGATGACCCGCGCGCCCATCGCCGCCGTCTCGGCGCTGCGCGAGACGTCCGTGCTGTTCGCCGCCGTCATCGGCACCGTGCTGCTGAAGGAAGGCTTCGGCTTCGCGCGCCTCGCCGGCGCGGCGAGCGTCGTCGCCGGCGTCGCCGCCCTCAAGCTCTAAGTGGGGTCAGAGACGACTTTCCGCGCAGGCGAGAGTAGGGTCAGAGACGACTTTGCGGCACCACCGTCGGCCGGAGCAGCGCCTGCGCGGAAAGTCGTCTCTGACCCTACTTTCGCGCGGAAAGTCGTCTCTGACCCCACTTTCGCCAAGCTCTAGACTCCAGGGAGAAGATCCACGATGCCCACCGTCCCCACCCACGCACAAGTCGTCGTCGTCGGCGGCGGCATCGCCGGCGTCTCGACCGCCTACCACTTGGCGAAGCTCGGCGTCCGCGACGTCGTACTGCTCGAGCAGGGCCGGCTCACGTGCGGCACGACGTGGCACGCGGCCGGCCTGGTCGGCCAGACCCGTGCGACGCGCAACGCAACGCGGATGAGCCGCTACGGCATCGAGCTCTATTCGACGCTGGAGGCGGAGACGGGACTTGCCACCGGCTGGAAGCAGTGCGGCAGCCTGAACGTCGCGAAGACGCCGGAGCGACTGACGCTCATGCGGCGCCAGATGGCGCGCGCCGGCAGCTTCGGCATCGCGTTCGACTGGGTGACGCCGGCCGAGGCCGGCCGCATCGCGCCGATCCTGCGCACCGACGACCTCGCCGGCGCCGTGTGGATACCCGGCGACGGCAAGGCCAACCCGACCGACCTCACGCAGTCGCTCGCCAAGGGCGCGCGGATGCGCGGCGCGACGCTCGTCGAGGGCGTCCGGGCGACCGGCGTCGCCGTGCACAACGGTCGCGTCGCCGGCGTCGCGTGGAGCGCCGCGGACGGCAGCGGCGAGATCAAGTGCGACACGCTCGTCAACTGCGGCGGCCAGTGGGCGCGCGCGTTCGGCCGGCAGGCGGGCGTCAACGTGCCGCTGTACGCGGCCGAGCACTTCTACATCGTGACGAAGCCGATTCCCGGCGTCACGCCGGACCTGCCGGTGATCCGCGACCCGGACGGGTTCATCTACTACAAGGAGGAAGTCGGCGGCCTCGTGATGGGCGGCTTCGAGCCGGTCGCGAAGCCGTGGAACGTCGCGGCGATCCCCGACGGCTTCGAGTTCCAGCTGCTGCCCGAGGACTGGGACCAGTTCGAGGTGCTGATGGAGAACGCGATCCACCGCACACCGTGCCTCGAGACCGCGCAGATCAAGCTCCTGCTGAACGGGCCGGAGAGCTTCACGGGCGACGGCAACTTCATCCTCGGCGAAGCGCCGGAGGTCGGCCGCTACTTCGTGTGCGCCGGCTTCAACTCGGCCGGCATCGCGAACTCCGGCGGCGCGGGCCGGCTGGTGGCCGAGTGGATCGTCGGCGGCGAGGCGCCGCTCGACCTGTGGGACGTCGACGTCCGGCGCTTCGCGCCGTTCCACGCCAACCGGCGGCACCTCGCCGACCGCACGGTCGAGTCGCTCGGGTTGCACTACGCGATGCGCTGGCCGCGCGAGGAGCTGCAGACGGTGCGCCCGCTGCGGCGTTCGCCGCTCTACGACCGGCTCGCCGCCAAGGGCGCGGTGTTCGGCTCGAAGTTGGGCTGGGAGCGCGCCAACTACTTCCTGCCCGCCGGCCACGCGGCGCCGCCGTATACGCTCGGCACGCCGGGCTGGCTGCCGCACGTCCTCGCCGAGCAGCGCGCCTGCCGCGAGGACGTCGTCGTCTTCGACCAGACGTCGTTCGGCAAGTTCGTGCTGAAGGGCCGCGACGCGCTCGCCGTGCTGGAGCGCCTGTGCGCGAATTCGATCGACGTGCCGGTCGGGCGCATCGTCTACACGGCGATGCTCAACGCGCGCGGCGGCATCGAGAGCGACGTCACCGTGACCCGGCTCGCCGCCGACGCGTTCTTCATCCTGACCGGCTCGGCGCAGACCACGCGCGACGCCGCGTGGATCGAGCGCCACGTCGGCCCGGACGAGTTCGCCGCGCTGGTCGACGTCACCGCCGCATACTCGGTGATCTCGGTGATGGGCCCGAAGGCCGAGGCGCTGCTCGCCACACTCTCCCCCGACGACCTCTCGAAGGCGGGGCTGCCGTTCTCCGTCACCGCCGAGGTCGACGTCGGCTACGCGCGGGTGCGCGCGGCGCGGATGAGCTACGTCGGCGGCCCGGGTTACGAATTGGTCGTGCCGACCGACCAGTGCGTGACGCTCTACGACGCGCTGTGGCAGGGGGGCGCGGCCTTCGGGCTCGCCGACGCCGGCTACTACACGATCGACGCGCTGCGCATCGCCGCCGGCCGTCGCGCGTGGGGCGCGGAGCTCTCGCCCGACGAGACGCCGTGGGAGGCCGGGCTCGGCTTCGCGGTGAAGCTCGACAAGGCGGTGCCGTTCCTCGGGCGCGACGCGCTCGTGCGGCAGCAGGCGGAAGGGCTGCGCAAGCGCCTCGTGCAGTTCACGTTCGACGATCCGCTCGCGTTCCCGTGGGGCGGCGAGCCGATCCTGATGGACGGCCGCAACGTCGGCGAGTTGACGTCGGTCGGCTACAGCCGCGCGCACGGCCGCGCGGTCGCCATGGGCTACGCGCGCGCGCTGCCCGATGCGCCGCCGCTCTCCGACGCGGCGCTGCTCGCCGCGCGCTTCGCGGTCGACATCGCGGGGCGCACGTTTGCCGTCACCCCGCACTTGCAGTTACGCTGACGCGGATCGCACTCCGAGCGCCCGCCGATGCCCCATCGCCTGACCTCCCCCCCGCCCCGCCGCGGCCGCACGCCCGCCCGGCCCGGCACCGCCACCGTGCAGGTGCAAAGCCTTACGCGCGGCCTCTCGCTGCTCGAGGCGCTGGCGCGCGCCGAGGGCGGCCTCACGCTGACCGACCTCGCGCAGCGCGTCACGCTGGCGCCGTCGACGGCGCACCGGCTGCTCGCCACGCTGGAGAAGATGGGCTACGTGTACCAGGGCGGCGAGCTCGGCCGCTGGTACATCGGCCTGCAGGCGTTCACCGTCGGCTCGAGCTTCCTCGCCAACCGCGACTTCGTCGCGCAGAGCCATCCGTACATGCGGCGGCTGATGGAGCAGTCGGGCGAGACGGCCAACCTCGGCATCCTCGACGGCACCGAGGCCGTGTTCATCGACCAGGTGCAGTGCCGCGAGATGATGCGCACGATCGTGAAGCTCGGCAGCCGCGTGCCGCTGCACGCCTCCGGCGTCGGCAAGGCGATCTTCGCCGCGCTGCCCGACGAGCAGATCGACGCCATCCTCAAGGTCAAGGGCCTGCCGCGGATCACCGCCAACACGATCACGTCGCCGGAGACGATGTGGGCGTCCATCCGCGTGATCCGGCAGCGCGGCTGGTCGTTCGACGACGAGGAGCACGCGCTGTCGACGCGCTGCGTGGCCGCGCCGATCTACGACGAGCACGCCGAGGTGCTGGGTGCGATCTCGCTGGCCGGCCCCTCGTCGCGGCTGCCCGACGAGCGCATCCGGCAGCTCGGCCCGGTCGTCGCGCACACGGCGGAGGAGCTGACGCGGAAGCTGGGCGGGCATTCGCCGCACAAGTAGGGTCAGAGACGACTTCTTGGCGGCAACGCTGGCCGATCGCGAGCTTCGCTAAAGAAGTCGTCTCTGACCCAACTTGCCCTCCAGAGACGACTTCTCGGCGGCAACGCTGGCCGATCGCGAGCTTCGCTGAAGAAGTCGTCTCTGACCCTACTTGCCCCTGGCCGATCGCGAGCTTCGCTGAAGAAGTCGTCTCTGACCCTACTTGCCCTCCATCGCCGCCGCGCGCCGCGCGAGGTCGGGCTGCGTGGTCGGGCGCCAGCGCGACAGCAGGTCGTCGGCGTCGGCGAATTCGTTGCACGTGAGCACCATGTCGCAGCCGGCGGCGAGCGCCGCGTCGGCGCGCGCGACGATGTCGCCGGCCGTGAACGCGCCGGCCATGCCGAGGTCGTCCGAGAACACGAGGCCGTCGAACCCGAGCCGGCCCCGCAGGATTTCCTGCAGCCACACGCGCGAGTAACCGGCCGGCACGGCGTCGACCGCCGGGTAGATCAGGTGCGCCGGCATCACCGCCTCCAGCCCTTCCTTCGCGAGCACCGCGAACGGGACCAGGTCGTGGGCGACGAGATCGGCGAGCGGCCGCTCGTCGACCGGCACGTCGGTGTGCGAGTCGGCCGCGACGAAGCCGTGGCCGGGAAAGTGCTTGCCGACGGCCGCGCAGCCGCCGGCGTTGAGCCCGCGGCGCAGGCACGCGGCCAGGTGCGCGGCGGCGTTGGGGTTCGCGTGGAACGCGCGGTCGCCGATCACGGTGGAAGCGCCGAAGTCGAGGTCGAGCACCGGCGCGAAGCTGAAGTCCACGCCGTGAGCGCGCAGCTCCCGCGCGATGACGCCGCCCAGGCGCTGCGCCTCCGCCGCCGCCGCCGCGACGTCGGCATCCCAGCGCTCGCCCAGCGTGCGCATCGCGGGAATTTCGGTGAAGCCATCGCGGAACCGCTGGACGCGCCCGCCTTCGTGGTCGACGCAGATCAGCGGATGCGGCGAGCGCAGCGCGCGAATCTGCGCGGTCAGTTCCGCGAGCTGCGCGGGGTCTTCGTAGTTGCGCTTGAACAGGATCACGCCGCCGACGAGCGGGTGCGCGACGCGCTCGCGGTCTGCCTCGGTCAGCGCCAGCCCCTCCACCCCGAGGACCACCGGGCCCCGCGGCAGCGTCACCGCAGGCGTCATGCCGCGCTCTCCGGTCCCATGGCGGCGGCCTCGCGCATCAGCGCCTTCATCTGCCGGACCGCCTCGCGCAGCCCGACGAACAGCGCGCGCGACACGATCGCGTGCCCGATGTGCAGCTCGCGCACGCCGGAAAGCCGCGCCACCGGCTGCACGTTGAAGTAGTTGAGCGCGTGGCCGGCGTTGAAGCGCATGCCCAGCGCCCGGATCGCCGCACCCGCCACGCGGATCTTCTCGAGCTCGGCGACGACGGCCGCGCTCTCGGCGTCGCGCCCCTTCGCGTGGAACGCGTGCGCGTACGGCCCCGTGTGGACCTCGCACACGCGCGCGCCGATGCGCGCCGCGGCCTCGACCTGCGCCACCTCCGCGTCGATGAACACCGACGTCACGATGCCCGCGTCCGCGAGCCGCGCGACCACGCCAGCCAGCGCGCGCTCCTGCCCGGCGACGTCGAGGCCGCCCTCGGTCGTGATCTCGTGGCGGCCCTCCGGCACCAGCATCGCCATCTCCGGGCGCAGCCCGCACGCGATGGCGGTCATCTCGGCGGTGGGCGCCATCTCCATGTTGAGCTTGATGTGCACGAGGTCGCGCAGCCGGCGCACGTCCTCGTCCTGGATGTGGCGGCGGTCCTCGCGCAGGTGGACCGTGATGCCGTCCGCGCCGCCCAGGTGCGCCTCGACGGCCGCCCACACCGGGTCGGGCTCGTGCGTGCGCCGCGCCTGCCGCAGCGTCGCGACGTGGTCGATGTTGACGCCCAACTCGATCAAGATGCCGGTCCCTCCTCGTCCAGTGCCATGAGGTCGCGCACGACGCGACGGCTGAAGATGCGCCGCTCCTCGAGCCGGTGGTCGAGGACCTCGCGCATCAGGCGCTTGGCCTCCGCGGCCGTCTCGGCATCGGGGAATTCCCGCGTGGCCAGCGCGACCAGCGTCGCGCCGCGCACAAATGCGCCGCGCGGGCCCGGCTCCTGCGCCTCGTGCGCGGAGAGCCGCCGCGGCCCGCGGTCGAATTCGTAATGGTACCTGCCGGCCGGATCGATCGGCTCGCCGGACGCGACGTCGCACGTCAGCGCCAGCGCGTAGCCCAGCTCCGCCAGCAGCGTCACCTCGAAGCGCCGCAGCGCGGCCGCCTGCGCCGCGGGGGCCGGCCGCTCGGCCAGCGCGGCGAGCGCCGCCGCGTACGCGTCGAACAGCGCGGCGTGCGGGTCCTCGCGCGCCAGCAGCTTCAGCAGCAGCTCGTTGACGTAGAACCCGGCCAACAGCGCCGAGCCGCCGGCCGCCGGCATGCCGCCGCGCCACTCGGCCTTGACCAGCGTCTTCAGCTCGCCGGCGCCGGTCCACGCGACCGTCAGCGGCTGGAACGCCTGCAGCAGGCCGCGCAACTCCGAGCGCGGGCGCTTGGCGCCCCGGGCGACCAGCGCCACGCGGCCGCAGCCCGGCGTGAACGCCTCGACGATCAGGCTGGTCTCGCGGTACGGGTACGCGTGCAGCACGAACGCCGGCTCGTCGTCGCGCCGCGGCGCGAAAGGTCGCGTCGCCATCGCCGCCGCGCGTCAGTACCCCATGCGCGCCAGCGACGCGTCGGTGTCGGCCCAGCCGCGCTTCACGCGCACCCACACCTCGAGGTAGACGGTGCCGCCGAACAGGCGCTCCATCTCGGCGCGCGCCTGCGTGGCGATGGCCTTCATCCGCGCGCCGTTCTCGCCCAGCAGGATCGCACGCTGGCCCGGCTTGTCGACGTATACGGTCGCGAAGATGCGCCGCAGCGCGCCCTCGACCTCGAACTTCTCGATGCCGACGGCCGTCGCGTACGGCACCTCGTCGCCCAGCAGGCGGAAGATCTTCTCGCGGATGAACTCGGCGGCGAGGAAGCGCTCGTCGCGGTCGGTGAGGTCGTCCTCCGGGTACAGCGGCTCCGACTCGGGCAGGGCCTTCGCGACCTCCGCCCGGAGCTCGGCCAGCTGCGTGCCGCGCTCCGCGGAGATCGGCACGATCGCCGCGAACGGGTGCAACGCGGCAATTTCGGCGAGCCGCGGCAACAGCGACGGCTTGTCGGCGAGGAGGTCGACCTTGTTCACGGCCGCGATGGCCGGCGTGCGCGGCGGCAGCAGCCGGACCACCGCGCGGTCGGCCTCCGTGATCCGCGTCGCGTCGACGACGAGGACGACGGCGTCGACGTCGGCGAGGCTCTCGCGCACGGCGCGGTTCAGCCGTTCGTTGAGCCGCGAATGGTGGCGCGTCTGGAAGCCGGGCGTGTCGACGAACACGAACTGCGCGGCGGCGTCGGTCGCGATGCCGACGATCCGGTGGCGCGTCGTCTGCGGCTTCTTCGACGTGATGCTGATCTTCGCGCCGATCAGCGCATTCATGAGCGTGGACTTGCCGACGCTGGGCCGCCCCACGATCGCGACGTGGCCGCAGCGGAACGCCGGCGGCGCCGCCGCGCCCGGCGCCTCAGCCGCCGCCACGGCGGCCTCCCGCGTCGGCGAGCGCCGCCTGCGCGCCGGCGGCTTCCGCCGCGTCCTGCTCGGCGGCGCGCCGGCTCGGACCCTTGCCGACGACCTCGAGCGCGAGTGCCGGAATCCGGCACACGACCTCGAACACCTGCGCGTGCGCCTCGCCGGTCGTCGCCAGCACCACGTACTCCGGCACCGGCAGCCGGCGCGCCTGCCGCCACTCCTGCAGCCGCGTCGTCGGGTCCTTGCCCAGCTCGGCCGGGTCGGCGCGGGCGAGGATGTCGCCGTAGCATTCGCCGATCACGGCGCGCGCCGCGTCGTACCCGCCGTCGACGAACACGGCGCCGAACACGGCCTCCAGCGCGTCGGCGAGGATCGACGACCGGTCGTCGCCGCCGCTCTTCAGCTCGCCCTCGCCCAGCCGGATGTCGCGCCCGAGGTCCAGCCGGCGCGCCACGCGTGCCAGCGACTCCTGGTTGACGAGCGCCGCGCGCACGCGCGACAGGTCGCCCTCGGGCAGCGCGGGGAACCGCTCGTAGAGCGCGGCGCCGACGACGCAGTTCAGCACGGCGTCACCGACGAATTCCAGTCGCTCGTAGTGGGTGGCGCCGTAGCTG
This sequence comes from Casimicrobiaceae bacterium, assembly GCA_041911995.1. GTDB lineage: Bacteria > Pseudomonadota > Gammaproteobacteria > Burkholderiales > Casimicrobiaceae > VBCG01. The sequence goes on along the minus strand of JAYRNW010000097.1, from coordinate 1,847 downwards.
CGGTGCGTAAGCGCGGTCCGCAGCAGCTCGGGCCGGCGGAATGCGTACCCCAGGCGCTCGTTCAGAGCGTCGGCCATCCGTCGCGGCCAGGCGTCACCGCGACGCCGACGCCTCGAAGTCGAGCAGCAGGGCCACGTTGCCGACGAGGTGCAGGCGCTTCTCCCAGCTGACGGACGCCGTGATCTTGTTGCCGTCCTTGAGCACCTCGACGTCCTTGGCCTCGACCGCGTCGGCGTAGTCGGCCGCGAGCCGGCGGTCCATCGCGCGCCGGATCGACGCGACCGACAGGTCGTTGGAGTCCGCGAGCGCGCCTTCCAGCGCCCGCTGGATCGTGTAGTGCTCGATGTAGGCGGGGACCATGCGGAACGCGACCATCGCCGTCACGAGCACGACGGCCGCGACGAACAGGAACCCGATCATCGACAGTCCACGCTGCGCGCGCCGCGCCGTCATCGTCGTCGTCATCGCCGTCCCGTCCCCTGCCCCGCTCAGCGGATCCCGCTGCCGACCCGCTTGAACGCGAAGCTCGAAATGTCGTCCCAGTTGAACCAGATGAAGAAGGCCTTGCCGCGCACGTGATCGTCCGGCACGAAGCCCCAGTAGCGGCTGTCGTCGCTGTTGTCGCGGTTGTCGCCCATCATGAAGTAATGGCCGGCCGGGACCTTGCACGTGAAGCCGCGGTCATTGTAGTCGCAATTCTCGCGCCCCGGGAACGGCCGGACGTTCTGCACGTAGACGGGCGCCGCCTGCGGGTTGATGCCGATCGTGTACGAGCGCGGCCCCACGCCGCTGTCCGCGGTCTCGACGTACCGGTCCAGCGTCTCGAAGCGCAGGTTCTCGAGGTAGCTGTACGTGCCGTCGCGCACCTGCGGCAGCGGCTGGCCGTTCACCGTCAGCTTCTTGTCCTCGTACCGGACGACGTCGCCGCCGACGCCGACGACGCGCTTGATGAAGTCCTGGCTCGGGTTGACCGGGTAGCGGAACACGACGACGTCGCCGCGCCGCGGATCGTTCACCGGGATCACCTTGAGCTCGACGATCGGCAGCCGCAGACCGTACGTGAACTTGTTGACGAGGATGAAGTCGCCGACCTCGAGCGTCGGGCGCATCGACGACGACGGGATCTTGAACGGCTCGGCGACGAACGAGCGCAGCAGGAAGACGACGAGCAGGACCGGGAAGAACGACGCCGCGTACTCGACCCACGCCGGCTCCGGCGCGTCGGCCGCCCGGCGCTTGCGGAAGTGCACGCGGTCGACGAGCCACAGCACGCCGGTGACCAGCGTCAGCAGGAACAGGATCAGCGCGAAGTTCATCGTGGTTGTGGGGCTCTCCCGGGCCCGGCGGATTGTGCCATGCGGCCGCCGGCGCGGGCCGCCGTCCGGCCCGCCGCCGCCGCAGCTCGTCTACTTCTCGCCCACCTGGAGGATGGCGAGGAACGCCTCCTGCGGGATCTCGACGCTGCCGACGGCCTTCATCCGCTTCTTGCCGGCCTTCTGCTTCTCGAGGAGCTTCTTCTTGCGCGTGATGTCGCCGCCGTAGCACTTGGCGAGCACGTTCTTGCGCATCGCCTTCACCGACTCGCGGGCGATGATCTGCGCGCCGATCGCGGCCTGGATCGCGACGTCGAACATCTGGCGCGGGATCAGCCCGCGCATCTTCGCGACGACCTCGCGGCCGCGGTACTGGGACACCGAGCGGTGCACCATCACCGACAGCGCGTCGACGCGCTCGCCGTTGATCAGGATGTCGAGCTTGACGACGTCGGCCGCGCGGAACTCGCGGAACTCGTAGTCCATCGACGCGTAGCCGCGCGAGACGCTCTTCAGCCGGTCGAAGAAGTCCAT
>JAYRNW010000096.1:0-4885 GCA_041911995.1 Casimicrobiaceae bacterium | reverse complement strand
GTGGGCTGCCAGACGTGCACGGCCGCGTGCCGGCACGCCAACGCGACGCCGCCCGGCGTGCAGTGGCGCCGCGTGCTCGATGTCGAGCTGGGCGAGTACCCGGACGTCAAGCGCGCGTTCGTGCCGGTCGGCTGCCAGCACTGCGACGAGCCGCCGTGCCGCGACGTGTGCCCGACCACGGCGACGCGCAAGCGCGCCGACGGCATCGTCACGATCGACTACGACCTGTGCATCGGCTGCGCGTACTGCGCGGTGGCGTGCCCGTACCAGGCACGCTACAAGACGATGCGCCACGCCGTCGCGTACGAACGCGCGATGGAGAACGAGACCAAGCAGCGCGACGACCGGCGCCTCGCCGTCGCGACCAAGTGCACGTTCTGCGTGGACCGCGTCGACGCCGGCCTCGCGAACGGACTGACGCCGGGCGTGGATCCGGAAGCCACGCCCGCGTGCGTCAACGCGTGCATCACGCAGACGCTGCAGTTCGGCGACCTCGACGACCCGCAGAGCAACGTGTCGAAGCTGCTGCGCGAGAACCGGCACTTCCGGATGCACGAGGACCTGGGCACCGGCCCGGGCTTCTACTACCTGTGGGACGCGGCCGACGCGCCCATGGCGGCCGACTGACCGCGCGCCGCTGCACCGTGGAGCCGCGATGACCTATCCCGCGCAAGGCTACGGACCGTTCGGGCCGAACCCCTGGCACCAGACGAGCTGGGACGCGCGCGCGGCCGGCAACTTCATCGGCGGCGGCATGGGCAGCGGCCTCGTCGTGTTCGCCGCGCTGTCCGGCGCGGACGGCGCCGCGCGCGCCGTGCTGTTCGTCGCCGGGCTGGCGCTCGTCGGCCTGGGCCTCTTCTGCGTGTCGCTGGAACTCGGGCGGCCGTTGCGCGCGCTCAACGTGTTCCGCAACCCGCGCACGTCGTGGATGGCGCGCGAGGCGTGGACGTCGGTGCTGCTGGTGCCGGCCGTGCTCGCCGCCGCGGCCGGCGTTCCGGCCGCCGGCTTCGTCGCGGCGGCGCTCGCGCTCGCGTTCGTCTACTGCCAGGCGAACCTGCTCAACGCGGCGCGCGGCATTCCCGCATGGCGCGAGCCGCTGGTGCGGCCGCTGCTGGTGGCGACCGGGCTGGTCGAGGGCGGCGGCGCGCTGCTGCTGGCGACGCTGGCCGGCGTGCGCGTGCCCGCACCGCTCGCGATCCTCGTCGGCGTGCTCGCGATCGCGCGCTGGTGGCTGTGGCGCCGGTATCGCGCGCGCGTGGCCGTCGCGGCCGCGCCGCGCGCCGTGGCCGCGCTCGACGGCGCCGGCCGTGTGCTGCTGATGGCCGGCACGATCGCGCCGCTGCTGCTGCTGGCGCTCGCCGGCGCGATCACGGCGGTCGCCGGGCCGGCCGCGGCGCTCGCCGGCCTCGGCCTCGCCGCGGCGGGTGTCTACGCGAAGCTCGTGCTGGTCACCCGCGCGGGCTTCAACCAGGGCTTCGCGCTGCCGCGGCTGCCGGTGCGCGGCGCGCGGTCGTAGCACGGCGGTGCGCGTGCGCGACGAACGGCCGAAGGGAACCTGAACGCCATGGGCAAGCGCCTGCTGAGTCTCACCGTCAACGGCCGCGTGCGCGAGGACGCCGTCGCCGACCACGCGCTGCTCGTCGACTACCTGCGCGAGACCGCCGGCCTCACCGGCACCAAGCAGGGCTGCGACGGCGGCGAGTGCGGCGCGTGCACGGTGCTCGTCGACGGCGAGCCGCGGCTCGCGTGCATCACGCTCGCCGTCGCGTGCGAGGGCCGGCGCGTCGAGACGATCGAGGGGCTGGCCGCCGGCGGCCGGATGAGCCGGCTGCAGCAGATGTTCCACGAGAAGCTCGGCACGCAGTGCGGCTTCTGCACGCCGGGCATGATCATGGCGGCGGAGGCGCTGCTGCGCCGGTCGCCGCAGCCGACCGAGCAGCAGATCCGCGACGCGCTCGCCGGCAACCTCTGCCGCTGCACCGGGTACGTGAAGATCATCGAGTCGGTGCAGGCCGCCGCCGGAGACGCGTGATGGCGACGCCGGCCGCCACCCCCGAAGCAGGCGCGGGCACGGGACCGGCGGCGCACGCCGCCGGCCAGCGCACGCCGCTGATCGACGGCATCGAGAAGGTCACCGGCCGCGCGCGCTACACGGCGGACCTGCCGTTTCCCGACGCGCTCGTCGGCCGGATCCTGCGCAGCCCCGTCGCGCACGGCACGATCCGCAGCATCGACGCCGCCGCCGCGCTGGCGCTGCCCGGCGTGCGCGCCGTGGTCACCGGCGAGGACTTCGCGGCGCCGTACGGTGTAATCCCGATCGCGCAGAACGAGTGGCCGCTCGCGCGCGGCAAGGTCCGCTATCGCGGCGAGCCCGTCGCGGCGGTCGCCGCCGTCGACGCGGCCACCGCGGACGCGGCGCTCGCGGCGCTCGTGCTCGACATCGAGCCCTTGCCCGCGTACTTCGCGGCCGCCGACGCGCGCGCGGACGGCGCCGTGCTGCTGCACGACAAGAAGGCCGGCAACATCGAGCGCGAGGTCGACCAGCACTTCGGCGACACGGACGCGGGCTTCGCCGCCGCCGACCTCGTCCGCGAAGAGACGTTCCACTACGCGGAGGTCGCGCACGGCCAGATCGAGCTCAACGCGGCCGTCGCCGCCTACGAGCCGGAGCGCGACCGGCTGACCACGCACTCGGTCACGCAGGTCCCGTACTACCTGCACCTGACGCTCGCGCAGACGCTCGGCATGGACGCGTCGCGCATCCGCGTGGTGAAGCCGTTCGTCGGCGGCGGCTTCGGGCACCGCGTCGAGCCGCTCAACTTCGAGATGGTCGCCGCGGCGCTCGCGCGCGCGGCCGGCGGCACGGTCAAGCTCGAGTGCTCGCGCGAGGACGGCTTCCTCACGCACCGCGGGCGGCCCGAGACCGACATCCGGATCAGGCTCGGCATGAAGAAGACGGGCGAGCTGACGGCCGTCGACTGCGAGATCGTCCAGCGCGGCGGCGCGTACGGCGGCTACGGCCTCGTCACGATCCTGTACGCGGGCGCGCTGCTGCACGCGCTGTACATGGTGCCGGCGGTCAAGTACCGCGGCTACCGCGTCTACACGAACACGCCGCCGTGCGGCGCGATGCGCGGGCACGGCGCCGTCGACGCGCGGCACGCGTTCGAGTCGCTGCTCGACCGGATGGCGGGCGAACTGGGCCTCGACCCGTTCGCCGTGCGGCGCGCGAACCTGATCGCGCCGCCGTACCGGACGATCAACGACCTGCAGGTGAACTCGTACGGGCTGCCGGCGTGCCTCGACTGGGTCGAGCAGGCGTCGGGGTGGAAGGAGCGCCACGGCAAGCTGCCGCGCGGCCGGGGCCTCGGCCTCGCGTGCTCGCACTACGTGTCCGGCTCGGCGAAGCCCGTGCACTGGAGCGGCGAGCCGCACGCGGTGATCAACCTCAAGCTCGACTACGACGGCGGCATCACGGTGCTCACCGGCGCGTCGGACATCGGACAGGGGTCATCCACGCTGCTCGCGCAGGTCGTCGCCGAGGTGCTGTCGCTGTCGCTCGCGCGCATCCGCGTGATCGCCACCGACAGCGCGCTGACGCCGAAGGACAACGGCTCGTACTCGTCGCGCGTGTCGTTCATGGTCGGCAACGCGGCGCTGCGCGCGGCGGAGGCGCTGAAGAAGGTCCTCGTCGAAGGCGCGGCGCGCAAGCTCGAGGTCAGCCCGGCCGACATCGACTGGCACGGCGAGCACTGCAACGTGACCGGCACGGACCGGTCGCTGTCGTTCAACGAGACCGTGGAGGCGGCGCTGGTCGACACCGGCACGCTGTCGGTCAAGGGCACGTGGTCGACGCCGCCGGAGACGCAGGGCGGCAAGTTCCGCGGCGCCGCCGTGGGCTCGACCGCCGGGTTCTCGTACGCGGCGCAGGTCGTCGAGGTCGCCGTCGACGAGGACACGGGCGAGGTCCGCGTCGAGCGCGTGTGGGTCGCGCACGACTGCGGCTTCGCGATCAACCCGCTCGCCGTCGAAGGGCAGGTGCAGGGCGCCGTGTGGATGGGGATGGGGCAGGCGCTGTCGGAGGAGACGCAGTACCACGAGGGCCTGCCGCTGCGGCCGAACATGCTCGACTACCGGATCCCGACGATCGCCGAGTCGCCGCCCATCGACGTCAAGCTGGTCGAGAGCATCGACCCGCTGGGGCCGTTCGGCGCGAAGGAGGCGAGCGAGGGCGCGCTGCACGGCTTCCCGCCGGCGCTGACCAACGCGATCGCCGACGCGATCGGGTTGCGGCTCGACGCGCTGCCGGCCTCGCCCGACCGCGTGCTCGAGGCGATCCACGCGCGCAAGCGCGAGGAGCGGCTGCGCGCGCGCGCCGCCGCCGGCAAGGCGCCGGCCAAGGGGGATTGACGATGGAGCGCACGCTGCAGTTCGAGGTCCGGCGCCCGCGCAGCCTCGCCGAGGCGGCGACGATGCTGGCGGCCACACCGGCGGCGCGCATCGTCGCCGGCGGCACCGACCTCGTGCCGAACCTGCGCCGCGGCCTCGAGCGCCCGCCGGTGCTCGTCGACCTCTCGTCGGTGCAGGACTTCGACGCCGTCGTCGCCGCTGACGACGGCCTCGCGATCGGCGCCGGCGTCACGCTGGCGCGCATCGCGGCCGACCCGCGCGTCGTCGCCGCATATCCGGCGCTCGCGCAGGCGGCGCTGGGCGTCGCGGGCCCCGCGCACCGCTGCGCGGCCACGCTCGGTGGCAACCTTTGCGTCGACACCCGCTGCGTGTTCTACAACCAGAGCGAGTGGTGGCGCGCGGCGAACCACTACTGCCTGCAGCGCGGCGGCGACACCTGCCACGTCGCGCCGCAGGGCCAGCGCTGCCACGCCGC
>JAYRNW010000095.1:0-18478 GCA_041911995.1 Casimicrobiaceae bacterium | reverse complement strand
TTCCGAACTGCAGTCACCGAGAAAGGCTCCGGGCGGCCGAGCGCCTTTCTCGCGGAAACGGCAAGGAGCGCGCGGATCACAAGGCGCTTCGCGCCCGTTCAGTAGCGCGCGTATGCGGGCTGAATGCCCCTGCGAACGCTCACGCCCGTGCAGAGGTGCGCAAGGCGAGATAGCGCGCCGCCGCGACGGCGAGCGCGACCATCACGACCAGCGCGCCGGCGAACAGAGCCCACGTCGCGAACGTGCCCGCCTGCGCCGCGCCCTTGACGCCCTCGAGCGCCAGGCCGGTGGCGACGAACGCCGGCACCGTCGACAGGTCGTGGCGCAGCACCAGCCACGCCATCGCGAGCGTCGCGAGCCCCTCGACCACGCCTTCCAGCAGCGCGTGGCCGACGTCGCGGCCGGCGAGGATCGCCACCGCGACGCCGAACAGCACGAGCACGAGCGCCGCGAGCGGAATCCGCCGCGTCCAGCCCGCCGTCGCGCGGGCGACGATCGCCAGCAGGAAGAGCGTGATCGTGACGGCCGGCACGAACGACAGCCCGGCCGTCACCGTGCGGGCCCACGGCCACGCCGCCGCGGCGGTCCGGACGTCCGGCCACACGGGCATCGTGGCAGGGACGAGCGCGGTGAGCGCAGCGGCGATGCCCGCGGTCACCAGCGCGGCCGCGGCGCCCTGCAGCCACGCGGGGCCGCGGCCGGCCAGCGGGACCGCCGGCTGCGCGCGCGCGTAGTGCGCACCGACGCCGGCGAGCAGGCCGAGCAGCGACGCCATCACGACGCCGCCGGCGAGCATGCCCAGCACGACCAGCGTCAGCTGGTTGCGCACGGGCTCCGCGGTCTTGAGCTGCATCGCGACCTCCGGCCAGTTGTTCGCGCTGCCCGAGTACATCATGACGAGGGTCAGCGCCGCGGCGGCCCAGAACGCGCGGCGGTCGCTGCGGCCCTTGCTCCACGCAACGACCGCATACACGAGCGCCGCGATCGCCGCGAGCACGATCACGGCCACGCTGCCGAGCTTCAACTCCTGCCGCCGGCCTTCGCGCTCGGCCTCCTTGCGCTGCCACGCCTCCGGCACGAACAGCGACCGGCCGGCGAGCACGACCTCGTCGCCGGCGACGACGACCTGCACGCGGGCCTCGCCGGCGGCGGCCCCGGGGCGCGGGCCCCCACGACCGCCCCGCGGGCCGCGCCGCCGGCGCCCCCGGCCCTCGCCGGGTTCGCCCACGCGAAGTTCCAGTCGCGCCGCGCGGGGCGCTTCTCCTGCTCGGCCAGGCGCGGGACCAGCGCGGCGGCGTCGAGGCCGAGCCGGCCGCGCAGCGCCTCGCCGGCCAGCGCCTGCGCGGCGTCGCGCTCGAGCGTCGCGCCGGCGCGGCCCTCGGGCAGCCGGTGCACGACCTGGCGCACGCGGCCGTCGCCCGCGACCGTGACGCGCCACTCCTCGGCGCGGTCCGCGACGTCGCCGTCGAACCGCGCGAAGCGCACCTCCCACAGCGGCGGCGCCAGCGCGTTGCCGACGAGCGACCGGTATTGCGGCGCGCCGGACTCGCGCCAGACGAACGCGTGCCACAGCCGCTGCCCGGGATCGTCGAGCGCGACGCGCGGCACCGACAGCCGCGTCCACTCGGGACCGGGCGCCACCCCGCGCTTGGCGAGCGCATCGACCGCGGCGGCCTCCGCGGCGGCGCGGTCGACGGCGAGCGGCGGCACGTCGGCGGAAAGCGGCGTGAAGGCGATCCACGCGACCAGGCCGGCCAGCCCAAGCCACGGCAGCACGCGCTGCAGCAGCGCGGCGTGCGGCGCGATGGCGCCCGCCGCCGGCGCCGCCTCCGGCGCCGCCGCCGCCGGCACGACCGGGCGCCACGCCGCGTTGCGCAGCGCGTCCGGCAACGCGCGCCACGCGCCGTTGCGCGCGCGCCACGCGAGCACGACCGCCGCCGGCACGAGCCCCGCCGCGACGACCAGCGCGCGCTGCGTCCATGCGCCGGGCGCGTCGATGAGGAACAGCGGGAGCGAGAACAGCGTGAGGTCGAACACCGCGTGCAGCAGGATCGTCGGCAGCAGGCCGTAGCGCAGGAAGATCGCCGCCCACAGGAACGACGGCAGCAGGAGCTCGACCAGCCGCGAGTACGACGGCAGCCCCGGATAGCTCGCGTGCGCGGCGCCGAAGATCACCGCCTGCAGCACGAACGCGATCGCGATGCCGAGCCGGCGCCGGCCGTAGCGCGCGCCGACGAGCGCGCCGAGCGCGAGCGGCACCGCGCGGAACACGCACTCCTCCATGAACCCCGCCTGCAGCGAGATCGCGATCGGCGCCAGCGCCGGCACCAGCGACGACAGGATGTTGGGATCGGTCAGCGACTCCGACGGCTGCCACCAGCCGAGCCAGCGGTTGGTCGCGTAGTAGAACGCCGCGATGAGCGCGAGCTCGATGGGCACGAACAGGTAGCCGCCGGCCGTGCGGCCGGCGACCTCGACGCTGCCGCCGGCGTCGCGCGACCACAGCCGCCACAATTGCGGCTGGTGCGGGAACGCCTTTCGGGTCAGGCTTTCCGCGGCCATGAACACTTCGCCCAGCGCGAGGCCGCCGCCGACGAAGGCGAGCAGCGCCAGCCCGGCCTGCCGCACCCAGAACCCGCTCGCCTCCTGCGTGGTCGGAAACGCGAACCACGCGGCCGGCGCGCTCGCGAGGACCGTGGCGCCGAGCAGCCCGCCGACGACGAGACCCGCGACGAGCGGCGGCTTCCACACGAGCCAGTGCTGGCGCAGCAGCCACAGCGCGCCCAGCACGCAGCCCAGCAGGCCGTACAGCACGCCGGCCGAGATGCTCGCGACGCCGGCGATCGCCTTGTTCGCGCTGCGCATCTCGGCGAAGCGCCGCTCGAAGCTCTCCGGCACCTGCATGAACGGCAGCACCTGCGTCAGCTCGTCGCCACTGACGACGAGCTGCAGCCGGATCCGCGCCTCGCCGAACCGGTCGGCGCGCTCGAACACGAACCGGTGGTCGACGCGGCCGCTCGGCCGGGTCTGCTGCGCCTGCTCGGCCAGCGTGTAGGGACCGAAGTCCACGCCCCAGTGGCGCGTGGCCTCGTCGCGCGCGAGCACCAGCGCGGCGCCCGGCGCGAGCGCCTTGGTCGCCGCATCGCGGACGTACGCCTCCGCGACGCGCCGCGTGAAGCCGTCGAGCGCGCCGTCGGGCCGCAGGCGGATCAGCACCTCCTCGAGCACGCCGGGCCGGAACAGCCGCACGTCCCACCAGAACGGCGCGTACGCGCGCCCGGCCAGCAGCGCGCCGAACGCCTCCTTGCCACCGCCTTCGAGCTCGACGTAGTTCTGCGCGGACTCGTCGTGGTTGAACACGATCGCCGTGCGCGCCCCCTCGGGAGCGAGCTTGCGCTCGGCCGCGAGCGCCTCCGCCTTCGCGATCGCCGCGTCGCGCGGCATCGTGATGTCGAGCTTGAGCAGCGGGAGCGCGAGCGGGAAGAGCGTCGCGGCGCCCCAGAGCGAACCCAGCGCCAGCAGCGCGTACGCGATCCAGAACGCTGGGCGACGGTCGAAGGCACGGACGGCGGCGGTCATCGGCGCTCCTCCGGTTGCGAATCGATGCGCGGGCTCACCGCACGCCCACGACGCCGGCCGCCGCGAGCCGCGCGATCGTCGCCGCGTCGAGGTCGAGGCGCTCGCGCAGCACGTCGGCCGTGTGCTCGCCGAGCAGCGGCGGCGGCAGGTCCGCCGTCGGCGGCGTGGCCGACATCTTGAGCGGCGGCCCCACGAGCGGCACGCGGCCGGCCAGCGCGTGCGGCAGGTCGAGCCGCATCCCGCGCGCGACGACCTGCGGGTCCGCGAACACGGCGTCGAGCTTGTTGATCGGCCCGCACGGCACGCCGGCGTCCTCCAGCGCCGCGAGCCAGTCGCGCTGCCTGCGCGTGGCGATCACGGCGGCGACCATCGGCACCAGCGTCGCGCGGTGGCGCACGCGGTCGGCGTTCGTCGCGAAGCGCGGGTCCGCTGCCCACTCCGGCACGCCGGCCACCGCGCAGAACTTCGCGAACTGGCCGTCGTTGCCGACGGCGAGGATCAGGTGGCCGTCGGCGCACGCGAACACCTGGTAGGGCACGATGTTCTGGTGCGCGTTGCCGGCGCGCTCCGGCGGCGTGCCCGTCACGAGGTAGTTCATGTTCATCACCGCCATCATCGCCACCGCGGAGTCGAACAGGGCGCAATCGACGTGCTGGCCCTGCCCGGTGCGGTCGCGGTGCGCGATCGCCGCGACGATCGCCACCGCCGCGTACATGCCGGTGACGATGTCGGTGATCGCGATGCCGGCCTTCTGCGGCCCGCCGCCCGGCAGGTCGTCGCGCTCGCCGGTGACGCTCATGAACCCGCTCATGCCCTGGATGATGAAGTCGTAGCCGGCGCGTTCCGCGTAGGGTCCGTCCTGGCCGAAGCCGGTGATCGACGCGTAGACCAGCCGCGGGTTCAGCGCGGCGACGCTCGCGTAGTCGAGGCCGTACTTCGCGAGGCCGCCGACCTTGAAGTTCTCGATCAGCACGTCGGAGCCGCGCGCGAGGTCGCGCACGAGCTCGCGCCCCTCCGGCGTCGTGAAGTCGATCGCGACCGAGCGCTTGCCGCGGTTGCACGCGAGGTAGTACGCGGATTCGGTCGTCGCGTGCCCCTGCGCGTCGCGCAGGTACGGCGGCGCCCACGCGCGCGTGTCGTCGCCGGTGCCGGGACGCTCGACCTTGACGACGGTGGCGCCCAGGTCCGCGAGCAGCTGCGTGCACCACGGCCCCGCGAGCACGCGCGACAGGTCGAGGACCGTGACGTGGGCGAGCGGGCCGGCCACGGCGGGCGGGTCAGGCCTTGAGCGCCGCCAGCACCTCGTCCAGCATCTTCTTCGCGTCGCCGAACAGCATCCGGTTGTTGTCCTTGTAGAACAGCGGATTGTCGACGCCGGCGTAGCCGGAGGCCATGCTGCGCTTCATGACGACCGACGTCTTCGCCTTCCACACCTCGAGCACCGGCATGCCGGCGATCGGGCTCGTCGGGTCGTCCTGCGCGGCCGGGTTCACGATGTCGTTCGCGCCGATGACGATCGCGACGTCCGTGTCCGGGAAGTCCGCGTTGAGCTCGTCCATCTCGAACACGATGTCGTACGGGACCTTGGCCTCGGCGAGCAGCACGTTCATGTGGCCCGGCATGCGGCCGGCCACCGGGTGGATGCCGAAGCGGACGTTGACGCCGCGCTCGCGCAGCGCCTTCGTGATCTCGTAGACCGTGTGCTGCGCCTGCGCGACCGCCATCCCGTAGCCGGGAACGACGATCACGCCCTTGGCCTCGCGCAGGAGCTCGGCGGTCTCGGCGGCCGAGATCGGGTTCACCTCGCCCGCCGGCTGCGCCCCGCCGCCGGCCGCGGCCGGCGTGCCGCCTTCGGTGCCGAAGCCGCCCGCGATCACGCTGATGAAATTGCGGTTCATCGCCGCGCACATGATGTACGACAGGATCGCGCCGCTGGAGCCGACCAGCGCGCCGACGACGATCAGCAGGTCGTTGGAGAGCATGAAGCCCGTCGCCGCCGCCGCCCAGCCCGAGTAGCTGTTGAGCATCGACACGACGACCGGCATGTCGGCGCCGCCGATCGCCATCACCATGTGCACGCCGAACGCCAGCGCGATCAGCGACATCACGATCATCGGCGTCAGGCCCTCGGCGACCGTGTGCGCGCCGACGAACCTGTAGCCGAACCAGACGACGACCAGCAGCCCGGCGAGGTTGACCCAGTGCCGGCCCGGCATCAGCACCGGCTTGCCGCTGATCTTGCCGGAGAGCTTGCCGAACGCGATCACCGAGCCGGAGAACGTCACCGCGCCGATCAGCACGCCCAGGTACATCTCGATCTCGTGGACCGCCTTCTCGGCGGGCGTGAGGCCGACCGAGACGGCCGGGTCGACGAAGTTCGCGTAGCCGACGAGCATCGCCGCCAGACCCACGAGGCTGTGCATCAGCGCGACGAGCTCGGGCATCTGCGTCATCTTCACGACGCGCGCCGCGTACAGGCCGATCGCCGCGCCGACGGCCATCGCGCCGACGATGTACGGCAGCCCGCCCGCGGTGACCCGCGGGCCGAACACCGTCGCGAGCACGGCGATCGTCATGCCGACGATGCCGTAGAGGTTGCCGCGCCGCGAGGTCTCCGGATTGGAGAGGCCGCCCAGGCACAGGATGAACAGGATCGTCGCCGCGAGGTAGGAGACGGTGGAGAGGCTTGCGGTCATGGTCCCGTCCCCTTCTACTTGCGGAACATCTCGAGCATGCGCCGCGTCACCGCGAAGCCGCCGAACATGTTGATCGTCGCGAGCCCGATCGCCACGACGGACAGCCAGCGGATCCACTCGCCGGGACGCGACAGGTCCGGCGAGATCTGCGCCAGGTCCGGCGCGAGCTGCACCAGCGCGCCGATCGCGATGATGCTGGACACCGCGTTGGTCACGCTCATCAGCGGCGTGTGCAGCGCGGGCGTCACGTTCCACACGACCATGTAGCCGACGAAGCACGCCAGCACGAACACCGTGAAGTGCCCGAGGAACGACGCCGGCGCGTAGAAGCCGATCAGCAGGAACAGCAGCGCGCCCGCGCCGAAGATGAACGCCGCGCGGCCCGGCGCCATCGCGCCGCTCGGCTTGCCGTGGCCGTGCGCCTTGGGCGCGGCGGCCGGCGCCGCGGCCTTGGCCGCCGGCGGCGCGGCCGAGAGCTTGGGCGCCGGCGGCGGCCACGTGACCTCGCCGCGGTCGATCACCGTCGTGCCGCGCAGCACCTCGTCCTGCATGTCGATGCGGATCGCGTCGCCGTCGATGCTCTTCGTCTTGACGAGGTCCTCGGTCAGCCGCAGCAGGTTGTTCGCGTAGAGCGTCGACGCCTGCTTGGCGAGCCTGCTCGGCAGGTCGGCATACCCGATGATCGTGACGCCGTGGCGGACGACGACCTCGCCGGGCACCGTCAGCTCGCAGTTGCCGCCCTGCTCGGCCGCCATGTCGACGATGACGCTGCCCTGCTTCATCGAGGCCACCATGTCCGCGGTGATGAGCCGCGGCGCCGGCTTGCCCGGGATCAGCGCCGTCGTGATGATGATGTCGACGTCCTTCGCCTGCTTCGCGAACACCTCGCGCTGCGCCTTCTGGAAGCCCTCGCTCATCACCTTGGCGTAGCCGCCGACGCCGCTGCCCTCCTCCTGGTAGTCGACGCCGACGAACTCGCCGCCCATCGACTTCACCTGGTCGGCGACCTCGGGCCGCGTGTCGTTCGCGCGCACGATCGCGCCTAAGCCGGCGGCGGTGCCGATCGCCGCCAGGCCCGCCACACCGGCGCCGATCACGAAGACCTTGGCCGGCGGCACCTTGCCCGCGGCGGTGATCGAGCCGGTGAAGAAGCGGCCGAAGTGGTGCGCGGCCTCGATCACCGCGCGGTAGCCGGCGATGTTGGCCATCGACGAGAGCGCGTCGAGCTTCTGCGCGCGCGAGATCCGCGGCACGCTGTCCATCGCGAGCACGGTCGCGCGGCGCGCGGCGAGCGCCTGCATCAGGTCCGGGTTCTGCGCCGGCCAGATGAAGCTCACCAGCGTGCCGCCTTCGCGCAGCAGCCCGACCTCGGTCGCGTCGGGCGCGCGCACCTTGAACACGATGTCGGCCGTCGACCAGACCTCGTTGCGGTCGGCGACGACCTGCGCGCCGGCCGCGCGGTACGCGTCGTCGCCGATTTGCGCGGCGTCGCCGGCGCCGGCCTCGACCGCGACGCGGAATCCCTGCTTGACGAGCTTCTCGACGACCTCCGGCACCGTGGCGACGCGCTTCTCGCCGGGCTGGACCTCGCGGGGAACTCCGATCGTCAGTGCCATGCTTCTCTCCCTGGAAACCCGGAACGGCCGATTTCGACGGAAAAACGGCGTCCGCGCCCCGAATCGTGCCACAAACGCCGGCAGCCGCCCCGACACCACGCACGGATCGCGACGCAGATCGAGCGCGCCGCCTACGCGTCCTCGTCCAGCGGCCGCAGCAGCGGCGCAAAGGCGGCGAGCCCGTCGCGGTCGAGCTTGCCGGCGGCGGTCTGCGGCAGGCGCGCGACGCGGCAGGCGCGCCGCGGCCGCTTGTGCGGCGCGAGCCGTTCGCGGATCCACGCGCGCAGTTCGTCGTCGCCGGGCGCCGCGCCGGACTCGACGACGAGCGCCGCCGCGACGGTCTGGCCCCACGTGTCGTCGGCAAGCCCGAACACCGCGGCAGCCGCGACGCCCGGGCAGCGCTCGAGCACGCGCTCGACCTCGGCCGGGTAGACGTTCTCGCCGCCGGTCACGACGAGGTCGGTGCGCCGCGCGTGCACGGTCAGGCAGCCGCGCGCATCGAGCTCGCCCAGGTCGCCGGTGTCGAACCACGTGCCCGGCGGCAGCGGCGGCGCGTCGAGGTAGCCCGCCATCAGCATCGGCCCGCGCACCTCGATGCGGCCGGCGACGATGCGCAGCTCCGCCGGCGGCAGCACGCGGCCGGCGCCGCATCCGGCCGGCGCATGGCGCTTCGCGTACGGTGTGGCGACCACCTGCGAGCACGTCTCGGTCATGCCGTACGTGAGGACGATCGGCGCGCCGCGCTCCGCGGCGCGGCGCAGCAGCGCCACCGGCGCCGCGGCGCCGCCGATCACGAACGCGCGAAGGTGCGCGGGCGGCGTCCAATCGGGATGCGCATCGAGGACGCGCGCGAGCATCGTCGGCACCAGCGACACGAGCGTCACGCGCCCGGCCGCGAGCGCTTCCGGCAGCGTGGCGGCGTCGAAGTCCGGCGCGAGCACGGCGGTGCGGCGCGCGATCAGGCAGCGGGTGAGGATCGACAGCCCGCCCACGCGGGCGATCGGCATGCACGCGAGCCAGCGGTCGCCGTCCTCCCACCCGAGGTTCGCTTCGCTGGCCGCGGCCGACGCCGCGAGCGCCGCGCGCGTCAGCACGGCGCCGCGCGGCTGCCCGGTGGTGCCCGACGTGTGGATGACGACGGCGGCGTCCGGATGCGCGATGCGCGCCGCCCGTCGCGATTCGTCGACGAGCGCGGCGCGCTCCTCCTGCGTGGCGCGCGGGTGCACCAGCAGCACCGGAATGCGCAGCTCCATCAGTGCGAGCAGCGTCACCACGGTCGCGAGCGCGTTGTCGGCGACGAGCGGGAACGCCGCGCCGTAGCCGCACGCGTGCGACAGGTTCGGCAGCTCCGCCTCCACGCGCGCGGCGAGATCGGCGTACGTGTGCGCCGTGCCGCCGACGACCAGCGCCGGCCGCGCGCCGGCCTCGGCGGCCGCCGCGCGGATCGACAGCGGATCGCTCAAGGCAGGCGCCGGAACTTGCCGAAGTCGGGCCGGCGCTTCTCGACGTACGCGTTGCGGCCTTCCTGCCCTTCCTCCGACAGGTAGTAGAGCAGCGTCGCGTTGCCGGCGAGCTCCTGCAGGCCGGCCTGCCCGTCGCAGTCCGCGTTGAGCGCAGACTTCAAGCAGCGCAGCGCGAGCGGGCTGTTGGCGAGCATCTCGCGGCACCACTGTACGGTCTCGGCCTCGAGGCGCTCGTACGGCACGACGCAGTTGACGAGCCCCATGGCGAGCGCCTGCTGCGCGTCGTACTGGCGGCACAGGAACCAGATCTCGCGCGCCTTCTTCTGCCCGACGATGCGCGCCATGTACGACGCGCCGTAGCCACCGTCGAAGCTGCCGACGCGCGGCCCGGTCTGGCCGAAGCGCGCGTTGTCGGCGGCGATCGTGAGGTCGCACATCATGTGCAGCACGTGCCCGCCGCCGACCGCGTAGCCGGCGACCATCGCGACGACCGGCTTGGGCAGCGTGCGGATCTGCCGCTGCAGGTCGAGCACGTTCAGGCGCGGGACGCCGTCGCTGCCGACGTAGCCGCCGACGCCGCGGATGCGCTGGTCGCCGCCCGAGCAGAACGCGTCGCGCCCCTGGCCGGTCAGCACGACGACGCCGATGCCCGGGTCGTCGCGCGCGTCGGCGAACGCGTGCTGCATCTCCTGCACGGTCTCCGGCCGGAACGCGTTGCGCACCTCGGGACGGTTGATCGTGATCTTGGCGATGCCCTCGGCGGCCTTCGCGTAGAGGATGTCGTGGTAGCCGGGGACGTCGGTCCACGCGGGAACGGGCGGCAGTGCCTGCGGTTGCATCGTTGGCTTCCTTTCAGTCGATCTTGGCGCCGGATTGCCGGACCACGCGCGCCCACTTCTCCGATTCGGCGGCGATGTGCCGCGCGAACTCCTCCGGCGTGCTCGGGACCGGCTGCGCGCCGCGTGCGACGAGCGCGTCGCGCACCTCGGGGTCGGCGAGCGCGACGCGGATCGCGGCGGCGAGCCGGTCGATCACGGCCGGCGGCGTGCCGGCCGGCGCGAGCACGCCGTCCCACGCCGAGACCTCGAATCCCGGCAGCCCGGACTCGGCGACCGTCGGGATGTCGGGTGCGGCCGGCACCCGCGTGCGCGTGGTCACCGCCAGCGCCTTGAGCTTGCCGGCGCGCGCGAGCGGCAGCACGTTGGGCATCACGTCGATCATCATCGCGACGTGCCCGCCGACCAGGTCGTTCGCGGCCAGCGCGCCGCCGCGGTACGGCGTGTGCACGATCTCGACCTGCGCGACGGTCTTGAAGAGCTCGCCTGCGAGGTGCGACGTCGTGCCGTTGCCGGCGGAGGCGAAGAACACCTGGCCCGGGTTCGCCTTCGCGTACGCGACCAGCTCCGCCACGCTGCCCACCGGCAGCGACGGCGTGACCACGAGCAGCGCCGCGATCTGCGTCATCCGTGACACCGGCGCGAAGTCGCGCACCGGGTCGAACGGGACGTTCGCGTACAGCGTGCGGTTGATCGCGTGCGTGCCGTTGGTGCCGTAGAGCAGCGTGTAGCCGTCGGGCGCCGACCGCGCCACGAACTCGGCGCCGACGTTGCCGCCGGCGCCGGGCCGGTTGTCGATGACGATCGTCGTCCCCAGCTCGCGCGCGACGCGCGGCATGATCGTGCGCGCGAGCACGTCGGCGCCGCCGCCCGCGGGGAACGGCACGACGAGGTGGATCGGCCGGTCCGGATACTCGGCGTGCGCCGGCACGCCCGCGACGAGCGCGAGCGCGGCCGCCGCCGCGGGCAGGAGCCGCCGGATCACCGCGCGCAGGCCGTCGCGTCGCACGGCGCCGCGGTCAGAGCGCGTCACAGATCGCGCGGCCGAGGTCGCCGGTCGTCGCACGGCCGCCCAAGTCCGGCGTGCGCGGCGCGGAGCCGTCGGCCAGCACGCGCTCGATCGCGGCGACGATCGCCGCGGCCGCGTCCCGGTGGCCCAGGAACTCGAGCATCAGCGCGCCGGACCAGATCTGCCCGATCGGGTTGGCGATGCCCTTGCCCGCGATGTCCGGCGCCGACCCGTGCACCGGCTCGAACAGCGACGGGAACGTGCGCTCGGGATTCAGGTTTGCCGACGGCGCGATGCCGATCGTGCCGCACACGGCGGGCCCCAGGTCGGACAGGATGTCGCCGAACAGGTTCGAGCCGACGACGACGTCGAAGCGCTCCGGCCGCTGCACGAAGTGCGCGGTCAGGATGTCGATGTGGTACTGGTCGGCGCGGACGTCGGGATAGTCGGCGGCGACCGCGCGGAAGCGCTCGTCCCAGTACGGCATCGTGATCGAGATGCCGTTCGACTTGGTGGCCGAAGTCACGTGCTTCGCGGCGCGCGTGCGCGCGAGGTCGAACGCGAAGCGCATCACGCGGTCGACCCCCTTGCGCGAGAACACCGACTGCTGGAAGACGACCTCGCGGTCGGTGCCCTCCCACATGCGCCCGCCGACCGACGAGTATTCGCCCTCGGTGTTCTCGCGGACGACGACGAAGTCGATGTCGCCGGGCTTGCGGCCCGCGAGCGGGGACGGGATGCCCGGCATCAGCTTGCACGGGCGCAGGTTCACGTACTGGTCGAAGCAGCGCCGGAACAGGATGAGCGACCCCCACAGCGACACGTGGTCGGGCACGGTGGCGGGCCAGCCGACGGCGCCGTAGTAGATCGCGTCGAACCCGGAGAGCTGCGCGAACCAGTCGTCGGGCATCATCTTCCCGTGCCTGACGTAGTAGTCGCAGCTCCAGTCGAACGACGTGGCGTCGAGCGCGACGCCGAACCTGCGCGCGGCGGCCTCGACGACGCGCATGCCTTCCGGCATCACCTCCTTGCCGATGCCGTCCCCCGCGATCACCGCGATCCTGTGCGCCGCCATGGCCCGCTTTCCGTTGCGAAAACCGCAATTTTACGCAATCCGCCGGTCGCCTCGGCCGAATGTCGTAGTGCGGCCGCCTGCCGCGGCTGGCATGCTCCGGCCATCGCGTCCGCCGCAGGAGCCCGCCATGGCGTCCCACCGCTACTGGATCGGCGTCGTCTCGAAGGACCACGTCGCCGTCGGCGTGGCCGGCGGGTTCGCGCAACTGAACCACGGCAAGGCCGGGCCGCTCGAGCGCATGGCCGCCGGCGACGGCTTCGCGTACTACTCGCCGCGCGACCGCTACCCCGACGGGCCGCCGCTGCAGGCGTTCACCGCCATCGGGCGCGTCGCCGACGCGCCGATCGTGCAGGCAGATCAGGGCGACGGGTTCCGGCCGTTCCGGCGTGCCGTCGACTACCTGCCCGCGCAGGACGCGCCGATCCGCCCGCTGGTCGACGCGCTGACGTTCATCCGCAGCAAGGCGCACTGGGGCGCCGCGTTCCGCTTCGGCTTCCTGCGCGTGCCGGAGGACGACTTCGCGCGCATCGCGGCCGCGATGGGCCGCGACTTCGCCGCGGACTTCGCGGACGCCCGCCGCGGCTGACGCCGCGCGGCCGCCGGGACCGGGCCGCGGCCCGACTCCGGCGCCGGCGCGGCTTCCCACGCGCCGGCCGCCGTGTTAACCTTCCGGTTAATTGAAGTTCGCGCCAATGCCGGTGTTCGCCGCTCGCGAACCCGGCGTTTTTGTTTGGCGCGCCCGTTCGCACGACGCCGGCCGCCGGCCGGCGCGCCCCGATGCCCGCCGCCTCGCCGCCCGCTTCCATCGCCGCCGCCGCCCGCCACCGCCGCGCGGTCCTGTTCATGGTCGTCGCCGCCGTCTGCTGGTCGACCGGCGGCCTGCTCGTCCGCCAGCTGTCGATCGCCAACGCGTGGGAAATCGTGTTCTGGCGCTCGCTGTTCATGGCGGCGTTCGTCGCGGTCGTGCTCGTCGTGATGCACGGCCGGCGGATGCCGGCGGCCGTGCGCGCCGCCGGCCTGCCGGGCGTGGTGGCCGGCCTCTTCCTCGCCGGCACGTTCTTCTTCTTCATCGGCTCGCTGACGCGGACCACGGTCGCGAACACGTTCGTGCTGATGAGCGTCTCGCCGTTCCTCGCGGCGATCGCGAGCCTCGTCGTCCTGCACGAGCCGATTCCGGCGCGCACGTGGTTCGCGATGGCCATCGCGTTCGCCGGCATCCTCGTCATGTTCGGCGGCGCCGTCGACGCCGGGCAGCTCGTCGGCAACCTGCTGGCGCTCGGCGTGTCGGTGTGCTTCGCCGCGCAGCTCACGGTGCTGCGCAAGTTCCACGCGTCGGTCGACATGCTGCCGATGGTGATGATCGCCGGCCTGTGGACGCTCGTGCCCGCGTGGCTCGCCGCCGGGCCGTTCGCCGCCACGGCGCGCGACCTCGCCATCCTGGCGCTGATGGGCTGCGTGCAGCTCGGCACCGGCTGCCTGCTCGCCACCGCCGCGTCGCGGACGCTGCCGGCCACCGAACTCGGGCTCCTCGCGCTGCTCGAGCCGATCCTCGGGCCTCTCTGGGTCTGGGTGCTGATGGGCGAGCATCCGGGACGCAACGCACTCCTCGGCGGCGCGCTCGTCCTCTGTGCAGTGATCGCGAACGAGGCGATCGCCGCGTGGCGCGGGCGCGGCGCCGCCGCGGCCGAGCCGCTGCCCGGCCCCTGACGTTTCGCCGCGCCGCGCGTCCGCGTCATGGCGTTCCCCGACTTCCCGCTAGGCTTCTATCCGGTCGCGGTCGTCGCGATCCTGATCACCGGCATCTCGAAGGGCGGCTTCGGCCAGGGCGCCGGCGGCCTCGCGGTGCCGCTGATGTCGATGTTCATCGCGCCGCCGGAGGCCGCGGGGATCATGCTGCCGATCCTCTGCGCGATGGACGTCTTCGGCGTCCACGCGTATCGCCGCAGCTGGTCGCGCGAGCACCTGGCGATCATGCTGCCGGGCGCGGTCGTCGGCATCGCGGCGGGCGGCCTCGCGTTCGGCCTCCTGCCCGTCAACGCGATCCGGCTGCTGCTGGGGCTGATCGCCGTCACGTTCGCGCTCAACCAGTGGCTGCGCCTCACCGAGCGCCTCGCCGATCGCCTGGCCGCGCGGCGCGGCAAGCCCGGGCGCATCGCCGGCGCGTTCTGGGGCGGCGTCTCCGGGTTCACGAGCACGCTTGCGCACGCCGGCGGCCCGCCGTTCGCCGTCTACATGCTCGCGCAGAAGATCGACAAGACGCTCTTCGTCGGCACGTCGGCGATGTTCTTCCTCGTCGTCAACTACGTGAAGCTCGTCCCCTACTATTTCGTCGGCCAGCTCAACGTCGGCAACCTCGCGGCGGCGCTGCTGTTCTCGCCGCTCGCGCCGCTCGGCATCTGGCTCGGCGTCTGGATCCACCGCCGCCTGTCGCAGACCGTGTTCCTCAACGTCAGCTACGCGCTGCTGCTGGCCACCGGCACCAAGCTCATCTACGACGCGCTGCGGTGACGGACTCGACGCGCGAAGCGTCGCAAGCACGTCTGCGCTATGATGACGGACCGAACCGCCAGGCGGGCACCGCGATGAAACAGACGTTCCTCGACTTCGAGCAGCCGATCGCCGAGCTGCAGGCGAAGATCGACGAGCTGCGCTTCGTGCACGAGGACTCGGCCGTCGACATTTCCGACGAGATCGCGCGGCTCACGAAGAAGAGCCAGCAGCTCACGAAGGAGATCTACGCCAAGCTGTCCGCGTGGCAGATCGCGCAGGTCGCGCGCCATCCGCAGCGGCCCTACACGCTCGACTACGTCGCCGGCATGTTCGCGGACTTCCGCGAGCTGCACGGCGACCGCACGTACGCCGACGACCCGGCGATCGTCGGCGGCCTCGCGCGCTTCAACGGCACGCCGTGCATGCTGATCGGCCACCAGAAAGGCCGCGACACCAAGGAAAAGATCCACCGCAACTTCGGCATGCCGCGCCCGGAGGGCTACCGCAAGGCGCTGCGGCTCATGAAGCTCGCCGAGAAGTTCGGCCTGCCGCTGTTCACGTTCGTCGACACGCCGGGCGCGTACCCCGGCATCGGCGCCGAGGAGCGCGGGCAGTCGGAGGCCATCGGCCGCAACCTGTACGAGATGGCCGGGCTGCGCGTCCCGGTGATCGTGACGGTCATCGGCGAGGGCGGCTCCGGCGGCGCGCTGGCGATCGCGATCGGCGACGTCACGCTGATGCTGCAGTACGCGACGTACTCGGTGATCTCGCCGGAGGGCTGCGCGTCGATCCTGTGGAAGTCGGCCGAGCACGCGCCGGAGGCGGCCGAGATCCTCGGCATCACGGCGCCGCGCTTGAAGCAGCTCGGGCTCGTCGACAAGGTGGTCTCCGAGCCGACCGGCGGCGCGCACCGCGACCACGCGGCGATGATGGTGGCGCTCAAGAAGGCGCTCACCGAGGCGCTGCGCCAGCTCACCGAGTTGCCGATCGACACGCTGCTCGAGCAGCGCGAGGACCGCATCCTCGCGTACGGCAAGTTCAAGGAGCTCTCGGCCGGATAGGTCGCGCGTCCGCGCGACCGTGGCGGGCAGGCATGCGGCGCGCGCCGACGACGAACGTGGCCGACGATGTGCGCGCGCAGGTGCTGCGCGCGCTCGTCGCGCACGTACCGGCCGGCGTGCCGGTCGCCGTGGCGCTGTCCGGCGGGCGCGACTCGGTCGTGCTGCTCGACGCGCTCGCGCAGGTCACGCCGCCGCGCGGGCACGCGCTGACCGCGCTGCACGTGCATCACGGGCTCTCGCCGCACGCCGGCGACTGGCAGCGGTTCTGCGCGGATCTCTGCGCCGCGCGCTGCGTGCCGTTCGCGGTGCGCGCCGTCACCGTCGCGCCCGGGTCGCGGGCGGGCATCGAGGCCGAGGCCCGGCGGCTGCGCTACGCGGCGCTCGCCGACGCGGCCGCCGCGGCCGGCGCGCGCTTCGTGGCACTCGCCCACCACCGCGACGACCAGGCCGAGACGCTGCTGCTGCAGCTCATGCGCGGAGCCGGTCCGCACGGTCTGGCCGGCATGGCCGCGGTGCGCACCGCGCCGGACGGCACGACGTTCGTGCGCCCGCTGCTCGACGTCGCGCGCGCCGCGATCGACGCGTACGCGCGTGCCGCCGGGCTGTCATGGGTCGACGACGAGAGCAACGCGGAGCACCGCCACTTGCGCAACGCCGTGCGTCATGCCGTGCTGCCGGCGATGGCCGGCGTGTTCCCGCAGCCGGCGGCGACACTCGCGCGCGCCGCCGCGCACCAGGCCGACGCCGCGCGGCTCGCCGACGACCTGGCCGCGCTCGACGCGGCGGCGCACGGCGGGCCGGCGTCCCTCGCGCGCGACGGGCTCGCCGCGCTGCCGGACCATCGGGCGCGCAACCTGCTGCGCTGGTTCCTGCGCGCGCACGGCCTGCCCGCCCCCTCCACGGCGCGGCTGGCGGCGATGCTCGCGCAGTTGATCCGCGCGCGTGGGGACGCCAGCGTCGCGCTCGTCCACGCGGGCATCGAGGTCGGCGTCCACCGCGGCCGCATCGTGGTCCACGGGCGGCCGCCGCCGGCCTTCGCCATCGTCTGGCACGGCGAGCCGGAGCTCGCGCTGCCGCACGGCCGGCTGGTGTTCGGCCGCGCCGAGGGCGCCGGCATCGACGAGGCGCGGCTCGCCGCCGGGCCGTGGACCATCCGCCCGCGCGCGGGCGGCGAGCGGCTGCAGCTCTCACCCGACCGCCCCCGCCGCGCGCTGAAGGCGATCCTGCGCGACGCGGGCCTGCCGCCGTGGGAACGCCGGGCGCTGCCGCTCGTCTTCTGCGGCGACGCGCTGGCCGACGTGCCCGGCATCGGCACGGACGCGGCGTTCCGCGCGCCCCCCGGCCGGCCGGGCATCACGATCGCCTGGCATCCGGCCGCGGTTTGACCCTGCGCAAATCGGCCACCCCCGTCTGCGGTTGACAATGCCGCGCAGTGAGGTCAGGCTGCGTCCGCCAGGACGGTCGCGGAGTCTTCCGCTGCGCGACACCGGTTTCGGTCTCACGTCCAAGGAGGCCACATGAAATTGACACACGTCGTCGGCGCCGTCGCAGCGGCCATCGCCGCCTGCGGAATCGCCATGGGCAGCGCCGCCGCGCAGCAGCCCATCGTCATCAAGTTCAGCCACGTCGTCGCCGTCGACACGCCGAAGGGCAAGGGCGCCGAGTATTTCAAGAAGCTCGCCGAGGAGCGGACCAAGGGCCGGGTCAAGGTCGAGGTCTACCCGAACAGCTCGCTGTTCAAGGACGGCGAGGAGATGGAGGCGCTGCAGCTGGGTTCCGTGCAGATGCTGGCGCCGTCGCTCGCCAAGTTCGGCCCGCTGGGCGCGCGCGAGTTCGAGGTGTTCGACCTGCCGTACATCTTCGACAACTACGAGGAGCTGCACAAGGTCACGCAGGGCCCGGTCGGCGCGATGCTGTTCAAGAAGCTCGAGAGCAAGGGCATCGTCGGCCTCGCGTACTGGGACAACGGCTTCAAGGTGATGAGCGCCAACAAGGCGATCCGGGTGCCGGCCGACTACAAGGGCCTCAAGATGCGCATCCAGTCGTCCAAGGTGCTGGGCGACCAGATGAAGGCGCTGGGCGCGATCCCGCAGGTGATGGCGTTCTCCGAGGTCTACCAGGCGCTGCAGACCGGCGTCGTCGACGGCACCGAGAACCCGCCGTCGAACTTCTACACGCAGAAGATGCAGGAAGTGCAGAAGTTCCTGGCACTGACCGACCACGGCTACCTGGGCTACGCGGTCATCGTGAACAAGAAGTTCTGGGACGGGCTGCCCGCCGACGTCCGCACCGCGCTGGAAGGCGCGATGAAGGACGCGACCAAGTTCGCGAACGACATCGCCAAGAAGGAGAACGACGACTCGCTCGAGGCCGTCCGCAAGAGCGGCAAGACCGAGATCCTGACGCTGACCGCGGACCAGAAGGCCGCGATGAAGAAGGCGCTGGTCGTCGTGCACAAGGAGAACGAGGGGCGCATCGGCAAGGACATCATCGCCGAGGTGTACAAGGTCACGGGCTTCACGCCGTAGCGTGCGCCCGGTCCGGCATCACGCAGCGGACTGAACCGGCGCGCGCCGCGCGCCGGTTTTTTGCCTCGCCCGGGACGCGGCCGCCGCAGCGGCCCCGGGCCCCGGCCCCGACGGCGGGAAACGCC
>JAYRNW010000094.1:0-11434 GCA_041911995.1 Casimicrobiaceae bacterium | reverse complement strand
GCCCGCGGTTCGCGAGCAGCGTCCGCAGGCCCGGCCCGAGGTTCGAGAACTCCGCCGGCGCGCTGAAGTCGAGGTTGACCTGCGAGTTCCACGTGAGGCCGAAGCGGGTGCGCGCGTCGGGCTGGTACAGGACGCCGAGGTTGGCACCCCAGCCCCACGTCTCGTCCTGCATCTGCAGCTGGCCGTCGCCTTGCGCGGGCGCGATGTTGTTGATCGCGACCTTGTTCCGGTAGATGCCGTACATCGCGTTGAGCGACGCGCCCACCGACAGCCTGTCGTTCACCTTGTACGCGATCGACGGCAGCAGCGAGAGGCCGAGGATCGTCGCCTGCTGGACGTAGTAGCGGCCGGCCCAGTTGTCGTCGTAGTTGAGCGGCGCGCCGAAGTTGCCGGTGAGCGCGAACCCCAGCTTGACGTCCGGCGATGCCGTGTAGCTGACGAAGGTCCCGCCGCCCGGGAACCAGCCGTTCTGGCCGATCACGTGGCCGCCGTCGCCGCTGCCCAGCGCGGGCGAGGACCCCGAGCCGAACGAGAACCGATTGTTGGCCCACATGAGCTGGCCGCCCACCAGCACCTGCGTGCCGTCGAGGCGCGTCATGCCGGCCGGGTTGGTGAACACGGTCGACGCGTCCTGCGCGCGCGCGCCGTAGCCGGCCGAGGCGAGCCCGACGTCGGCGGTGCCGACTTCGTACAGAATCAGACCTCCGGCGAACGCGGGCGCCGACGCCCCCATCGCGACGAGCGCCGCCGCGCGCAGCGCCCGCCGTCCGTTGCCGTTGCCACGCTTGCCGTCCCGCATTTCCTGCCTCCCCTTCGGTCGCCGGGTCCGATGCGTCCCGGCGCGACCCCCCGATGATAAGTCCTTCCGCCCGGTCCGGGCTGACAAAGCCGGTCGCGGGGCGGGCCGCGCGCAGCGTGCCGCTGCGCTATCCGCGGCCGAACGCCTCGCTGCCCTGCTGCGACACGCGGACGAACGTCGTGCGCTTCGACAGCTCGCGCAGCCGCCGTGCGCCGACGTACGTGCACGCCGAGCGCACGCCGCCCAGGATCTCCTGCGCCGTGTCGGCGACCGGCCCGCGATACGGGACGAGCACCTCGCGGCCTTCCGCCGCCCGGTATTGCGCGACGCCGCCCGAGTACTTCTCCATCGCCGGCCGGCTGCTCATCCCGTAGAAGCGCTGGAGCTTGCGGCCGTCGCGCTCGACGACCTCGCCCGCGCATTCGTCGTGCCCGGCCAGCATCCCGCCCAGCATCACGAAGTCCGCGCCGCCGCCGAACGCCTTGGCGACGTCGCCGGGCGTCGCGCAGCCGCCGTCGGCGCAGATGTGCCCCTCGAGCCCGTGCGCGGCGTCCGCGCACTCGATGATCGCCGACAGCTGCGGGTAGCCGACGCCGGTCACGCTGCGCGTCGTGCACACCGAGCCGGGGCCGATGCCGACCTTGACGATGTCGGCGCCGGAGAGGATCAGCTCTTCCGTCATCTCGCCGGTGACGACGTTGCCGGCCATGATCACGAGCTGCGGGTAGCGCTCGCGGATCTTCGCGACGAAGCGCACGAAGCTCTCCGTGTAGCCGTTGGCGACGTCGATGCACACGTAGCGGACCGCGGCGTCCGCGCCGGCCTGGCCGGCCGCCATCACGCGCGCGAACTTCTCCTCGTCGGCCTTGGTGATCCCCAGCGAGTAGAAGGCCGCCGACTTGCGCGCGAGCGCCGCGAAGAACGCGATCAGCTCGTCGGCCGCGTAGTGCTTGTGCAGCGCGGTCGACAGCTCGAACGCGTCGAGCGCGCGGGCCATCTCCATCGTGCCCGTCGTGTCCATGTTGGCGGCGACGATCGGCACGCCGTGGTAGTCGATCTGCGCGTGCCGGAAGCGGAACTCCCGCGACACGTCGACGTTGGCGCGC
Source organism: Casimicrobiaceae bacterium (assembly GCA_041911995.1). Classification (GTDB taxonomy): domain Bacteria; phylum Pseudomonadota; class Gammaproteobacteria; order Burkholderiales; family Casimicrobiaceae; genus VBCG01. The sequence continues at coordinate 9,529 of JAYRNW010000094.1, read as the reverse complement.
GTGGACAGCGTGCTCCGCTTGGGGCGGATCAGCACGTCCTTGAAGTCGAGCCGGACCTCGTTCTCGATGCGCATCGTTGCTCCTTGCCGCGGGCGCGGGTGCCGCGGCGGTCGATTCTACGGCAACACCCCGGCCGCGCCGGCTGACCGGGGTCAACGAAGCGCGCCGGCGCGGCGTGACAGCGCGCGGCGGCGGGGCTATGCTCAACGGTTCCCGCAGCCCACGCCCCCGTCGCGCCGCAACCGCTTCGCCGACCGCGATGAACGACGCCTCCCCGACGTCCGAGCCGACCCGCGACGCGCGCCGCGGCGACCAGCGCGTCGAATACGCCGGGTACCTGACCGCGCGCACGTTCGCCGTCGTGCTGGCCGGCGGCCGCGGCACGCGGCTCCTCGAACTGACGAAGTGGCGCGCCAAGCCGGCGGTGCCCTTCGCGGGGAAGCTGCGCATCATCGACTTCCCGCTGTCCAACTGCGTCAATTCCGGCATCCGGCACGCGGCGGTGCTCACGCAGTACAAGGCGCAGAGCCTGATCCGCCACGTCGAGCACGGCTGGGGCTTCCTCGCGGCCGACCTGGGCGAATACATCGACGTCGTGCCCGCGCAGCAGCAGCTCGACGAGCACTGGTACAGCGGGACCGCCAACGCCGTCTACCAGAACCTCGACCTCATCCGCGAGGCGCATCCGGACTACGTGCTGGTGCTCGCGGCCGACCACGTCTACAAGATGAACTACGCGCGCATGCTCGCCGATCACGCCGCCGCGCGCGCGGACGCGACCGTCGCGTGCATCGAGATGCCGCGCGGCGACGTCGGCGGGTTCGGGGTGCTGGGCGTGGACGCCGACGGGCGGGTGGCGACCTTCGTCGAGAAGCCGGACGCCGCGGCCGCGCTGCCGGCGTGCGCCGGCCGACCGGACCACGTGCTGGCCAGCATGGGCATCTACGTGTTCGACACGGCGTTCCTGTGCGCCGAGCTCGAGCGCGACGCCGCGGACCCGACGTCGACGCACGACTTCGGCCGCGACATCGTGCCGCGGATGCTCGGCCGCCACCGGCTCTTCGCGCACCGCTTCGCCGACAGCTGCGTCAACATGGTCGGCGACCGGCCGTACTGGCGCGACGTCGGCACGATCGACGCGTACTGGGAGGCGAACCTCGACCTCACCAAGGTCGTGCCGGAGTTGAACCTCTACGACGACGAGTGGCCGATCCTGAGCCGCCAGCCGCAGCTGCCGCCGGCCAAGTTCGTGTTCGACGGCGACGCGCTGCGCGGCATGGCCGTCGACTCGCTGGTGGCGAGCGGCTGCATCGTCAGCGGCGCGACGGTCCGCCGCTCGATCCTGTTCTCCAAGGTCCGCGTCGGCGAAGGCACGCTGGTCGAGGACTCGCTGGTGCTGCCCGACACGGTGATCGGGCGCGGCGTGACGCTGAAGCGCGTCGTGGTCGACAAGCGCTGCGTGCTGCCGGACGGCTTCACCGCCGGCGTGCACCCCGACGCCGACCGCGCGCGGTTCCACGTCACCGCGCGCGGCGTCACGCTGATCACGCCGAGCATGCTCGGCATGCGGTCGCACGGGCGCCCGCCCGCCGGAGGCCAACCATGAATCGCAGGGAGTTCATCCGCAACGCCACCGGGCTCTCGGGCGCGGTGATGGCCACGTCGCTCGCCGGCGGGCCCGCGCCGGCCGGGGCCGCGGCGCCGACGGCGCGCGTGGCCTTCGTCGCGACGACGGACCGGACGGCGGGTGTCGCGCGCGCAATCGACCTGCTCGAGCCCGGCCGCTTCGGCGGCCGGGACCTGCTCGTCAAGCCGAACTTCAACAGCGCCGACCCGCCGCCCGGCTCGACGCACGAGGACACGCTCGCCGCGCTGCTGGCCAGGCTGAAGGCGCTGGGCGCGGGTGCGCTGACCGTCGGCGACCGCAGCGGCATGGGCAACACGCGCGAGGTGATGCAGGCGAAGCGCGTGTTCGCGATCGCGAAGGAGCACGGCGCCGCGGTCGTGGTCTTCGACGAGCTCGCGGCGCGCGACTGGGAGGTCGTCGACGCGCCGGGCAGCCACTGGCGCCGCGGCTTCGCGCTGCCGCGCCTCGCGCGCGGCCCCGGCGGCGTCGTGCAGACCTGCTGCCTCAAGACGCACGGCTACGGCGGCCACTTCACGCTGTCGCTCAAGAACTCGGTCGGCCTCGCGGCCAAGCGCATTCCCGGCGACCCGTACGACTACATGCGGGAGCTGCACGACTCGCCGCACCAGCGCCGCATGATCGCCGAGATCAACGCCGCGTACCGGCCCGACCTCGTCGTGCTCGACGGCGTCGAGGCGTTCGTCACGGGTGGCCCGGACCGCGGCAGGAAGGTCGCGGCCGGCGTCGTGCTGGCCGGCACCGACCGGATCGCCATCGACGCCGTGGGCGTGGCGCTGCTGCGCCACTTCGGGACCACGCCCGAGGTGAGCCGCGGCGCGATCTTCGCGCAGGAGCAGATCGCGCGCGCCGTGCAACTGAAGCTCGGCGTCGCGGAGCCGGCGGCGATCGAGCTCGTCACCGGCGACGCGGCGAGCGCCGAGTACGCGCGCGGGATCCGGGCGATCCTCGACGGCGCGCCTGCCGCGGAGGTCAGTCGCGGAAGTTGATGTACTGCAGCGGGAAGTCGGTGATCGACTTCTTCACGAGCGCGATCGCGCTCTGCAGGTCGTCGCGCTTCGTGCCGGACACGCGCACGGCGTCGCCCTGGATCGAGCCCTGCACCTTGAGCTTGCTGTCCTTGATCGTGCGCACGATCTTCTTCGCGAGCTCCTGCTCGACGCCCTCGCGGACGGTGACCGCCTGCTTCACCTTGTTGCCGGAGATCTTCTCGACGTCGCCGTACTTGAGCGAGCGGACGTCCACGCCGCGCTTCGTGAGCTTGCCGGTCAGGATGTCGGTGACCTGCGACAGCTTGAAGTCGTCGTCGGCGTAGAGCGTCAGCACGCTCTCCTTGTGCTCGACGCGCGCGTCGGAGCCCTTGAAGTCGAAGCGCGTCGACACTTCCTTGTTGGCCTGGTCGACGGCGTTGCGGACCTCGACCTGATTCACTTCGGAGACGATGTCGAACGAGGGCATGGCGAGGTCGCGGGCGTGAGGGTCAGGCGGTGAAGCCGATCCTGCGGTGGGTGCCATCGCAGTACGGCTTGTTCTGCGAGCCGCCGCAGCGGCACAGGAACGTCTGGTCCGAGAAGGCCGTGCGGCCGTCGGCGCCGCGCAGCGCGAGCGGGCCGGCGCACTGCACCGGCCCGTTGGCGAGCGGCTTGATCGTCAGCGGCGCCGACAGGTCGGTGCCGGGCGGCGCGGGCACCTCGACCGGCAGCGTGCCGGCATCCGTGAACCCGGTCTTCCTGTGGCTGCCGTCGCAATACGGCTTGTTCTGCGAGGCGCCGCAGCGGCACAGCGCGATCCGCGTGTCCTCGACGACGGCGTCGCCCTGCCGCAGCGTCAGGTTGCCGCGCAGGTAATTGGGGCCGTCGGCCGTCACCTGGCCTGTGTTGAGCGGCGGCGGGACGAGCGCGGAGGTCCCGTCGGCGTGCTGCATCGCGAGCGCGCCGGACGGGCAGCGGTTGACGACCTCGGCGAGCGACGCGGCGTCCGCGGCGTCGGGGCGGATCCACGGCTTCGCGTGCGGGTCGAACGCCTCGGGCAGCCCGCGCACGCACTCGGCGGCGTGGATGCAGCGCGCCGCGTCCCACGTCACGACCGCGTGCGCGCTTGCATAACGATGGAGCTTGCTGTCCGGCATCCCGTTCCTCCGAAGGCGCCGCCCGGCCCGGCGGCGGCGCGTCGGCTAGAATACCCGATTTCGCGCTCTTCCCCACACGCCCGCCATGTCGCACATCCTGCAGGACCTTCCCGTCGGCCAGAAGGTCGGCATCGCGTTCTCCGGCGGCCTGGACACCAGCGCCGCGCTGCACTGGATGCGCGCGAAGGGCGCCATTCCTTACGCGTACACGGCCAACCTGGGCCAGCCCGACGAGCCCGACTACGACGACATCCCGCGCCGCGCGCTGCAGTACGGCGCCGAAGCCGCGCGCCTCGTCGACTGCCGCGCCGCGCTGGTCGCCGAAGGGATCGCGGCGCTGCAGGCCGGCGCGTTCCACATCTCGACGGCGGGGGCCACGTACTTCAACACGACGCCGCTCGGGCGCGCGGTCACCGGCACGATGCTCGTCGTCGCGATGCGCGACGACGACGTCCACGTGTGGGGCGACGGCAGCACGTACAAGGGCAACGACATCGAGCGGTTCTACCGCTACGGCCTCCTCGCCAACCCGGGGCTGCGCATCTACAAGCCGTGGCTCGACGCGAGGTTCATCGACGAGCTGGGCGGCCGCAAGGAGATGTCCGAGTACCTCGCGCGCGCCGGGTTCGGCTACAAGATGAGCACGGAGAAGGCCTACTCGACCGACTCGAACCTGCTCGGCGCGACGCACGAGGCGAAGGACCTCGAGTTCCTCGACAAGGGGATCCGCATCGTCGAGCCGATCATGGGCGTCGCGTTCTGGCGCGACGACGTCGCCGTGAAGCCGGAGACCGTCAGCGTGCGCTTCGACGAAGGGCGCCCGGTCGCGTTGAACGGCGCCACGTTCGCCGACGAGGTCGCGCTGCTGCTCGAGGCCAACGCCATCGGCGGCCGCCACGGCCTCGGCATGAGCGACCAGATCGAGAACCGGATCATCGAGGCGAAGAGCCGCGGCATCTACGAGGCGCCCGGGATGGCGCTGCTGCACATCGCCTACGAGCGGCTCGTCACCGGCATCCACAACGAGGACACGATCGAGCAGTACCGCGACAGCGGCAGGCGTTTGGGCCGGCTGCTCTACCAGGGCCGCTGGTTCGACTCGCAGGCGATGATGCTGCGCGAGACGGCGCAGCGCTGGGTGGCGCGCGCGATCACCGGCGAGGTCACGCTGGAGCTGCGCCGCGGCAACGACTACTCGATCCTCGACACGACGAGCCCCAACCTCACGTACAAGCCCGAGCGGCTGACGATGGAGAAGGGCCACGCGTTCTTCACGCCGCAGGACCGGATCGGGCAGCTGACGATGCGCAACCTCGACATCGCCGACACCCGCGACAAGCTCATCACCTACACGCGCACCGGGCTCCTGCGCCCGACCGAGAGCTCGCCGCTGCCGCGGCTGACCGACGCCGACCAGGGGAAGGACTGAAATCGGGGTCTGAAATCGGGGTCAGAGCCGTAATACGGGCGCCGCGCGCGGCTGCGAACCGACGACGGTCGTTCGGCGGCCATATTACGGCTCTGACCCTTGACAGCAGGCCCTTGACAGCAGGTCCCTCGTCGCTGCGCTCCTCGGGACGACTGACGTCGCTTGCGACGTCAGTCGATCTTGATGCCGGCGCTCCGGATGATCGGCGCCCACTTGTCGGACTCGGCGCGGATCAGCGCACCGAACTCGGCCGGCGTGCCGCCGACGAGGTCGAAGCCGGCGGCGTTGAGCTTCTGCACGACGTCCGGCTGCTTCAGGATCGCGTTGATCTCGGCGTTCAGCCGCGCGATCACCGGCGGCGGCGTGCCGGCGGGCACCAGCACGCCGTTCCACGCGAGCGCCTCGAACTTCGGGTAGCCGCTCTCGGCGATCGTCGGCAGGTCGGGCAGCAGCGGGAAGCGCTTCGCCGACGTGACGGCGAGCGGGCGCAGCTTGCCGGCCTGGATCTGTGGCTGCAGCGGCTGCATGACGGCGAAGATCATCTGCGTCTCGCCCTGCACCGTCGACGTGACCGCCGGCGGCGAGCCGTTGAACGGGATGTGCACGATGTCGATGCCGGCGAGCGACTTCAATAGCTCGCCGTTCAGGTGCGACGAGCTGCCGGGCCCGACCGACGCGTAGTTGAGCCTGCCCGGGTTGGCCTTCGCGTACGCGACGAGCTCCTTCACGTCCTTCGCCGGCAGCTGCGCGTTGACCGCGAGCACGTTCGGCTGGCTCGTCGTCGTGATCACCGGCGAGAGCTCCTTCTGCACGTCGTACGGGAGCTTCTGCAGCAGCGGCGCGATCGACAGCGGACCGTTGAACGCGAGCACCATCGTGTAGCCGTCCGGCGCGGCCTTCGCGATCTCGCCGACCGCGACGGTGCCGCCGGCCGCCGGCTTGTTCTCGACCACCACCGGCTGGCCCAGCCGGTCCTTCAGCCGGTCGGCGATCGTGCGGCCGAGCACGTCGATCGAGCTGCCGGCCGGCGCCGACATCACGAAGCGGATCGGCTTGTCCGGCCAGGACTGCGCGGAGGCGGGCACCGCTAGCGACGCGGCGAGCGCGGCGGCGGCGAGGACGGCGGGCAGCGAAGGACGATTCACGGACGGGCTCCGGGCAAGGGATGCGGCAAGCGCGCCGCGACGCGGGGCGGGCGCGCGGAATCAGGCGTCGACGCGGCCGCAGACCAGGTATTCGAGCAGCGCCTTCTGCGCGTGCAGCCGGTTCTCGGCCTCGTCCCAGACGACGCTCTGCGGCCCGTCGATCACGTCGGCGGCGACCTCCTCGCCGCGATGCGCGGGCAGGCAGTGCATGAACAGCGCGTCGGGCTTCGCCTGCCGCATCATCTCGGCGTCGACCATCCAGTCGGCGAACGCGCGGCGGCGCGCGTCGTTCTCGGCCTCGAAGCCCATGCTCGTCCACACGTCGGTCGTGACGAGGTCGGCGCCGCGGCACGCGTCCATCGGGTCGGCGAAGGTCCGGAAGTGGTCGCGGTACGGCGCGGCGACCCGCTCGTCCACCGCGTAGCCGGCGGGGGTCGCGACGTGCACGGTGAAGCCCAGGATGGCCGCCGCCTGCAGCCACGTGTTGCAGACGTTGTTGCCGTCGCCGACCCACGCGACCGTGCGGCCGGCGATGCTGCCGCGGTGCTCGACGTACGTGTAGACGTCGGCGAGGATCTGGCACGGGTGGTATTCGTTGGTGAGACCGTTGATCACCGGCACGCGCGAGTGCGCGGCGAAGCGGTCGATGATCGCCTGCTCGAACGTGCGGATCATCACGACGTCGACCATCCGCGAGATCACGCGCGCGACGTCCTCGATCGGCTCGCCGCGCGAGAGCTGCGTGTCGCCGCGATTGAGGTTGATCGCGATGCCGCCCAGCTGGTTCATGCCGGCCTCGAACGACACGCGCGTGCGCGTCGACGCCTTCTCGAACACCATCGCGAGCGTGCGGTCGCGCAGCGGCTGGTAGACCTCGTAGCGCTTGAAGCGCTCCTTGATCCGGCGCGTGCGCTCGAACAGGTGCGCGAACTCGTCGCGCGAGAAGTCGCGGAACTGCAGGAAGTGCGACGGCGGCGCGGCGGGCATGGGGACGAAAGGGGCCGGAAGGGGCGTCGCGCGCGGCCGCCGGCGGTCGCGCGCAGGAAGAAAATACTAGCACGGCGACCCCGCGGGGCCGGCGCGGCGACCCCGCAACGGAAAACAGCGCCGTGCGGCGCTGTCTTCGGCGGCTCCCCGCGGCGCGGGGACGGCGGATCGGGTGCGGGCTAGGCCAGCGCCTTGATCGCGGACGAGAGCCGCGACTTCGTGCGCGACACCATGTTCTTGTGCACGACCTTCTTGTCGGCGATGCGGTCCATCACCGCCTGCGATTCCTGCATCGTCTTCGCGGCGGCGGTCTTGTCGCCGGAGGCGATCGCCTTGCGGACCTTCTTGACTGCCGTGCGCAGTTCCGACTTGAGGCTCGCGTTGCGCTTGCGCGTCGCTTCCGCCTGCCGGGCGCGCTTCCTTGCTTGCGCCGAATTGGCCATGGAATGGGTTTCCTCGAGGTTCCGGAGGGATCCGGAAGTGTCAACGGTTGGATAATTCCGGGTTAGCCGGTAATAATAACCCGATTCGGCTGTTTCGACAAGGGTTTGCCGGCGCCACGCGCCGCGGCGCCCGCGCCGCCGCCCGGTACCCGCCGCCGCCTTCCGTGAACCTCCTCCGCGCCCTTTCCACCGTCAGCGGGATGACGCTGGCCTCCCGCATCACCGGGCTCGCCCGCGAGAGCCTGAAGGCGGCCGTGTTCGGCGCCGGGATGCAGATGGACGCGTTCGAGGCGGCGTTCCGGCTGCCGAACATCCTGCGGCGGATGTTCGCGGAGGGCGCGTTCTCGCAGGCGTTCGTGCCGGTCCTCGCCGAGTACCACCGGCAGCGCGGCGAGGACGCGACGCGCGACCTGGTCGGCCGCGTCGGCACGCTGCTCGCCGTCGTGCTGCTCGGCGTCTCGGTGCTGGGCGTGCTCGCGGCGCCGTGGCTCGTCTACCTGCTCGCCGGCGGGTTCGCGCGCACGCCGGGCAAGGTCGAGCTGACGGCGGACCTGATCCGCATCGTGTTCCCGTACATCCTGTTCGTGTCGCTGGTGTCGCTCGCGGGCGGCGTGCTCAACGTCTACCGGCGCTTCGCGGTCCCGGCGTTCACGCCGGTGCTGCTCAACCTGTCGATCATCGGCTCGGCGATCTTCCTCGCGCGCTTCTTCGACCCGCCGATCCTCGCGCTGGCGGGGGGGGTGGCCATCGGCGGCGTCGCGCAGCTCGCGTTCCAGGTCGCGCCGCTCGCGCGGCTGTCGATGCTGCCGCGGCCGCGCTTCGACTGGCGCGACGAAGGCGTGCGGCGCGTGCTGCTGCTGATGGGGCCGGCGATCCTCGGCGTGTCGGCCGCGCAGATCTCGGCGCTCATCAACACGCAACTCGCAGCGCTGCTGGGCGACGGCCGGATCTCGTGGATCACGTACGCGGACCGGCTGATGGAGTTCCCGAGCGCGCTGCTGGGCGTGGCGCTGGGGACCGTGCTGCTGCCGTCGCTCGCGCAGCTGCACAGCGAGGACAACCACGCCGAGTACTCGGCCCTGCTCGACTGGGGGCTGCGGCTCGCGCTGCTGCTCGCGCTGCCGGCGGCGTTCGCGCTGTGGCTGCTCGCGGTCCCGATGATCACGACGCTCTACCAGTACGGCCGGTTCGGCGCCGCCGACGTCTGGCAGACGCGCGCCGCGCTGCTGGGCTACGGCGTCGGCCTGCCGGCGCTGATCCTCGTCAAGATCCTCGCGCCGGGGTTTTTCGCGCGGCAGCAGATGCGCACGCCGGTGAAGATCGCGTTCCTGACCGTCGTGATCACGCAGACGCTGGCGGTGATCCTGATGTGGCCGCTGGGGCACGCCGGCCTCACGCTGGCGACGAGCCTCGGCGCGTGCGTGAACGCGGGCCTGCTGTTCTGGTTCCTGCGGCGCAACGGCGTCTTCGTGCCGCGGCCGGGCTGGCTCTCGTTCCTGTGCCGGCTGCTGGTCGCGCTGGGCGTGCTCGCCGCGCTGCTGTACGCGCTCGCCGGCCCGGCGCAATGGTGGCTGGACGCCGGCCTGGCGGCGCGGGCGGGGCGGCTGTGCGCCATCGTCGCCGCCGGCGCGCTCGCCTACTTCGGCGCGCTGTTCCTGCTGGGGTTCCGGCTGGCCGACTTCAACCGGCGGGGGTGAGCGTCGGGGTCAGAGCCGTAAGGTGGGGCGATGCTTTGGATGCTTTGGGGTCGAT
>JAYRNW010000093.1:0-4743 GCA_041911995.1 Casimicrobiaceae bacterium | reverse complement strand
TTATGGTTCGGGGGCACTGCCGCGTGTTGTCGCGCCGCGTTTGCGGCCGGAACCTTACGGCTCTGACCCCAAGCGCGAACGCCGACCCAAGCGCGCCGATGGAACCTTAAGGCTCTGACCCTTAACGCCGACCCTTAACGCCGGAACGTTACGGCTCTGACCCCGAGCGCCGACGCTGCATCGGGTTCCCCGATCGGGATCGGGGCCGCAAGCCCGGCGACCGCTGTGCGAATCCACGAGTCCGTGGCAAGCTTGCGGCTCCGACCCCGCTCGCCCCGACCGCCCGTCGATGCCGCGCCGTCCCCGCAAGTCCTCCGCCTGCGTCACGCTGGTGCTGATCGGCGCGGCCGCGCTCTCCGCGTGCGGCGACGCGCCGTCGACCAACCGCCGCGCCGCCTACGCGACGCGCGAGGAGTGCCTCGCCGACTGGGGCGACCCGAAGGACTGCGAGGAGCAGGCCGCGCAGGGAGCCGCGCGCTCGCGCTCGTACGGCCCGTCGACCAGCACGTGGCACAGCTACAGCAGCGGCCACTACGGCAGCGGCGGCGGCAGCTCGCGCAGCGGCTCGTCGTCGGGCGGCCACAGCATCTCGCACGGCGGCTTCGGCTCGCACGGGTCGTCCGCATCGTGATCCGCGAGCCGTGCGAGCCGCGTGCGAACTGGCGCGAGGACTGCGAGGAGATCGGCTTTTCGTACCACTCGATCGACGGCACCTACTGGGACGAGTCGCGCTGCTACCGCTTCACGTGGGAGGAGGTCGACGCGCTGGAAGCCGCGGCCGCCGAGCTGCACGCGCGCTGCCTCGACGCCGCCGAGCACATCGTCGCGCGCAACCGCTTCGACGCGCTCGCGATCCCGCGCGCGTGGCAGGAGCGCGTCGCGCGCTCGTGGCGCGCGAAGGAGCTGTCGCTCTTCGGCCGCTTCGACTTCGCGTACGACGGCAAGGGCCCGCCGAAGCTCCTCGAGTACAACGCCGACACGCCGACCGCGCTGCTCGAGGCCTCGGTCGCCCAGTGGCGCTGGCTCGAGCAGAAGATCCGGCCGACCAATCCGGACGCCGACCAGTTCAACTCGCTGCACGAGAAGCTGATCGCGAGCTGGCGCGCGTTCGCCGTCACGTGGTCGGCCGGCACGCCCGTGCACTTCACGTGCGCCGCCGACTCCGAGGAGGACCGCGGCAACCTCGACTACCTGCGCGACGTCGCGACGCAGGGCGGCGTGGACGCGCGGTTCGTCGCGATCGCCGACGTCGGCTGGGACGCGACCGCCGGCATCTTCGTCGACGAGCACGACGAGGAGATCCGCGTGCTGTGCAAGCTCTACCCGTGGGAGTGGCTGGCCGACGAGGCGTTCGGCCCGCACCTGCTCGCGTCACCGCTGCGCGTCATCGAGCCGGCGTGGAAGATGCTGCTGTCGAACAAGGGCCTGCTGCCGATCCTCTGGGAGCTCTTCCCCGACCATCCGAACCTGCTGCCCGCGTACTTCGAGCCCGGCCGCATCCGCGGCGACTACGTCGAGAAGCCGCTGCTGTCGCGCGAGGGCGCCAACGTCGTCGTCCACGCCGGCGGCACGACGATCGCCGCCGACGGCGAATACGGCGAGGAAGGCCGCATCTACCAGGCGTACGCGCCGATCCCGCGCTTCGGCGACGACTACGCGACGATTGGCGCGTGGATCGTCGGCGACGAGCCGGCGGGCATCGGCCTGCGCGAGGACGCGAGCCCGATCACCCGCAACACCAGCCGCTTCGTTCCCCATTACTTCACCTAGTACGACGAGGCCCGCCATGACGCTGTCCGAATCGCTCGCCGGACTCCCGGCGTTCCTGCTGTACTTCGCGCTGTCGCTCGCGCTGCTGGTCCTGTTCCTCGTCGTCTACCTCGCCGTCACGCCCTACGACGAGCTGAAGCTGATCCGGCAGGGCAACAGCGCAGCGGCGATCTCGCTCGCGGGCGCCGTCGTCGGGTTCGTGCTGCCGCTCGCGCGCGCCGTGACGCAGAGCGTGACGGTCGGCGACCTGGTCGCGTGGGGCGGCGTCGCGCTGGTCGTGCAGGTCGTCGTGTTCTTCCTGGTCGGCAAGCTGCTGCCCCGGATGTCGGCGGCGATCCGCGACGGGCAGGTCGCCGACGCCACCGTGCTCGCCGCGCTGGCGGTCGCGGTCGGCATCCTCAACGCGGCGAGCATGACCATCTAGCGTCCGTCCGGCGTCGACCGGCGGGGCACCCGTCCGCCGGGTGCAGAAGGGGGGGCGCGGCGCGCGCCGCAGCCCGCCGTTGACACCCCGCCGAACATGCGCATATGCTCATAACCCTATGGCGGCCAGGAAGCGGGCGGGGACGGGCGGGCGCGGCGGCGGGGCGCCGGCGGGCGGAGGCGAAACGGGCGGGCTCGACCCGGTGTTCGCGGTAATCGCGCGGTATTTCGGCGTGCTGGCGGAGCCGACGCGGCTCAAGATCCTGCACGCGATCTGCGACGACGAGCGGTCGGTGTCGGCGATCGTCGCGGCGATCGGGGCGACGCAGACCAACGTGTCGCGGCATCTCGCGCTCATGCTGAACGCCGGCATGGTCGAGCGCCGCCGCGACGGCAACGCCGTGTACTACCGGATGTCGGATCCGCAGTTCGTCGAGATCTGCCGGCGGATGTGCGAGCAGGTCGCGAGCCGGCTCGACACGCAGAAGCCGCTGCGCCGCGACCTCATGGACTTCGCCGCCCGCCACTGACGCCGGAAGGGCGGCCCGGACGGGCGGCTGCCGGACGGACGCGCATGGCCGATTCACCGGGCGCGCGGGCGCGGCCGGCGCTAGAATGCAACGTTGTCATACGGAGGAGGGGGCACGATGGACACGCAGCGCAGGGAGGTGCTGAAGACCGGCGGCGGCGTCACGCTGCTGGCGGTGCTGGCCGCGGCCGGCTGGTTGAAGCCGGGCGAGGCATTGGCGCAGGCCTGGAACAAGGCCGCGTTCGAGGCGACGACGCTCGACCAGGCCGTCAAGGCGCTGGGTGGCGGCCCGCCGGCGCAGAGCAAGGACATCGCGTTCGTGCAGACGCCGGACATCGCCGAGAACGGCGCGGTGGTGCCGATCGGCGTGGCGAGCTCGATCCCGAAGACCGAGTCGATCGCGATCGTGATCGAGAAGAACCCGAGCGTCCTCGCCGCGTCGTTCGACATCCCGGCGGGCACCGAGCCCGCGCTGTCGACGCGCGTGAAGATGGGCCAGAGCTCGAACGTCTACGCGCTGGTGAAGGCCGACGGCAAGCTCTACGTCGCGAGCAAGGAAATCAAGGTTACGCTCGGCGGCTGCGGCGGCTGATCCGCGTACGACGAACCGAAGGAGGTAGCCATGGCAGATCCGATGCGAATCCGCGCCAGCGTCGTCGGCGACGCGACCGAGGTGAAGGTGCTGATGAACCACGAGATGGAGACCGGCCAGCGCAAGGACGCGCAGGGCAAGGTCATCCCGGCGTGGTTCATCCAGACCGTGAACGCCACGCACAACGGCAAGACCGTGCTGGCCGCCCAGTGGGGGCCCGCGATCTCGAAGAACCCGTTCCTGTCGTTCCGGTTCAAGGGCGGCGCGAAGGGCGACAAGGTAGCGATCACGTGGGTGGACAACCGGGGAGACAAGCGCACCGACGAGGCGACGATCGCGTAGCGCGGCACCACCACGACGACACGAAGGCGGCGCGACCGGCCGCGCGACGAAGCGCGCCGGCGACGCGGCCTCGAACCCCCGGGCGCGTTTCGCGCCGGGCGCATCCAACTTGAGGAGGCCGCAGATGAGCAACACTCCCCGGCGGGCACGCGCCCGCGCCGCCGCCGTCGCGTCCGTGCTCGCGCTCGCCGTCGGCGCCGCGCTCGCGCAGACGTCCGCGGTCGACGAGATCGCGAAGTACCGCGCCGCGCTGCAGGACGGCAACCCGGCCGAGCTGTGGGAGGCGCGCGGCGAAGGCCTCTGGAAGGAGCCGCGCGGCCCGAACAAGGTGTCGCTCGAGAAGTGCGACCTGGGCTTGGGCCCGGGCGTGGTCAAGGGCGCGTACGCGCAGCTGCCGCGGTACTTCGCCGACGCCGACCGCGTGATGGACCTCGAGACGCGCCTCGTCTGGTGCATGGTCAAGCTGCAGGGGTTCACCGAGGCCGACGCGAAGAAGAACCCGTTCGGGAACCCCGGCGTGAAATCCGACATCGAGGCGCTGGTCGCGTTCGTCACGTCGGAATCGCGCGGCGTCCGGATGAACGTCGCCGGCACGCACCCGAAGGAGGACGAGGCGTACCGGCTGGGCGAGAAGATGTTCTACTTCCGCGGCGGCCCGCACGACTTCGCGTGCGCGACCTGCCACGGCGAGGACGGCAAGCGCATCCGGTTGCAGGACCTGCCGAACCTGACCAGCAAGGCGGGCGCGCAGAAGGCCTACACGACGTGGCCGGCGTACCGCGTGTCGCAGGGCGAGCTGCGGTCGTTCCAGTGGCGGCTCAACGACTGCTTCCGCCAGCAGCGCTTCCCCGAGCTCGAGTTCACGTCGGACGCGTCGATCGCGCTGACGATGTTCCTCGCGAAGAATGCCAACGGCGCCGCGTTCGACGCGCCGGCGATCAAGCGTTGACCGGAGGCCGGCCATGAACATGCGAGTCATCGGATGGACGGTCGCCGCGCTCGCGGCCGCGGGAGTCGTCGGCTGCGCGACCAAGCCGTCCGACGCGGAAACGAGCGCCAAGGCTGCGCAAGTGCTCAAGGCGTCGTT
>JAYRNW010000092.1:0-7422 GCA_041911995.1 Casimicrobiaceae bacterium | reverse complement strand
GGTCATCCGCGCCGCGACGAGCGGCGTGTGCGCGGGCCAGCGGCCGGACTCGGCGGCGATGTGCGTCGAGAACCCCGAGGCGGCGAACAGCGTGATCGGCGCGCCGCCGCTGCGGCCGGCGAGCAGCGCGTCCCACGTCGTCGCGACGTCGTTGCCCACCGGCGTGACCATCCCCACGCCGGTGACGGCAACGCGCCGACGGGTACTCGCGACGCTCATGCCGCCTCCGCGTGCGCGGTGCTTTCCGCGATCTCGAGCCGCGCGGTCGCGACCACGCGGCCCTCGGCCTGCGCGCCCATCTGGACGGTCGCGGTCCGGCCGGATTGCGGCTTCAACGTCGCCGTGAGCGTCAGGACCTGCCCCGGCGGCGTGAACGCGCGCACCTTGACGTTGGTCATCCGCGCCGCGACGAGCGGCGTGTGCGCGGGCCAGCGGCCGGACTCGGCGGCGAGCGCCAGCGCGAGCCCGATCTGCGCGTCGACCAGCAGCGTCGCCGGGAACACCGGGCGGCGCGGGAAGTGGTCGCGGAAGAACGCCGCCTCCGCGGGCACGGCGAGCGTCGCCTCGGCCGACTCGCCCGCGACCCCTCCGGTACGCGTCACCGGCGGCAGGTCCACGCCGCGGAAGCGCCCCGGCGGCGCGCCCGCGCCGCACAGCAGCGCGTAACGCGCCGCCAGCGCCGCCGGGTCGTCGAACTCCGCGGTGGGCAGCATCGGCCCCAGGCACTCGTCGAGCTCGAGCGCGCGCTCGCCGGCGATCGTCGCGTGACCGCGGTAGGCCACGGCGTCGTCGTCGCAGCTCTCGATCTCGACGGCGAGGTCGAGCCGGTCCCCGGGCCGCGCCTCGCGCAGGAACCGGGTCTGCATCGCCAGCGCCGCGACCGGCCGGCCGCGATAGCCGATGTGGTCCATCGCCACCCAAGCGGCCAGCTGGCCCACCGCTTCGGCGACCAGCGCCTGCGGGAACGCCGGCAGGCCCGCGGGGATCGCGTACACGCCGCGCGCGCGCGTCGCCGGGACGACCTCGACGATCCGGTCGACGAACGAAAAGGCGGCGAAGTGGTCGCTCATCGCGCGCGGTGCGTGACGTGCGTCAGGCGGCCGCCTTCGCGTCGCGCTGCGCCTGCACGACGAGCTTGCAGAACGTTTCCGGCGTGAAGAGCCGCGGAATGTCGGCGACCTTCATCGGCGCCTTGAACCGCTCGGCCGGCACCTCGGACAGGTACGCCTTCAGCTGCGCCATGCCGACGTCGGTCACGACGCCCTTCTGCTCGAACTCCGCCTCGGTCAGCGTGCCGCGCGCGTTCTCCACGATCTTGCCGCGCGGGATCTTGATCTTGAACGCGCGCTCCAGCCTGAACACCATGTCGAGGAAGTCGATCGACTCGGCGTCGAGCCCCTCGATCAGCGACACGTTCGGCTTGATGTCCTCGACGTCGCAGCCGAGCGCGTCGGCCATCGTTTCGGCGACCGTCGGGAAGACCGCGTCGATTTCGTCCTGCGTGATGGGTGTTGTCGTCGTCATTGCATCCTCTCGTTTCCCGGCGCCCGCCGCCGGAGCGGCCGGCGGTTGCCAATCCTGTGGGCGTCGCGCCGGTCGCCCGGCGTCACGGCCCCTGGGCCTTCTTCACTCCATCTTGAACCCGCCGTCCACGGTCAGGACCTGGCCGGTGACGTAGCTCGCGTAGTCGGACAGCAGGAACCAGACCGCGTACGCGACCTCGTCCGCCGTGCCGTAGCGCTTCATCAGGATCCGCGCCTTGACCTCGTCGCCGGCGAGATCGCGCACCGCCTGCGACATCTCGGTGTCGATGACGCCCGGCGCGACCGCGTTCACCTGGATCTTTCGCGCCGCGAGCTCGACGGCGAGCGCCTTGGTGAACGCGTTGACGGCGCCCTTCGACGCCGCGTAATTGGTCTGCCCGCGCCCGCCCTTCTCGCCCGACACCGAGCTCAGGTTGACGATCCGGCCGCTGCGGCGCGAGATCATGAACGGCACGACGGCGCGCGTCGCGTTGAACACGCCGGTCACGTTGGTGTCGAGCACGTCGCGGACGTCGTCGTCGGAGAACCCGGCGAGCGGCCCGTCGCGGATCACGCCCGCGTTGTTGACGAGGAGGTCGATGCGCCCGGTGCGGTCGGCGATGCGCTCGACCGCCTCCACGCACGCCGCCGCGTCGCGGATGTCGACGCGCTCCGCGGCGACCGTGCGCCCGGCCGTTCGCGCGGCGGCGACGACCGCCTCCGCGGCTGCCGCGTTGTCGCGGTAGAAGAACGTGACGTCGGCGCCCTCGGCGGCCAGCAGGTCGACGATCGCGCGGCCGATGCCGCGGCTGCCGCCGGTCACGATCGCGGTCTTGCCGGCGATGCCGGAAGGAACGGGGAGTCCCATCGGTTCAGCCGGAAATCGCGAACCCGCCGTCGACGACGAGCGTGTGGCCGTTGATCATCGCCGCCTCGGGCAGGCACAGGAGGAAGACGGCGTTCGCGACGTCCTCCGGTGTCAGCACCGGCCCGGCCGGCGTGCGGCGCGCGAAGTCGTCGAGCAGCGCGTCGCGGTTCGGGAAGTACGACAGCGCGTCGGTGTCGACCACGCCGGCCGACACGACGTTGACGCGAATGCCCTGCGGGCCGAGCTCCTGCGCGAGCGCGCGGGCGAGCGCCTCCAGCGCGGCCTTCGACGCGCCGACGAACGCGTAGCCGGGCAGCGCGCGCTGCGCGCCCAGGCTCGACATCGCGACGACGCGGCCGCCGCCCTGCATCAGCGGCAGCGCGCGCTGCACCAGCAGGTTGAGCGCGAGCGCGTTCGTCTCGAGGCACCAGCGCCAGTGCTTGAGCGTCATGTCGACGGCCGGCTTCAGCACGCCCGACGCCGCGTTGGACACGACGACGTCGAGCCGGTCGAAGTGCTTGCGAAACTCGGCGAACATCTCGTCCACGCTGTCGGGGATGCCGACGCTGCCCTGGATCGCGTGCGCACGGCGGCCCTGCGCGCGCAGCTGCGCGCACAGCGCCTCGGCGGCCTCCGCGCTGTTGTAGTAGTTCACGGCGACGTCGCAGCCTTCGGCCGCGAGCTTCACCGCGATGGCGCGGCCGATGCCGCGCGCTGCGCCGGTGACGAGCGCCGTCTTTCCCGCCAGTGGACCTGCCATCGTCTGGGTTTCGCGGAAACTGGGTCGGAGCCTTCTGGGGATTCCGGTCCGCCGCGGGGAAGGGCTCGGCCCCTCCGCGCCCGGCGGGGCCGGAAGCCCGCAGGCAAATTGCTATTCTAACTTGCCCGTCACCGTCGGCTTGGCGCCGGCGCGACGGGCGCTCACGTACCGCTGCGCCTCGAGCGCCCAGTGCTTCTTGACGTAGTACCAGACGTCGGCCACCCACAGCGCGTTGGCCGGGGCGCCGGGCGGCGGTTCCGCCGCGGGCGTACCCGGCCGGTAGGCGTCGATCCACGGGCGCAACGCGGGGTCGGTCGCGAGCTCGCGGGAGATCGGCATCACGACGTGGTTGTTGCCGGCCGGCAGCGTCACGTTGCGCACGCGCGCGCCGCCGCTGCCGGTGAACGTGCGGGTGGCCTCCACCCCCGGCAGCGTCCACGCCCACGTGTCGAAGTCGATCCAGTAGCCGACGAACTCGTCGACGGAATCCGGAATGGTCAGCAGCCGGCCGATCATGACCCACTGGTTGGGCAGCAGGAGCGCCGCCCCGCCCGCGCCCACCGCCGATGCGTAGGGGATCTTGAAGCCGACCACCGGCTGCCGGCGGCCCGTGAGGGGATCGTCGATCGCGGTCCGGCGCTCCGAGACGTCGGTCACCGGATTCCAGACCTCGACGTCGGGGCCGAAGGCGCCGGCGAGCACGAGCAGGATCTTCACCGCCTGCATGCCGCCCTGGCTGTGCCCGATCACCAGCGGCCGCGTGCCGTCGTGCTCGTAATACCACGCGAGCGTCCCCGCCTGCTGGCGCTCGTCCTCGTACGGGCTGTGCGACCACGCGCCGTCGCGCGGGTGGCGGATGCGCGCCTCGGGGTAGCCCATGCCGACCAGGAACTCGCCGAACGAGGTCATCGCGAGGTGCACCGGATAGATGCCGCCGTGCACGAGCATGATCCGCGGCGCCGGCGCCCTGGCGAGCGTGTCGCGCACGTCGGCGGCGGTGATCCGCTCCGGATCGAGCGCCAGGATGCGCTCCTCGACGGCCTGGTCCAGCGCCGGCGGCGGCGGCGGCGGCGGCGGCTGCTCGCCGTCGCGCAGCGGCCGCACCGTACACGCAGCAACGGCGAGCACCGCAGCGGCGAGCGCGCACAGGGCGAGGAGGCGGCGGTGATTCATCCGAGGCTGCGGGCGGACGCGACGAAGGTGGCCACTATTCTAGCGATGTCCTCGCGGCGGAACGCCGACGTGCGATACGAAACGCCGACGACGAGGCCGTCGCCGACGCCGGCCGGCGCCAGCACCACCGGCGTCGACGGCCCCGTGGAGATCGCGCGCTGGTAGCGCAGCGCGCGCGCCTGCCCGGGTGCGGCTCGCCACAGCGAGTCGACCGCCAGCATCGACACGCCGCCCCAGACCGGATGGGCCTTGGCGTCCATCCGGCGCTGCTGCGCCGGTGTGCAATACCGCCACGCGAGCCCGCCCCACGCGAGGAAGTGCAGCGTCTGCAGGTAGAGCCGCAGCTTCTTCACGCGCTGCGATTGCGCATGGACGGCGCGGGCCAGCGACTCGAGCGTGGCGTCGGGCGCGACCGGGTCGGACACGAAGAACGAGCTCAAGAACTGCCCCCACGTCGTCGCCGGCGTGCCGGGAAACTCGCGACGCAGGTTGAAGACCGACGCGACGGCGAGCTCGCGGCGCCGCGGCGCGGTCAGTCGCTCGGGCGTCAGCGGCGCCAGCGCCTGCAGCAGCAGCGCGATGACGAGGTCGTTCTGCGTCACGCCCCACGCGCGCGCCGTGCGCAGCAGCGCGGCGTGGTCGGCGGCGGGGAGCTCGAACCACGTATACGCGTTGGCGAGGCCGTCGCCGTGCGGGAAGCGCGGCCGGAATGCGCGCGCCATGCGCAGCAGCACGGCCGGTATCCAGTGCAGGCCCAGCCAGGCCCACCCCGCGTTGCGGGCGAAGAGGCGCCGGTAAGCAGGCGGGTACCGCTCCGGCGGCGCGTCCGGCAGCACTTCGCCGGCGTACCGGCACGCGATCGCCTTGACCAGCACGACCAGCGAGTCGCCGCCGGCGACGAAGTGGTCGTAGGCCACGCCCAGGTGGAACGTCGCCCCGGCGTCGACCGCGAAGAAGCGCAGCGGGTCGAACCGGCCTTCGGCGGGGAACGGCAGCTCCATCTGCCGCTGCATCTCGGCGGCGAGCACGGCGAGCGGGTCGTCGCCGCCCGCAAGCACGGCGACCTCGGGCGCCGCCGCGCCGCCCGCGTATTCGTAGCGGCGGCCCCGCGCGTCGAGCGTGAAGCCGGACAGCCCCGCCGCCGTCAGGTGCGCGGCCACCGCCGCGGCCAGGCGCGTGGCGTCGAGCGGCCCAGGCAGTTCGGCGGCGTGCACGGCGTTGTACGGCGCGAGCTCGCGCCAGCGCAGCATCGCCGCCTGGAAGAGGTTGAGCCGGCCGCGCATCGTCACGACAGGCCCGGTGCGGCGGCCCGGCGCAGCCCCTCGCGGCACCAGTGCACGCGGATGCTGTGCCACAGCTCCGCCGCGTGCACGAGGTTGCGGACGTCGACACCCGGCGCGTCCGGGATCGGGGGAGACGCCTCCGGCACGTAGTCGTCGATCCACGCGCGCGTGACCGGATCGGCGGCCAGGTGCTCGGTCGCCGGCAGCCCGATGTGCGTGTACGTCGCCGGCAGCAGCACGTTGCGCACGGCCGCGGTTCCGACCGCCACGTACGGCTCCGCGGTCGCGAAGTTCCCGGCGATCGGGTCCCACGGGACCGCGAACCCGGTGAACTCGAGCGCGGTGTCCGGGATCCGGCGCAGGCGCGGCAGCATCGACCACTGGCCGAGCAGCAGCCGCGGCAGCGCGCCGGTGGCGAGCGCTGCGGCGAACGAGACGTGGACGCCGACGACGGGCCGCTGCGCGCCGGTGTACGGATCGTGGATCGTCGTGCGCGGCAGCGCCCGGCCCGCGACCGGGTCGAACACCGGGACCGCCGGCCGGAACTCGCCGTTCAGCTCGTGCAGCGTCCGCACGACGAGCATGCCGCCCTGGCTGTGCCCGATCAGCATCGGCCGCATGCCGTCGCGCTCGTAGTACCACGCGACGGCACCGGCGAGCTCGGCGCTGTCGGTGTAGCTGCTCAACGAGAGCGCGCCGTCGCGCGGGTCGCGCAGCGACGCCTCGGGGTAGCCCATCGCGATCAGGAACTCCGCGAACGGCTGCATCGTGACGATCGGCACGCTGCCGGACAGGTTGATGATCCGCGGCGCCGGCAGCGCCGCCAGCGCATGCGTGGCGGCCGGGCCGGCGAGGTGCCCGCAATCGAGGGCCGCGGCGGTCGCCGCGGCGCGCGCCGCGGCAGGCACGGCGGCGGCCACGATCACGGCAGCGACGAGGCAGGCGGAACGAAGAAGCGTGAAGACCATGCGCAACGGGGCCCGCGCAGCGCGGCGCCCGACACTCCTGTTGTGCCGATTATCGCAGGCGCGGTGGCCGGCGCCGGCGCTAGCGCAAACGCGGGAAGAAGCGGCCGGTGCTCGCGAGGTAGCGCGCGTAGGCGTCGCCGTGGCTCGCGAGCATGTGGCGCTCCTCGTTGCGCGCCTTGACGACCATGAGCCCGATGTGGACCGCGCCCAGCGCCAGCATCGGCGCCGTCGGCACGATCGCCATCGTCGCCGCCATCAGCAGGATCGACAGCGCGTAGATCGGGTGGCGCACGCGGCGGAACATGCCGTCGGTGATGAGCGCCTGGTCGCGCTCCGACGTCACGGCCATCCGCCAGTCCTTGCCCATCCGCACCCAGCACTTGACGGTGCCGGCGAGGCACGCGACCGCCACGGCCGCCGCCGCCCAGCGCAGCGCGGCGTAGCCGCCGTCCCCGCGGGCGAACGCCGGCAGCCCCCACGGCGCCGCCTCGCGCTGCAGCGCGAGCCACGGCAGCACCGCCCACGCGGCGACCAGCGGGACCCAGACCAGCCACATCGCGCGCTCCAGCGGCTGCTCGGGCACGACGCCCACCACCTTGCGCGTATGCCGGCGCA
Source organism: Casimicrobiaceae bacterium (assembly GCA_041911995.1). GTDB lineage: Bacteria > Pseudomonadota > Gammaproteobacteria > Burkholderiales > Casimicrobiaceae > VBCG01. The sequence continues at coordinate 232 of JAYRNW010000092.1, read as the reverse complement.
CGCGCACGATCATCGCACCGACGCCGATCCAGTACGCCCAGATCGTCGCGGTCAGCACCCAGCCGGGAACATCCATGCTCGCCCTTCTCCGCGTCCTCGCCTGCCCATCCGTCATTGTACGGGGTGGCGGCCGCCGCGCCCGGCGCGCGCGCGACATGGGCGCGTGCGCGCGCCGGACGCGACGCGCCGTGCTGCTCGCGGCGGCCGTGGCGTGCGCCGCCGGCTGCGGCCG
>JAYRNW010000091.1:0-8491 GCA_041911995.1 Casimicrobiaceae bacterium | reverse complement strand
TTGCCGACCTCGATCACCTGCCGCCACCGCTCGTATTCCTGCGCCTGGAACTGCGCCATCTGCTCGGGCGTGTTGGCGACGATCTCGAAGCCGATCTCTTCCATCCGCTTGCGGTTCTCCGGATCGTTGAGCGCGGCGACGATCGCCTCGTGCAGCTTCTTCTTCGCCTCGGCGTTCATCCCGTGCGGGCCGGAGATGCCCTGCCACGAGAAGACGACCACGCCCGGGACGCCCGCCTCGGCGAGCGTGGGCACGTCGGGCAGGAGCGGCGAGCGCTTCTCGCCGGTGACCGCGAGCGCGCGCAGCTTGCCGGCCTTGATGTGGCCGATCACGGCGTTGATGTTCTGGAACGACACGTTGGCGTGCCCGGCCAGCAGGTCGGTGATCGCCGGCGCGCCGCCCTTGTACGGCACGTGGATGCCGGTGGTGCCGGACTTCTGCCAGAAAAGCGCCGCGGTCAGGTGGTCGGACGACCCCGCGCCCGACGACGCGAACGTGATCTTGTCCGGCGTCTTCTTCAGGATCGCGACCAGGTCGGCCACCGACTTCGCCGGGAACTCGGGGTTGGCCACGAGGACGTTCGGCGCGCGCACGGCGACGGTGATCGGGTCGAGGTCCTTCATCGGGTCGTACTGCAGCTTCTTCTGCACGAACGGGTTGATCACGTAGACGCCGATCGACGCGACGAGGAACGTGTAGCCGTCCGGCGCCGCGTTCTTGACGGCCGTGGCGCCGATCGCGCCGGTCGCGCCGGCGCGGTTGTCGACGACGAACGGCTGGCCGAGCTTCTGCTGCAGCTTGGGAGCGATGGCGCGCGCGACCATGTCCGTGGACCCGCCGGGCGGGAACGGCACGATGATCGTGACGGGCTTGTCCGGATACGCGGCGAGCGCCTGGCTCGCGAGGCCGAGGCCGAAGGCCACGGCGGTGACGATGCGCTTCATGAGTCCTCCAGCGGATGAGGCCGTCCTGCGGGTCACGGATGGGCCGGGTTATCCGTTGGATTTTCCGCGGATAATGATTCACAATCAAACCAATTGATGACTCAATTAATACAATACTTGAATCATGTACGAGATGAGCCAGCTGCGCTGCTTCGTCACGGTCGCCGAGGAGCTGCACTTCGGCCGGGCGGCCGAGCGCCTGCACATGACGCAACCCCCGCTGAGCCGGCAGATCCGGCTGCTCGAGCACCAGGTCGGCACGCGGCTCTTCGAACGGACCAACCGCGTCGTGCGGTTCACGGCCGCCGGCCGTGCGTTCCTGCCGCACGCGTCGCGGATCCTGCGCCTCGCGGACGAGGCCGCGACCGCGGCGCGCCGCGCGGCCACCGGCGAGTACGGGTCGATCGCCATCGGCTTCACGGCGACGTTCGGCTACGGCATGCTGCCGGAGATGGTGCGCATGCTGCACCAGCGCGCGCCCGGCGTCGCGCTGACGCTGAAGGAGATGGTGACGAGCGAGCAGCTCGACGCGCTCGAGTCCGGCCAGCTCGACGTCGGGCTGATGCGTCCGTTCCCGCCGCTCGCCAACCTCGAGTCGTCGCTGCTCGGGCGCGAGGCGCTGATGCTCGCGATCCCGGAGCGCGAGGCGGCCGCGTGGCCGGCGCGCCCGACGCTGCGCTGCCTCGAGCAGAAGCCGCTCATCCACTATGCGCCGTACGAGGCGCGCTACTTCTTCCAGCTGGTCAACGCGAGCCTCGACCGCGAGGGCGTCACGCCGCGCATCGTCGACCACGTGCCGCAGATCCACACGATGCTCGCGCTGGTGGGCTCGGGCGTCGGCGTCGCGCTGACGCCGGAGAGCGCGACGCGGCTGCACTTCGAAGGCGTGCTGCTGCGGCGGGTGGACACGAAGCCCGCGCGGCCGGTGGAGATGGTCTACGCGTGCCGCCGCAGCAACGAAAACCCCACGCTCGCGCTCTTCCGGCGCGAGGTGCTCGACGGTTTCCCGGTGCCGGCGAAGCGCTGAGGCCGGCGACGGCGGCCGGACCGGCAACCGCCGGCGCAGCCCGGCGGGCGCCTGCGGCCATAAGCGTGGCGCGTGCGCGCCGCGTCAGGTCCGCACGGGCGGATGGAAGGCGACGGCGAGCCCCGCCAGCACGTTGCCCACACCCAAGGCGGCGGCCACGCCCGCGGCCGCGATGCGCAGCACGCCGATCGCCGTGGCCCACGACCAGAGCGGCGCCTCGAGCAGGCCGGGCGGCCACAGCACGACGGCGCCGTAGGCCGCGCCGAGGCCGCAGATCACGATGACGACGCCGAGCAGGCGGTAGCGCAGTTCCATGCCGCCACTTTACACGGACGGCGCGCGCCACGAGCCCGAACGGCGCGACGTGCACGATCGTCGACCGCCGGGCCGCGCGTTCGGTACGATGCCGGGATTTCCGGCGACGATCCCTTGGACTCCGCACGACGTGGCGCCGCGGCCCTGCTCGCGGCCACCGCCATCAACCTGCCGTTCGGCACGATCTACGCATTCAGCGTGTTCGTCCAGCCGATCGAGCGGCTGCTCGGCACGTCGCGGGCGCAGATGAGCTTCGTCTTCGGGCTCGCCACGGTGACGCTCACGCTGGGGATGAACTTCGCGCCGCAGCTCTATCGGCGGCTCGCGCCTGCCTGGCTCGCATCGGGATGCGGGCTCGCGAGCGCCGCGGGGCTGTGGCTCGCGGCGTCGGCCACGACCTTCGCGCAGTTCGCGCTGGGCTACGGCGTGCTGTTCGGCCCGGGTGCCGGCGTGCTGTTCATCGTCGCGCAGCAGGCGGTCAACCAGGCGGTCGTCGCGCGGCGCGGGCTCGCGAACGGCTACGTCGTGAGCCTCTATCCGCTGGGCGCGATGGTGGGCGCGCCGGTGTTCGGCTGGTCGATCCGCGCGTTCGGCGTGCAGGCCACGCTCGTCGGCCTCGCCGCCGTCGTGCTGGCGGCGTGCGCGGTGGCCGCCGCACTCCTGCATGCCGCCCGCCTGCGGATGCTCGACGCGGCTGGCGCGGACACGGGCGAGCGACTCGGCCGCACGTTCCACCTGCTGACCGCCGTGTTCTTCCTGGCCGCGGCCGCGGGGCTCACCGTGCTGAGCCAGGCCGCCGCCATCGTGCAGGCGTACGGCGGGACCGTCGCGCTGGCCGTGGGCGCCACGACGTTCATCACCGGCGCCGTCGGCGCGGCGCGCATCGCGGGCGGGTGGTTCGTCGATCACTACGCCGTGGCGCGCGTGGGCGTCGGCGCGCACGTCTGCTCGCTCGCGGGCGCCTGCCTGCTGGCCGCGCTGCCGACGCCGGTGACGGCGGCGTTCGCGCTGGGCGCCATCGGCGTCGGCTACGGCATCGTGTCGGGGCTCGCGGCGGGCGCCATCGCGCAGTACTGGCACCGCAACCAGTTCGGCCTCGTCGCGAGCCGCCTGTACATCGCGTGGTGCGCCGCGGCGATCACGCTGCCCGTGCTCGCCGGCTGGCTGTTCGACCGCAGCGGCAGCTACGCGGCGGTCGTGTGGATCGCGGGTGGCATCAACGTCGCCGGCATTCTCGTCGCGCGCCGGCTCCCCGTTCCCGCGCGCGGTCCCTGACGGGAAATTCCCGCTCCGCGATCCGCCGCGGCGCGCCGGATTCAGCCCGGCGTGTGCGCGAACGTGTAGTCGCCGAGCGGCCGCTCGCCGCGCTCGTCCACCGCGACGAGCCGCACCCGGAAGACGTGGGCCGGCAGCTTGCGCAGCGCGGCAGCCGAAGGCAGCGCGAGCATCTCGCCGGCCTCGGGGTCGAACGGCACGTCCTCGAGTCGCCACTGCTCCACGCGACCGTCGCCGAGATCGAGGCTCTGCACGGCGTCCACGCGCGCGACGCCCGCGAGCGGCACCTGCATGCGGCTGACCACCGCGTCGTCGTCCGGGCCGAGTGTGCAGGCGACGCTCTCGCCCGGCCCCAGCCGATATTCGCGGATGCGCATGCCCTGCCCCTTCATGTGCGCGAGGAACCGGCGCGTGATCACGGCCTGCACGGCGCCGTGGCGCACGGCGGCGCGAATTCCGGACGCCAGGGCAGCGAGCTCCTCGAGCCGCCACGTGCAATGCGCGCACCCGAAGAGGTGCTCCTCGATCGGCGCTTCCGCGTCGGCCGGCAGCTCGCCCACCCAGTACGCGATCAGGGCTTCCATCCCGATCGGCGCAGCGCAGCGCACGTCCGTCATGCCGCCTCCCCGTCCATGCACGCGCGCAGCCGCGCGAGCGCGCGATGGCGGATCACGCGCACGTTGCCGGCCGAGAGATTCAATTCGCGCGCCACCTCGTCGCCCGGCTTGTCGGCGAAGAACGTCAGGACGACCACCGTGCGCTCGCGCTCGCCGAGCGCCTGCAGGCATCCGGCGAGCCGGTCCTCGTCGTACACCAGCGGCTCGGGCGCCGCGACCGCCTCGGGCGTGTCGCCCCAGGTCGCGAGCAGCTTCTCGCGGCGCCAGCTCCCGCGGCGGATCTCGAGGACCACCATGCGGCTCATGCCGAGGACGAACGACGCGATCCGCTCGGGCTCGCGCAGCTTGCCGGCGCGCAACCGCTCGAGCGTCATGAGCAGCACCTGCTGCACGAGGTCGTGCGCGGCGTGCGGGTCGCGCAGGTGCCGCAGTCCGTAGAGCCGCACCCGCGGCGCGAGCCGCCGGCAGAGCGCGGCCTCGGCGGCGGCGTCGACGTTCGTCCCGGCGGCCGCGATGCGGCGCGCCAGCGCGGCGTCCTCGAGGGTCTCGGCGTCCGAAGGCACGCCCGGAGGATAGCGACCATTTGCATGGATGTGTAACGCCGCGGCGGTTCGTTACACAACCGGGGGCCACCCAACCACGGAGGATCCCATGATCACCAATGCGGCAAGCGGCACCAATCTCCACGAGATCGTCCCGGGTATCTACCGGATCAACACGCCGGTGGACCTTCCCGGCGCCATCGGATTCAACTTCAACCAGTACCTGGTCGCCGACGACGAGCCGCTGCTCTTTCACACCGGCCCGCGCCGCATGTTTCCGCTCGTCGCCGAGGCGATCGCCAGGGTGCTGCCGCTCGCGACGCTCCGCTACGTCGCCTTCTCGCACTTCGAAGCGGACGAATGCGGCGCGCTGAACGACTTCCTCGCCGCCGCGCCGCGCGCGGTGCCGGTCTGCGGGCAGGTCGCGGCGATGGTGTCGGTGAACGACGCCGCCGATCGCCCCGCCCGGGCGCTGGCCGACGGCGAGGAGCTCATCGTCGGCCGGCACGCGCTGCGCTGGTTCGACGCCCCGCACGTGCCGCACGGGTGGGAGTGCGGCTTCATGTTCGAGGCGCGGACACGCACGCTGCTGTGCGGCGACCTCTTCACGCAGGGCGGCCGCGGCACGACGCCGATCACCGAGTCCGACATCCTCGGCCCGAGCGAAGCGTTCCGCGCGCCGATGGACTACTACGCGCACGCGCCGCACACCGCCGCCGTCCTGGAGCGCCTCGCGGGCACGCAGCCGCAGGTGCTGGCGTGCATGCACGGCAGCGCGTGGCGCGGGGACGGCGCCGCGCTGCTGCGCGCGCTGGCGACGGCGCTCGGCACGCGGACGCTGGCCGCGGCGGCGTGAGGCTCGCGGTGGCGGCGCCGCCGCGCCGCCCGGGTCAGGCGAAGTGGACGGCGAGGCGCCCGAACGCCCCGTAGCTCGCGACGAAGCGGTCGCCGGGTGCCACGCTCGCCGGCACGATGCACGTGCCGGTGGTGACGACCTGTCCGGCGGCCAGCCCGAGCCCCAGCGCCGACAGCTCGTTGGCGAGCCACGTCAGCGCGACCCGCGGGTCGCCGAGCACGTTCGCACCCTTGCCGGCGTGGGAAGATTTCCCTTCGACGACGGCGGAGACCTCGTGCGCGGCGAGATCGAGGTCGCGCCACGGCGCGCGCGCCGGCGGCCCGAGCACGAACAGGTGCGCGCACGCGTCGTCCGCGATGAGCTGCGGCGCGCCCACCGCGCAGAAGTCGTGGTAGCGCGAGTCCGGGATCTCGATCGCCGGATGCAGCGTGGCCACGGCGGCCATCGCGTCGTCCACGCGATAGGGCTGCGCGCGCGGCGGCAGGTCCGCGCCCATGCGGAACGCGAGCTCGACCTCCGCAACGCGCATCAGGACGTCGGCGAGCGGCACCGTCGCCCCGTCGCCGAGGACGCGCTCGGCCAGCAGCCGCCCGGCCAGTGGCCCGTCGACGTTGATGTGGCGCTGGCCCGCCTCGCTCGTCGCGGCGATCTTCCAGCCGAACAGCGGCGACGCACTGCGTCGTTCGAGGCACGCCTGGATCGCGTAACCCTCCTCGCGTGTGGCCGGCCGCACGTCTGCCGGCAGCTGCCCGATCCGCGTACCTTCCTGCCAGTGCCGCCAGAGGATGCCGGAGGCTTCTGCGCATTGCGCGTCCTTCATCGCTTCCTCTCTGGACAACCCGCAGCGACGCTCACGGCAGCGCGCCGAAGAACGCGCGGATCTCCTGCGCCAGCGCGGCCGGCTGCTCGAGCGCCGCGAAGTGCCCGCCCTTCCGCATCACGCTCCAACGGCGGACGCTCCGCTCGGGATGACAGTGAGAGCCAATGGTGCGAAGAAGCCGCTTCGTGGCGCTCGAGGTCAGCGCCCGTGCGGCACCAGGTTCGGCAGCGGCGCGCGGTCGCGCACGAAGCGGTCCAGCCAATCGCGCGCCGCGCGGTCGTAGTCGTCGCGGCGCTCGCCGATCATGTGGTCGGCGCCTTCGATCAGCAGCAGCCGGAACGGCCGGCGGGTCGCGAAGAGCGCCTGCGCCATGTCCAGCGAATCGCGCGGGTCGACGCGCCAATCGGCGGTGCCGTGGACGAGCAGGATCGGCACGTTCGTCGGCAGGCGATCCACGAAGCGCAGGGCCGAGCGCGCCGCGATCGCCTGCTCGCGCTCCGTCGTCCAGTTCGGGATCGTCTGCGCCGCGACCTCGGTTTCCATCTCCGGCCGCAACACGATCCAGCGCGCGAGGTCGGCGCTGCCCGCGCCGATTACCGCCGCGCGGACGCGGTCGGTCTTCGTCAGCGCGAGATACGTCATCATGCCGCCGCGGGAATGGCCCCACATCCCGATGCGGTCGCGGTCCGCGAACGCGAGCTGGTCGAAGACGCGGAGCGCGTTGGTCACGTCGTTCACGTCGCCGCCGCCGAACTCGTCCTGCCCTTCCGATCCCGGCGCGCCGCGGTAGTTCGACGCAAACAGCACGTAGCCCCAATCGGTGATGCGCTGCGCGCGCCTCATGAAGTTCTCGGGCGTGTTCCCGCCGTAATCCCGGTTGCCGCCGCGGTTCCACAGGACGCACGGCAGGCGCGTGGTACCCGCGGGCGCCGACTTGGGGTAAGCGAGGAAGCCGCCGATGCGCAGGCCGTCGGACTCGTAGACGACGCGCTCCGCGACGAACGTCGCATCCCGGCTGCCCGCCATGACCGTCCGCTCGAGGATGTCGCCGTTCGCCGCCCACGCCAGCGTGGCGTGGACGGTCGCGATCAGGCCGAGCAGGCCGTTCTTCACGCCGTGCAACATTGCATGGGCCCCCGTCGGATCGCGATCGCGCACGCGAGTATTGGGGGAACGGGCGCCCCGGTCAATGCGCGCCGGCGATGGCGTCAATCCCGGACGGCGGAATCGGCCGGCCGTTCGAGCCACTCTTCGCAAGTCGCCTTAACCGCGGCCAGCAGCCGGCGGCCGACGGCGGGATCGCCCACGGCGCGGGCCAGCATCACCGCGCCCACGCATTGCGCGATCAGCGCCCATGCTTGCTCGTCGGAGCCCGTGATCCGGTCGGCGACGATGGCATGGATGGCGACGAGGCCGGATCGAAACGCGTCGCGCGCCGCGTCGTCGCCGCGCGCGACTTCCGGCGTCAGCGCCGGCAGCACGCAGCCCCCCCCCGGGTGCGACACGTGCTGCATGCTGAGATACCCGGCGAGGAGCTTGCGCGCGGCCTCGGCGTCGCCGGGCGGGATCGTCGAGAACGTCCGCGCCGTGCGCTCGAGCTCCGCCCGGATCAGCGACGCGAATAGATCGGCCTTGCCGTCGAAGTGCTTGTAGACCGAGCCGGTGGTGACACCGGCCGCGGCGGCCAGCGCGTCCATGCCGCTGCCCGCGAAGCCGTGCTTCTTGGCATGGCGGCCGCCGCGCTCCAGCAGGCGGTTGCGCGCGGTCTCGTTGTGCTCGGCGGTGTAGCGCATGGCGGCTGCCGCCCCTCGGTCGCATTGACACTCGGGGGCGCCGGTCGTTAGGATAACGATCGTTACTCTACCTCGTGCCCGTCGCCGCCGCAAGCCAAGACCCCGTGCCCATGACGCCAGCGCAACCCCGCGCGCCGCAGCCGACGGCGTGCATCCTCTGCTCCCGCAACTGCGGCCTCCAGGTGGAGCTCGACGGGCCGCGGGGGGCGCGCCGGGGCCGCCGGCCCCCGCCGCCCGCCGCGCGGGGGGGACCGGGGCCGAAGGGGGCGCGGCGCGCCCCCCACCCCCACCCCCCCCCCCCC
>JAYRNW010000090.1:0-22191 GCA_041911995.1 Casimicrobiaceae bacterium | reverse complement strand
GGCAGTGCGCGGCCGTTGCACGCGACCGCGTGGCGCCCGTCGGTCATGCCGGTGACCTTCGCCTGCATGCGCTCGACCGACGAGTCGACGAAGCGCGCCGTGCCGCTGCCGCTCATTTCCTCGCCCAGCACGTGCCACGGCTCGATCGCCTGCCGCAGCTCGACGGTGACGCCGTCGTAGGTGACGGTTCCGTAGCGCGGGAAGCGGAACTCGACGAACGGCTCGAACCACGCCGGCTCGAACGGAAATCCGGCGCGCGCGAGGTCGTGCGCGACGTCGCGGACGTCGGCGGCGACGAAATGCGGCAGCAGCCAGCGGTCGTGCAGCGCAGTGCCCCAGCGGACGAGGTCGCCCGCGTACGGGTCGCGCCAGAAGCGCGCGACCAGCGCGCGCAGCAGCAGCATCTGCACGGCGCTCATCCGGTAGTGCGGCGGCATCTCGAACGCGCGGAATTCGAGCAGGCCAAGGCGCCCCGTGGGCCCGTCCGGCGAGTAGAGCTTGTCGACCGAGAACTCGGCGCGGTGCGTGTTGCCGGTGAGGTCGGTCAGCAGGTGGCGCAGCAGCCGGTCGACGAGCCATGGCTGCGGGGACTCGCGCCCGGCCTCGTGCTTGCGCGCGAGCTGCTGGAACGCGATCGAGAGCTCGTACAGGCGGTCGTCGCGCGCCTCGTCGACGCGCGGCGCCTGGCTGGTCGGGCCGACGAACGTTCCCGAGAAAAGGTACGACAGCGCCGGGTGGTTCTGCCAGTAGGTGACGAGGCTGCGCAGGAGGTCCGGCCGGCGCAGCAGCGGGCTGTCGGCGGGGGTCGCGCCACCGAGCGTGACGTGGTTCCCGCCGCCGGTGCCGGTGTGCCGGCCGTCGAGCATGAACTTCTCGGTGGCGAGGCGCGCCTCGCGCGCTTCCTCGTACAGCGCCTGCGTGGTGGCGATCAGCCCGCGCCACGACGCCGCCGGATGCACGTTGACCTCGATGACGCCCGGGTCCGGCGTCACCGCCAGCACGACCAGCCGCGGGTCGCGCGGCGGCGGGTAGCCTTCGACGACGACGGGCAACGCGAGGCTCGCCGCGGTCTCCTCGATCGCCGCGACCAGCGCCACCCAGTCCTCCAGCCGCTCGCACGGCGGCAGGAACAGGCACAGGTGCCCGCCGCGCACCTCGATCGTCAGCGCGGTCTTGATCACCTCGCGTGCCCGCCCGCCGCGCACGTGGCCAGCGGCAGCCGGCAAGTCGCCGCGTGCAGGCAAGGCACCACGCGGCGCGAACGGGTCGACGCCGAATTGCGGCTCCGCTTCGTCCGGCAGCACCTCGGGCAGCGATGCCAGCGGCAGCCGCAGGCCGAGCGGCGAGTCGCCGGGCAGCAGGAACAGGTGGCCGCGGCGCAGCGGCCACGGGCTCGAGTGCCACACGAGCCGATCCGCCGCGTCGCGGACCGGCCGCAGCGGCAACACGAGGCCCGCCGGCCGGTCGAGGCCGCTGCCGAGCAGCCGCGCGAGCCGCGCGCGTTCGGCAGGCTGCGCGAGGTCCGCCGCGAGCGGGTCGACGTTGACCGGCAGCGCGGCCTCGTCGCGCAGCAGCCGCGCGACGTCCTCGTACGCGGTGATCGCCAGCGTTTCCGGCAGCCCGAACGCCGCCGCGAGGCGCGCCGCGAACCGGCGCGCGTCGTCGAGCGTCGCCGCGCCCGGCGCACCCGGATCGGCGAGGAGCGCGGCGTCACGCCACAGCGGCTGCCCGTCGGCGCGCCAGAAGATCGAGAGCGCCCAGCGCGGCAGCGGCTCGCCGGGGTACCACTTGCCCTGCCCCCGATGGACGAGCCCGCCGGGCGCGAAGCGGCGCGCCAGCCGCGCGACCAGCGCGTCGGCGAGCGCGAGCTTCGCCGGCGACAGCGCCGTGTAGTTCCACTCCGGGCCGTCCATGTCGTCGACCGCCACGAACGTCGGCTCGCCGCCCTGCGTCAGCCGCACGTCGTGCGCGGCGAGGTCGCGGTCGACCGCTTCGCCGAGCGCGTCGATCGCGCGCCACTGCGCGTCGGAGTACGGCCTGGTGACCCGCGGGTCCTCGTGCACGCGCGTGATGCGCATCGCGAAGTCGAAGTCGACTTCGCAGACGTCGGTGCAGCCGATCACCGGCGCCGCGTTGCCGGGGTCGGCCGTGCACGCGAGCGGCAGGTGCCCCTCGCCGGCCAGCAGGCCGGACGTCGGGTCGAGCCCGATCCAGCCGGCGCCGGGCACGAACGCCTCGGCCCACGCGTGCAGGTCGGTGAAGTCGTGGTCGGTGCCCGACGGGCCGTCGAGCGCCTTCACGTCCGCGACCAGCTGGATCAGGTACCCCGACGCGAAGCGCGCGGCGATGCCGAGCGCGCGCAGGATCTGCACGAGGAGCCAGCCGGAATCGCGGCACGATCCGCTCGCGCTTCCGAGCGTCTGCTCCGGCGTCTGCACGCCGGGCTCCATGCGCACGACGTAGCGGATGTCCTGCTGCAGCCGCTGGTTGAGCCGCACGAGCAGCATGACCGTGTTCTCGCCCGGCGTGATCGTCCTGCGGAAGTCGGCGAGCCACGCGGCGAGCCGCGGCCCCGCCGGCGCGGTCTCGAGAAACGGCTGCAGTTCCTTCGCGAGCGCCGGCGCGTACGCGAACGGGAACCGCTCCGCGTACTCCTCGACGAAGAAGTCGAACGGGTTCACGACCGTGAGGTCGGCGGTCAGGTCGACCTCGATCGCCAGCCGGTCGGCGCGCTCGGGAAACGTGAGGCGCGCGACCCAGTTGCCGTACGGATCCTGCTGCCAGTTGAGGAAGTGGGGCGTCGGCTCGACGTCGAGCGAATAGCCGAGCACCGGCGTGCGGCAGTGCGGCGCCGGCCGCAGCCGGATCTCGTGCGGCCCGAGCTTGACGTGCCGGTCGAAGCTGTAGGTCGTCCGGTGCGACAGCGCGACGCGGATGGCCATCGACGCGCCGGCCCCTAGGTCCAGTCCGGGTCGGGCAGCTGCGCGAACACGCGCCGCAGTCCCTCGCCCCACTGCGTGTGGACCATCTGGAAGTAGGGGTCGGTCTCCTCGATGCGGCGCGACAGACTGATCCGCAGCGAGTCGGCCTCGTAGACGAGCAGGTCGATCGGCAGCCCTACCGAGATGTTCGAGCGCATCGTCGAGTCGAACGACACCATCGTGCACTTGGTCGCGTCGACCAGGCTCGTCGTGCGCTTGATCACGCGGTCGATGATCGGCTTGCCGTACTTGGTCTCGCCGATCTGGAAGTAGCAGGTGTCGGGCGTGGCCTCGATGAAGTTGCCCTCGCCGTAGACGTTGAACAGCCGCGGCGGCTCGCCGCGGATCTGTCCGCCCAGCAGGAAGTTCGCCGACGAGTCGACGTTGTTCTGCATCAGGTACGGGCCATCGCGCGACTTGACCTCGCGCAGCGAGTCGCCGAGCAGCCGCGCGACGTCGAACATCGACTGCGCGTTCCACAGGTGCATCTGGTTTTCGCCGCCGTGCGCCTTCCGGTCGAGGATCGACAGCGCGTTCTGCGTGATCGACAGGTTGCCCGACGACAGCGTCACGACGACGCGGTCGCCCTCCTGCGCGAACACCTTCATCTTCGGGAAGCGGGCGATCTGGTCGACGCCGGCGTTGGTGCGCGAATCCGACGCGAAGATCATCCCCGCGTCGAGCGACATGGCGACACAGTAGGTCATGGATCGCTCAGGTTCCTTCACAGGAGACGCAGAGGCGCAGAGGAACCCATGTCCTCTGCGCCTCTGCGTCTCTTTGTGTTGCGTTTGTTCGCATGCCTTGCTTCTTCAGCATCCACTCGTGCGCGGTGGGAGCGGGACGGCGCGGCGGGTGGGGTGCGCCGGAGCGACGATTCTACCGAACCCGCGCGGCCGGCTCCCGGCTCAGTACGTCGGGACCAGGAAGCGCCGGCTGATCTCGTCCCCCAGCACCGACACCCGCGACAGGAAGTCCATCAGGTACTCGTGCAGCCCGTAGCGGATGATGTCTTCGGTGCGGCCGTAGTGGAGCCGCGCGTGCAGCTCGCCTGCCTGTCGGCGCAGCTCGCGGCTATCGTCGTCGCACAGGATCTCGAGCGTCTCGTCGATGAAGTTGAGGCAGCTGTGCAGCGACCGCGGCATGTCGTCGCGCAGGATGAGCAGCTCGGCCACGCGCCGCGGCGCAATCACGTCGCTGTAGATCCTGCGGTACGACTCGAAGCCCGACAGCGACTGCAGCAGCGACGCCCACTGGTAGTAGTCGACGGCGCCGCCGACGTCGGCGGCCGACGGCAGCAGGATGTGGTACTTGGTGTCGAGGATCCGTGCCGTGTTGTCGGCGCGCTCGATGTGCGTGCCCAGCCGGATGAAGTGGTACGCCTCGTCGCGGAGCATGGTGCCGACGGTGACGCCGCGGAACTGGTGCGAGCGCAGCTTGACCCAGTCCAGGAACTCCGACACGCCGCGCGCCTGCATGCGGGCGTAGTCGTAGCCGCGCATCTCGAGCCACGCGCTGTTCAGGTCCTCGTACATCTCCGACGTGATCGACCCGCGCACGGCGCGCGCCGATTCCCGGGCCGCGCGCAGGCAGCAGTAGATCGACGACGGGTTCGCCGCGTCGAGGCTCATGAACCGCAGCACGTTCTCGGCGGCGAGCTGCGGGTATCCCTTGTAGTACGCCGTCGCCGCGCCGGTCGCGATCAGCGGCACCGCCCACGGCTCCGCCCACGCGAGCCCCGGCTCCTGCGGCTGGTACGGCAGCAGCGACGTCCGGTAGGTCACGTCGAGCAGCCGCGCCGTGTTCTCGGCGCGCTCGATGTGGCGCGACATCCAGTAGAGCTCGTTCGCGTGGCGGGAGAGCATCGCCGTCATGCGTCGGCCTCCCGTTTCATGCCTCGGCCTCCGACGTCACCGCGGCCTGCGAACGTCCGGCCGTCGGCCTCGTGGCAATCGCGCGGCGCCGCGCCCTGCGGGCCTCGGCTCGACCTCCGGTCGCGTCCGCCGCGCTCATGCCAGCACCCACGTGTCCTTGGTGCCGCCGCCCTGCGACGAGTTCACGACCAGCGACCCCTCGCGCAGCGCGACGCGCGTCAGGCCGCCGGGCACGAGGTCGATGTCGGCGCCGGAGAGCACGTAGGGCCGCAGGTCGATGTGCCGCGGCGCGATGCCGGCGCCGACGAACGTCGGGCACGTCGACAGCGCGAGCGTGGGCTGGGCGATGTAGCGCTCCGGCGCCGCCAGGATGCGCGTGCGGAACTCCTCGCGCTCGGCGGCGGTGGCGGCCGGCCCCACCAGCATGCCGTACCCGCCGGCGCCGTGCACCTCCTTGACGACGAGCTCGGCCAGGTGGGCGAGCGCGTAGTCGCGCTCCTGCGGCTTGTACAGCATGTACGTCGGCACGTTGCTGAGGACGGGCTCCTCGGCGAGGTAGTAGCGGACCATCTCCGGGACGAACGGATAGATCGACTTGTCGTCGGCCACGCCGGTGCCGATGGCGTTGGCGAGCGTCACGCGGCCGGCACGGTACGCGGCGAAGAGACCGGGCACGCCCAGCATCGAGTCGCGGCGGAACGCCTGCGGGTCGAGGAAGTCGTCGTCGACCCGGCGGTAGATCACGTGGACGCGGCGCGGCCCGCGCGTCGTGCGCATGAACACCGTGTCGTTCTGCACGAACAGGTCCTGGCCCTCGACCAGGTCGACGCCCATCTGCTGCGCGAGGAACGCGTGCTCGAAGTACGCCGAGTTGTACGCGCCCGGCGTCAGCACGGCCACCGTCGGGCTCTCCTCGCCTTTCGGCCCGACCGCCCGCAGGTTCTCGAGCAGCAGGTCGGGATAGTGCTGGACCGGCCGGATCGAGCGCGTCGCGAAGAGCTCGGGGAACAGCCGCATCATCATCTTGCGGTTCTCGAGCATGTAGGACACGCCGGAGGGCACCCGCAGGTTGTCCTCCAGCACGTAGTACTCGCCCTCTCCGGCGCGCACGATGTCCACGCCGGCGACGTGCGCGTAGATGCCGCCGGGGACGTCCATCCCGGCCATTTCGCGGCGATACTGGGCGTTGCCGAGCACACGGTCGGCCGGGATCGCGCCCGCCTTCAGGATGCGCTGGTCGTGGTAGATGTCGGCGAGGAACAGGTTGAGCGCCCGCACGCGCTGCTTCAGCCCGCGTTCGAGCAGCTGCCACTCGTCGGCCGGAATGATCCGCGGCACGATGTCGAACGGGATCAGGCGCTCGGTGCCGCCGTCGTCGCCGTACACGGCGAACGTGATGCCGACGCGGTGGAACGCGCGCTCCGCCTCCTCGCGTTTCTGGGCGATGCGCGATGCGTCGGTGCGTTCGAGCCAGTCGGCGAATGCGCGGTAATGGAAGCGGATTCCATCTTGCGGAAATCGCATTTCGTCGTAGGGGATCATCGCAACGGCGGTCGCAGCGGCTCGGTCCGGGTCAATAGCAACACGCGGGCCATCGTCGGAAACACATTCAAACACATGGAGTTAGACCTCCGAAGGCCAGCGATGCGGAAGCCCGAACGCCTCGTTTTGGACGCCCATTGCACCGCCATGGTGCGGCAGTCTCGACCTGCCGAAGGGCCCTCTCGGGCAATTCGGGTTTGACCCTCGTCCGCCCGCTATGGTTAAATCGTGGCTCCTGTCTGGGTTCGCGGGGCGTTTAGCTCAGCGGTAGAGCACTCCCCTCACACGGGAGGGGTCGCTGGTTCGAACCCAGCAATGCCCACCATACTGAACCAAGGGGTTGCGTGAGAACGTAACCCTTTTTTTTTGTGGGCGCGCGCGCGTCGAGCCGCCACCGCCGGCTCCGCAGCCCGTGGCCGCCGCCGCGCACGCGCCACGACCGGAGCCGACGATGCCCAAGCCTTCCTCGCGCCCCTCCTCCGCGCCGCCCGCGGCGTTCGTGTTCGACGCCTACGGTACGCTGTTCGACGTCGACTCGCTCGTCGCGGACGCGGAAGCTCTCGTCCCCGGCCGTGGCGCCGAGCTCGTGCGCCTGTGGCGGGCCAAGCAGGTCGAATACACGTGGCTGTCTTCGCTGATGGCCACCGACGGGCGTCCGCGTCCCGACTTCGACCAGGTCACGGCGCTCGCGCTCGATTACGCGGTCGCAGCGCTGGTGCTGCCGCTCGCCGGCGGCGACCTCGAGCGCCTGTGCGGCGCGTGGCGCACGCTCGCGGCGTTCGCGGACGCCCGCGACGTGCTCGCGGCACTCGCGCCGCGGCCGCGCTTCATCCTGTCCAACGGCACCGCCGCCGGGCTCGCGGCGCTGGTGCGGCACAACGCGATGGACGCGCTGCTCGACGGCGTGCTGTCGGTCGACGCCGTGGGCGTCTACAAGCCGGCGCCGCCGGTCTACGCGCTCGCCGCGCAGCGGCTCGCGCTGCCGCCCGAGCGCATCGGGTTCGTGTCGGCGAACGGCTGGGACGCCATCGGCGCCCGCACGTTCGGGTTCACGACGTACTGGATCAACCGGTCGGGCCTGCCGGTCGATCGCCACGGTCCGTGGCCCGACCACGTGCTGGGGTCGCTGCGGGAGCTGCCGGCGGCGGTGCTCGCACGCTGAGCGAGGGGCAGCGGGATCAGACTCGCATTTCGCGGCCTGCCGGCGCGATCCCGCCCGCCCGCGCTGCGAAATACGAATCTGACCCCGGTGGACCCGCCTAAGGCATCAACTGGCCGCCGTTGATCTCGATCACCTGCCCGGTCACGTAGCCCGAGAGCGCGTCGGAGGCGAGGTACAGGAACGTGCCGGCGCACTCGTCGGCGGTGCCGATCCGGTTCATCGGGATCGTCGCCTGCATCGCCTTCATCTGCTCGGGCGTCGTGTACCGGTCGTGGAAGGGCGTCGCGATGACGCCGGGCGACACGGCGTTGACGCGGATGCCGTCGCCGACCACCTCCTTCGCCCAGCCGCGGGTCACCGTCGACACGAAGCCCTTCGCGCCCGCGTAGAGGATCGCGCCGCCGCCGCCGCCGTGGCGGGCGGCGATCGACGTGACGTTGATCACGTTGCCCGACTTCTGCCGGCGCATGCCCGGCACGACCTCGCGCATGAACAGCGCGAGCTGCGTGCAGTTGAGCGCCAGCACGCGGTTGACGTGCTCGACCGTGTAGTCCTCGATCCTGATGCGGCCGAGCATCCCGCCGGCGTTGTTGACCAGCACGTCGATGCGCCCGAACGCGGCCAGCGTCTCGGCGACGATGCGCTTGACGTCCGCTTCCACGGTCACGTCGCCGCCCACCACCACCGCGCGTGCGCCGGCCGCCTTCACTTCGCCCGCGACCTCCAGCGCGGCCTCGCGGCTCGCGTTGTAGTGGATGGCGACGTCGCTGCCGGCCCGCGCGAACGCGCGCGCGACGGCGGCGCCGATGCCGGTCGACGCGCCGGTGACCAGGACGGCCTTGCCCTTGAGATCCGCAATCATCGAGTCCTCCTTCGCAGTTGGCACGAGCCGCGCGCCGCGGCCCGGTGATGTCCCATCGCGTACGTAACGGCGCGGCCCCGGTCCGGCGGCGTTCCCCGCCGCACCCGGAACCGCGTCGGGGTCAGGCCGGCGCCTTCGCCGCCTCCTTGCGGCGGCGGCACGCGGCCACCGCGTCGCGCAGCGCCGCGATCGCCCCGGGCCGCGGGAAGCTGCGGCGGTATGCCAGTGCGACGTGCCGCGCCGGCGCCGGCTTCGCGAACGGCACCGGCACGACCAGCCGGCTGTGGTACTTCGGCGTCAGCGCGTCGCGCGGCAGCACCGAGATGCCGAGGCCGGACGCGACCATGTTGCGGACCGTCTCCAGCGAGTTGGTGCGCGGCACGTGCGCGTCGGCGCGGTTCAACTCGGGGCACGACTCCAGCACCTGGTCGCGGAAGCAGTGCCCGACCGCGAGCAGGATCGTGTTCTCGCCGGCGAGCTCGGCAGGCTGCACGGACTTGCGCTTCGCCCACTTGTGCGCGGCCGGCACGACGACCTGGAACGGCTCCTCGTACAGGAGCTCGGTCGCGACGCCGGGCGGTGCGAACGGCAGCGCGACGATCGCGGCGTCGAGCCGGCCCGACTTCAAGCCGGCCTCGAGGTTCTCGGTCAGGTTCTCCTCGATGTCGAGCGGCATCTGCGGCGCGCGCGCGTGCAGCGCCGGGACGAGGTCGGGCAGCAGGTACGGCGCGACGGTGAAGATGACGCCGAGCTTCAGCGCGCCGGTCAGCTGGTTGCGGCCCGCCTGCGCGATCTCGCGGATGCGCGACGACTCCTCCAGCACGCGCTGCGCCTGCTCGACGATCCGCTCGCCGACCGGCGTGACCGTGACCTCGCTCTTGCCGCGCTCGAACACCTGCGCACCCAGCTCCTCCTCGAGCTTCTGGACCGCGACCGACAGCGCCGGCTGGCTCACGAAGCACTTCTGCGCGGCGCGGCCGAAGTTGCGCTCCTGCGCGACGGCGACCAGGTACTTGAGCTCGTTCAGCGTCATCGCGGGCGCTCGCGCGCGGCGAGAAACCGCGCGAACCCCGCGCCGGTCTCCGGATGCCGGAGCCCGAAGTCCACGGTCGCCTCGAGGTAGCCCAGCTTGCGGCCGCAGTCGTACCGGCGTCCGTCGAACCGGTACGCGACCACGCGCTCGTCCGCGAGGAGCCGCGCGATGCCGTCGGTCAGCTGCAGCTCGCCGCCGGCGCCCGGCGGCATCGCGCGCAGGTGGTGGAAGATGCGTGGCGAGAGCACGTAGCGGCCGACGACGGCGAGCGTGGACGGCGTGCTGCCCGGCTGCGGCTTCTCGACGATGCGCGAGATCGTCGCCACGCGCGGCCGCTCGCCGGGCGCGCCGACGGTCTCGACGATGCCCCAGCTGCCGATGTCGTCGGCCGGCACCTCCATCACGCCGATCGTCGCGGCGTCCTCGCGCGTCGCGACGTCGACCATCTGCTTCATCACCGGGACGTCGGCGGCGATCAGGTCGTCGGCCAGGATGACCGCAAACGGCTCGTCGCCGACCACCGGCGCCGCGCACAGCACGGCGTGGCCCAGCCCCAGCGGCTCGGACTGCCGGATGTAGATGCAGTTGATGCCGGGCGGCGTGGCCGACTGCACCATGTCGAGCAGCGCGGTCTTGTTGCGCAGCGCGAGCTCGGTCTCGAGCTCGTACGCCTTGTCGAAGTGGTCCTCGATCGCGCGCTTGTTGCGGCCGGTGATGAAGATCATGTCGGTGATGCCGGCGGCGGCCGCCTCCTCCACCGCGTACTGGATGAGCGGCTTGTCGACGACCGGCAGCATCTCCTTCGGGCTCGCCTTGGTGACGGGGAGGAACCGGCTGCCCAGCCCGGCCACGGGGAACACGGCTTTGGTGATTTTTTTCATGGGGAGGATTCGCTGGCCCGCGCCGGCCCGAGCAGTGCGCGCAGCCCGGTTTCGTCGACGACCGCGACGCCGAGTTCCTCGGCCTTCGCGAGCTTGCTGCCGGCGTCGGCGCCGGCGACCACGTAATCGGTCTTCTTCGACACGCTGCCGGCGACCTTGCCGCCGGCGGCCTCGATCAGCGCCTTCGCGTCGTCGCGCGACAGCGTCGGCAGCGTTCCGGTGAGCACCAGCGTGAGGCCGGCGAGCGCGCCCGCCGCCCGCGCGCGCCGCGGCCCTTCCGGCCAGTGTACGCCGGCGGCGCGCAGCTGCGCGATGACGTCGCGGTTGTGCGGCTCGGCGAAGAAGCGCGCGATCGACGCCGCGACGACCGGCCCCACGTCGGGGACCTCCAGCAGCGCCGCCTCGTCGGCTGCGATGAGCGCGTCGAGGCTGCCGAAGTGGTCGGCGAGGTCGCGCGCCGTCGCCTCGCCGACGTGCCGGATGCCGAGCGCGAACACGAAGCGCGCGAGCGTCGTGCGCTTGCTCGCCGCGATCGCGGCGACGACGTTCCCCGCGCTCTTGTCGGCCATCCGCTCGAGCTCGGCCAACTGCGCGCGGTCGAGCCGGTAGAGGTCGGCCGGCGTGTGCACGACGCCGCCGTCGACCAACTGGTCGACGAGCTTGTCGCCCAGGCCCTCGACGTCGAGCGCGCGGCGCCCGGCGAAGTGCAGCAGCGCCTGCTTGCGCTGCGCGGGGCAGACGAGGCCGCCGGTGCAGCGCGCGACGACCTCGCCCGGCAGCCGCGCGATCGCCGACCCGCACTCGGGGCAGTGCGTCGGCAGCGCGTAGGGCGGCGCCTGCGCCGGGCGCCGTTCGGGCACGATGCCGACGACCTGCGGGATCACGTCGCCCGCGCGACGCACGATCACCGTGTCGCCGATGCGCAGGTCGCGGCGGCGGATCTCGTCCTCGTTGTGCAGCGTGACGTTGGTCACGGTCGTGCCGCCGACGAACACCGGCGCGAGCCGCGCCACCGGCGTGATCGCGCCGGTCCGCCCGACCTGCACGTCGATCGCGAGAAGCTCCGTCGGCATCTCCTCGGGCGGAAACTTGTGCGCGACGGCCCAGCGCGGCTCGCGCGTCCGGTACCCCAGGCGCTGCTGCAGCGCGAGGTCGTCGACCTTGTAGACGACGCCGTCGATCTCGAACGGCAGGTCGGGGCGCCGCGCGCGCACGTCCTCGTAGAAGGCGGCGAGGTCCGTTGCGCCGCGGGCGACGCGGCGGTCGGCGCACACCGGAAGGCCGAGGCGCTCGAGCGCGTCGAGCAGCGCGCCCTGCGTCGCCGGCACGCGCCAGCCTTCGGTCTCGCCGATCCCGTACGCGAAGAACCGCAGCGGCCGCTGCGCGGTGACGGCGGGGTCGAGCTGGCGCACCGCGCCGGCCGCCGTGTTGCGCGGGTTCACGAACAGCTTCTGGCCGGCGGCCTGCTGGCGCTCGTTCAGGCGCGCGAAGTCGGCGCGCGTCATGTAGACCTCGCCGCGCACTTCGAGCACGCGCGGCGCCTTGCCGGCGAGCCGCGCGGGAACCGCGGCGATCGTGCGCACGTTCGCGGTCACGTCCTCGCCGGTCTCGCCGTCGCCGCGCGTCGCGGCCACCACGAGCGCACCGCGCTCGTAGCGCAGGCTGATGGCGAGGCCGTCGAACTTGAGCTCGGCCATGTAGGCGACCGGCGGCGCGTCGGCGGGCAGGCCGAGGTCGCGCCGGATGCGCGCGTCGAACTCGGCGGCGGCCCCCGCCGGGGTGTCGGTCTCGGTCCGGATCGACAGCATCGGCAGCCGGGGGCGCACCGGCGCGAACTCGGCCGCCCACGCGCCGCCGACGCGCTGCGTCGGCGAATCGGCGGTGCGCAGCGACGGATGCCGCGCTTCGAGCTCCTGCAGCTCGCGGAACAGCGCGTCGTACTCGGCGTCGCTGATGGTCGGCGCGGCTTCGCCGTAGTACCGGCGGTCGTGCTCGCGGATCTCGGCGCGCAGGGCAGCGGCGCGCCGCGCCGCCGCGCTTTCCGTTACCACGGTCGGCGCGTCGCCGGGCTGCCCCAGGACGCGCCCGCTCCCCCTCCGGGGGCAGCGCAGCGGCGCCAGCCGCAAGCGTGGGGGTCCACGACTACGCCCCGAACAGCGCGAGCGCGCGCGGGCTGCCCGGCTCGATGCCGCAGGCACGCAACGCCGCCGCGGCCGCGTCGACCTGCCTGCGGATCGCGGCCAGCGCCGCGTCGTCGAGGGGACGCCGGTTGTCGTCGGTGAGCTCGGCGGCCAGCGTGGTCGCCATCCGCCGCGCGGCGAGTTTCATCTGGTCGAACGTGCGCGGCGGGTCGGCGACGCGCGGCACGTCGAGGACGAGCACCACGCCGTTGGTCGCCGAGAGCCGCAGCGTGTCCGCGGTGAAGGGCTCGTTGCGCAGGTTCTGCAGCGTGTAGCAGACGGCGCCGGTTTCCTCCTGCACCCACTCGAAGCGGCCGCCGGCCGCGAGCCGGAAGCCGGCGGCCTCGGCCACACCGCGCAGCTTCGTGCCCGGGATGCTGGAAGGATCCGCCTTGACGAGCGTGAGCCCGATCTGGACGTCGACGTCCGCGCACAGGCGGTCGAGCGCTTCGGCGCGCTCCGCCTCGGCGCGCGGGTCGGGCACCGACATCGCGGCGGGCAGCAGCGGCGCCAGCTCGCCGATCACCCGGACGAACGTGTCGATCTGCGCGCGGCTCGCCGCGCCGTTGCGGTCGGCGAGCAGCAGGCAGGCGGCCACTTCGACGAACTCGCCGCGCGTGTCCGACGCGAGCGGCTGCCACGCGGCGTCGGGCGCACCGCGGCCGAACCAGCGCAGCCGCTTGCCGACCCGCGCGTGCAGGCCGGCGGCCAGCGCGCCCGCGCCCACGGGCTTCGCCGGCTGCAGCGTCACCATGCATTCGATCTCGGGATCCGGCCCGCGCGGCGCGGCGCGGCTCGCGTCGCCGATGGCGGCGGGCGGCGCGGCGGCGGCCCCCTCTTCTGCGTACGCAGCGTCACCGGAATCTTCGCGGACGACGTCCATCGGCGGTTGCCACGCGGGCGCATCGGCGTCGCCGGCCGCGGGTCGATAGGCGGGTACCGCGTCGGCGGGCGCCGGGTCGGCGCCGGCGTCCGACCGCAGCGTCGGCTCGACCCGCTGCCCGGCCGCGGCACCGGCCGCAGGCGCGGCGCCGGGGGCGGCGTCGGGTTTCGCGAACGTCTCCGCGATGCGCCGGCGCACGCGGCGCTCCAGCCACCAGTTGTAGACGAGGACGCCGACGACGAGGAGGACGCCGCCGACGATGAGGCCCAGTTGCAGCGGACTCATCGACAGCGACACGTGGGCTTCCCTGCGCTCATGGATAGGCGCCGAGTATAGCGCGAAGGACGTCGATAGTCCGTCGGCCGCCGCAACGCGGCGCGGCCGACGCGCGCGCCGTGACGGTCGCGTGGCGAACGCTTCCCGCCGCGCCCCCTTCCTGCGGCCACGCGCGGTTGCTACGATCGCGCACCGCACGCGCCGCGCGGCGACCATCCGGAGCCCGTCATGCACGAAACGATCGTACGTACGCCGGCGGCCATGCGCCGCAGCATCGCGTGGATGGCGCTCGGCGCCCTCGTGCTGGCCGGCTGCACGGCGGCGCCGACACCGCCGACGGCGCCCGCGGCGCGCGTCGAGAAGCTGGAGGTCAAGGTGCGCAAGCCGGCGTTCGCCGGAGCGTCGTTCGGAAGCACGGGGACGTACGAGTACGTGGCGGCCGTGGCCACCGTGCGCCTCGACCCGCGGCACGCCGCCAACCGCGCGATCGTCGACGTCGAGAAGGCGGTCGACGCCGACGGCTACGTCCGCTACCAGACCGATGTCGTGCTGCTGCGTCCCGCGCAGGCGGACAAGGCGTCGCGCGTGCTCGTCTTCGACGTCGCCAACCGCGGCAACAAGCTCGCGCTCGGACGGCTGAACGACGGCGCCACGCAGTTCGAGACGGCGGCGCAGGCGGGCAACGGCTGGGCGATGCGGCAGGGCCACGCGCTGCTGTGGGTCGGCTGGCAGGGCGACGTACCCCTCGGCGACGCGGGGACGACGGTCGGCACGCGCTTTCCCGTCGCCACCGAACGCGGGCAGGCCATCACGGGCACGAGCCTCGAGGAGTTCGTCTTCGACGACACGGCCGCCGTCAGCAACGCGAAGCTGACCTACCCCGCCGCCACGCCGGACCCCGCGAAGGCCGTGCTCACCGTGCGCGCGCGCCCCGACGCGCCGGCGACGGTGCTGGCGGCGAGCGCGTGGCGCTACGCGAGCGCGGGCGAGATCGTGATCACGCGCGCGGCCGGGTTCGACGGCGGTGCAATCTACCAGTTCACGTACGAGGCGCGTGATCCGATGGTGATGGGGCTGGGCTTCGCCGCGGTCCGCGACGTCGTCGCGTTCCTGAAGTCGGACGCCCGCGACGCGGACGGCCGCGTCCACCCGCTCGCCGACATGCGGCCCGAGGTCACCGTGGCGCTCGGCATCTCGCAGTCCGGGCGCTTCCTGCGCGACTTCGTGTGGATGGGGTTCAACGCGGCGCCGGAGGGCGGCCGCGTGCTCGACGGCGCGATGCCGGTGATCTCCGGGTCGCGCAAGAGCTTCACCAACGCGCGCTGGGCGCAGCCCGGCCGCTACTCGCGGCAGCACGAGGACCACTTCTTCCCCGGCGACCAGTTCCCGTTCAGTTATGCGACGAGCACCGACCCGGTCTCGGGCCGCACCGACGGCATCTTCGCCCGCTGCCGCGAAGGCAACACGTGCCCGAAGACGATGCACGTCGACAGCAACCTCGAGTTCTGGCAGGCGCGCGCGTCGCTCGTCGTCACCGACGGCGCGGGCCGCGCGCTGGCGCTCCCCGACGACGTGCGCGCGTACCTGATGGCGAGCACGCAGCACGGCCCGTCCTCGAAGCCGGAGGCCGGCATCTGCCAGCAGCTCAACAATCCCGCCAACCAGAGCACGGCCGTGCGCGCGCTGATGAAGGCACTCATCGACTGGTCGCGGTCCGGCAAGGCGCCGCCCGCGAGCCGCTTCCCGACGCTCGCCGGAAGCGCGCTGGTGCCGCCCACGCGGGCCGCGATGGGGTTCCCCGACCTTTCACCGCTGGGTGTGAACTTCCCGACGGTGATCAACGGCCTCACGGTCGTCGACCACGGCGTCGTTCCGCCGCGGCCCGACCCGGCGAAGCGCTACGAGGTGCTGGTGCCGCGCACCGACGCCGACGGCCACGACGTCGCCGGCGTGCGCCTGCCCGACGTCGAGGCGCCGCTCGCGACACACAGCGGGTGGGGACTGCGCAAGGCCGGGTTCGCCGAAGGCGACCTGTGCGGATTGAACGGCGTCTACGTGCCGTTCGCGGCGACGGCGGCCGAGCGGAACGCCAAGCGCGACCCGCGGCCCTCGGTGGCCGAACGCTACCCCACGCGCGACGCCTACGCGCAGCGCGTCAAGGCGGCCGCCGACCGGGTCGTGGCCGACGGCTTCATGCTCGAGGAGGACGTCGCGCGCTGGGTGCAGCGCGCGCGGGAGGATCCGCGGGTGGCGGACTAGGGGTCAGATTCGAATTTCACATCGCTGCGGTTCCGCGGTCGCTGCGACGGTTCGTGAAATTCGAGTCTGACCCCGCTTCGCCGCTGCCCCAACTCGGGATCAGACCCGAATTTCGCGATGCGCACTGGCTCGTCCCGCCTCAGCGCCGCGAAATTCGGATCTGACCCCTGGGCGCCGGCGCCAGCGTCGCGAAAATCGAATCTGACCCCTGTGCGCCTACGCTTCGGCGAGGGACAGCGCCTCGGCGATGTCGACGGCGACCACGCGGGAGGCGCCGGGCTCGGGCATCGTGATGCCGACGAGCTGGTTCGCCATCTCCATCGTGATCTTGTTGTGCGAGATGAACAGGAACTGCGTCTCGCCGGCCATCTTGCGCACCATCGCGCAGAAGCGGTCGGTGTTGGGATCGTCGAGAGGCGCGTCGACCTCGTCCAGCAGGCAGAACGGCGCCGGGTTGAGCTGGAACAGCGCGAACACGAGCGAGATCGCCGTCAGCGCCTTCTCGCCGCCCGACAGCAGGTGGATCGACGTGTTGCGCTTGCCCGGCGGCTGCGCGATCACCTGCACGCCGGAATCGAGGATCTCCTCGCCGGTCAGCACGAGGCGCGCCTGGCCGCCGCCGAAGAGCGCCGGGAACAACTGCGCGAAGTTCGCGTTGACGGCGTCGAACGTCTGCTGCAGGAGCTCCCGCGACTCGCGGTCGATCTGCCGGATCGCCGTCTCCAGCGTCGTCATCGCCTCGGTGAGGTCGGCCGCCTGCCGGTCGAGGTATTCCTTGCGCTCGCGCGCCTGCGCGAGCTCGTCGAGCGCCGCGAGGTTGACGGCGCCCAGCTCCGCGATGGCCGCCGTGACCCGCTCGATCTCGCCGGGGAGCGTGCGCCAGCTGCCCCACGCCTTCAGCGCGTCGGGCAGCGCCGCCGTGTCGGCGTGCGCTTCGGCGAGCTGGACCGCGAACTGCTCCTCGGCGAGTGCGGCGGCCTGCTCCTTCAATTGCATGTCGAGGATCTTCGCGCGCGCGGGCTCCTGCTTCTGCTCGGCGGTGAGGCGCGCCTCTTCTCCGGCGCGCAGGTCGGCGCCGAGCGCCTCCAGCCGGTCGCGCGCCGCGGCCAGCGCCTGCTCGGCCTCGCCGCGCACCGCGAGCTGATCGCGCAGCGCCGCCTCGACCGGCGTCCAGTCGATCGCCGCGCGCTCGCTGCCGAGCTGCGCCAACAGCCCCTGCTGCTGCGCGCGCTGCGCGCCGATGCCCTCGCGCCGGCGCTCGAGCTCGGCCAGCCGGTCGCGGCTGCTGCGCTCGGCGAAGCCCGCCTCCTGCGCCGCCCGCTCGGCGACGCGCACGCGCTCGCGGCCGCGCGCCAGCGCGACCTCGGCCTCGTTGCGCGCGTGCCGCGCCGCCTCGCGCTTCGCGAGCTCGTCGTGCAGCCGCGACTGGTGGTCGGCGATCTCCGCGGCGATCGCGTCGCGCTGCCGCTGCACGTCGGCGCGGCGCTCGTCGACTTCCGCCATCTCCGCGACGATCTGCGCGCGGCGCTTCTCGGCCGCCTCGGCCGCCTGCTTCAGCTGCACGAGCTCGAGCTCGAGGTCGTGCGCGCGCCGCTGCTGCGACGACACGGCGAGGCCTTCGGCGTGGTACGTCTGTTGCGTCGTCGCGAGCTCGGCGTCGACGGCGTCGCGCGCCGCGCGCGCGTCCGCAGCCGAGGCGCTGGCCGCCGCGATCGCGCCGGCGAGCTCCTCGAGCTCGCGTTGCCGCGCGAGCACGCCGTGCAACTCGCTGTCCGGCGCGAAGAACGCCACACTTTGCGCGGTGACGAGGTGGCCGGCCGGCGTGACGAACGCCTCGCCCGCCGCCAGCGCGTCGCGCTCCGCGAGCGCCGTAGCGAGGTCCGGACGGCAGCGCACGCCGTGCAAGCCGTCGACGAGTGCGCGGCCCACGTCCGCATTCTTCACGCGAACCTTCGCGAGCAGCGCGTCGTGGCCGGCTTCCGGCGCATGCCGTGCGGGGGCTAACGCGTACGCGGCGACCCGGCGCGGCGGCGCCGCGCCGTCCGCGACCCACGCCGCGACGTCGTCCAGACGGGCGAGCTCGATCGCCGACAGCCGCTCGCGGAGTACGGCCTCGAGCGCATCTTCCCAGCCCGCTTCGATGTCGACGAGCTGCCACAGCCGGCGCGCCCGCGCGAGGCCGTGCGCGTCGAGCCAGCCGTCGATGTCCACGCCGTGGCCGATCTTCGCCTGCAGTGCCGCGAGCGCCTGTTCCCGCGCCTCGCAGTCCGCGAGCCGCTTGCTCTCGCGCTCCCACGCGTCGGCGGTCTCCCGGTGCCGCGCCTGCAGCGCCTCGACGGTCTGCTGCAGCGCGGCCAGCGCTTCCTGCTTGCCGGCCAGGTCGGCGGTCTCCTGCGCCAGCTGCTCCTCGACGTCGCGCACGGCGTCGGTCGCCGCCGGCGCCATCGCGGCGAGCTCCTGCTCCAGACGCGCGCGGCGCTCCGCGAGCTCGCCTGCCGCCTGCCCGACGCTGTCGCGCCGCGTCTCGGCCACGCGCGTCGCCTGCTCGGTCTGCGCAATCTCCTGTTGCCGTTCGGCGAGCGCCGCACCGGCGCCGGCGACGTCCGCTTCCAGCGTCGGCAGCGCCGCCTGCGCCGCGGCATCCTCGGCCGCGGCCGCCTCGCGCGCGGCGAGCGCCGCTGCGAGCGCCGCGTCGACGGCGGCGCGGTCCTGCGCGAGCGCGGCCTCCTGCCCGTCGAGCGCGCCCAGCGCCTCGGTCAGCTGCGCGACCTGCTGCGTGATGCGCGTCTCCGACTCCCGCGCGTACGCCAGCTGCTGCTCGAGGCGCGTCACCTCGGCGTTGGCGGCGTAGAAGGCGCCCTGCTTCTCGTGCAGCGCATCGCCGGCCGCGTAGTGGTCGGCGCGCAGCGCCTCGAGCCGCGCCTCGGCCGCGCGGATCTCGGCCTGCACCGCCTCCAGCGCGACTGTCAGCGCCGCGATCTCTGTGGCGCACTTCTCGCGCGCCCGCGCGGCGTCCTGCTGCTTCGCGAACCACAGCATGTGCTGCGACGACTTCAGGCGCCCTTCCAGCTCGCGGTACTGCGCCGCGACCTGCGCCTGCCCTTCGAGGTGGGTGAGCTGGTTGCCGAGCTCGACCCGGATGTCCTCGACCCGCGAGAGGTTCTCGCGCGTGTCGGCGAGCCGCCCCTCGGTCTCCTTGCGGCGCTCCTTGTACTTCGACACGCCGGCGGCCTCCTCGAGGAAGACGCGCAGCTCCTCGGGCTTGGCCTCGATCACGCGCGAGATCATGCCCTGCTCGATGATCGCGTAGGCGCGCGGCCCCAGCCCCGTCCCGAGGAAGAGGTCGTGGATGTCGCGGCGGCGCACCGGGATGCCGTTGATGTAGTACGTCGAGTCGCCGTCGCGCGTCAGCACGCGCTTGATCGAGATCTCGGCGTACTGGCCCCACTGGCCGCCGATGCGGCCCATGCTGTTGTCGAAGTGCAGCTCGACGGACGCCCGCCCGACCGGCTTGCGCTCGCCGGCGCCGTTGAAGATCACGTCCTGCATCGACTCGCCGCGCAGCGCCGAGGCCTTCGACTCGCCCAGCACCCAGCGCACGGCGTCGATCACGTTGGACTTGCCGCAGCCGTTGGGGCCGACGATGCCGACGAGCTGGCCCGGCGTGGCGATCGCCGTCGGGTCCACGAACGACTTGAAGCCGGAGAGCTTGATCTGCGTGAGGCGCAAGGGAGGACTTCGCGAAGGAGCGTGGCGACGGAACGCGGGTGCTTCGCCGCCGCCCGGACGGTCGTGCCGCGCACGGCCGCGCGAGCGGCGCGACGAAAGCGGAGAATTATAGCGGAATCGGGCGCCGCGCCGGCGCTACGCCGCGGCAATCGCGACCGCGCGCGGCGGCAGCCGGCCTTCCTCGACCGCGTGGCAGGCGACCTCGCCCGCGCGGTCGGCGCCGGCGGGCTTCAGCGCCGGGCTCTCGCGCCGGCAGCGTTCGTTCGCGAACGGGCAGCGCGGGTGGAACGTGCAGCCGGGCGGCGGGTCGAGCGGGTTGGGCACCTCACCCGCCACGGCCACGCGAGCCTCGCCGGTCATCTCGAGGTCGGGCACCGCGTCGAGCAGCATCCGCGTGTAGGGGTGCAGCGGGTCGGCGAAGAGGTCGCGCGTCGGCGCGAGCTCGACGATGCGGCCCAGGTACATGACGCCGACGCGGTCGGCGATGTGGTGGACGACGGCGAGGTTGTGCGAGATGAAGAGGTACGTGAGCCCGAGCCGGCGCTGCAGGTCGCGCATCAGGTTCAGCACCTGCGCCTGCACCGACACGTCGAGCGCGGAGGTCGGCTCGTCGCAGACCAGGAACGACGGATGCGTCGACAGTGCGCGTGCGATGGAGACGCGCTGCCGCTGGCCGCCGGAGAACTGGTGCGGGTACTTGGCGCCGTCGGCGGGCGCCAGGCCGACCTGCCCGAGCAGCGCGCCGACCCGTGCGGCCACTTCCGCGCGCGGCGTCTCCGGCGACTGGCTGCGGATCGGCTCGGCGACGATGTCGGCGACGCGCCAGCGCGGGTTGAGGCTCGCGTACGGGTCCTGGAAGATCATCTGCATGCCGCGGCGCGCGCGCCGCAGCGCCTTCGCGTCGGTCGTCGCGCCCACGCCGGCGATCGCGACGCCGTCGTAGACGATCCGGCCGCGCGTCGGCGCGTACAGCCCCACGATGAGGCGGGCGACCGTCGACTTGCCGCAGCCGGACTCGCCCACCAGCCCCAGCGTCTCGCCCCTGCGGATCGCGAGGTCGACGCCGTCGACCGCCTTCAGGATCACGCGCCCGCGCCGCTCCAGCACGCGGTCGAGCCACGGCGGCGACACGTCGAAGTGCCGCGCGACGCCGGTGAGCGTCAGGAGGTCGGTGGGCATGGGGGCGTCGGAAATTCTTGAACCACGAAGGACACGAAGAACACGAAGAAAGGCATTCCTTTGGAAAAACCGGTCACGCTAGCGACACGCTGATCCTGTACCTGACTTTCACTGGGCAATTGGGGTCTTCGTGTTCTTCGTGCCCTTCGTGTTTCAAGACTTGCATTCCTTCCGCTACGCAGCCGCGCGCTCGCCGGAGGGATCCGCCACCCGCAGCCAGCACGCGGCCTGCGCAGTGCCCGAGGGTGCGAGCTCCGGCCGCTCGCGGCGGCAGCGGTCGAACGCGTGCGGGCACCGCGGATGGAAAGCGCAGCCATCCGGGATGGCGGTCGGCCGCGGCATCGAGCCGTCGATCTGCGTCAGCCGGTCGCGCTCGTCGACGATCGACGGGATCGAGCCCATGAGGCCGACCGAGTACGGGTGCTGCGGCCGGTGGATCACGTCGGCGACGGGGCCGATCTCGACGATGCGCCCCGCGTACATGACGGCCACGCGGTGCGCGGTCTCGGCGATCACGCCCATGTCGTGCGTGACGAGCATGATGGCCGTGCCGTGCTCACGCGTGAGCCCCTTGAGGAGCTCGATGATCTGCGCCTGGATCGACACGTCCAGCGCCGTCGTCGGCTCGTCGGCGACGATGAGGCGCGGCTGCGCCGCCAACGCGAGCGCGATCACCACCCGCTGCCGCATGCCGCCCGAGAACTGGTGCGGGTAGTGGTCGACGCGCCGCGCCGCGGCGGGGATGCCCACTTCCTCCAGCAGCCCGATCGCGCGCTTGCGCGCGGCGGCCTCGTTCAGCGGCAGATGCGTGCGGATCGTCTCGGTCAGCTGCCGGCCCACCGTATAGAGCGGGTTCAGCGACGTCAGCGGGTCCTGGAACACGGCGCCGATCTCGCGCCCGCGCACGGCGCGCATCGCGTCGTACGGCAGGTCGTCGATGCGCCGCCCGGCGAGCCGGATCTGCCCGGCCGCCACCCGCCCCGGCGGGTCGATGAGCCCGATGATCGCCGCGCCCGTCAGCGACTTGCCGGCGCCGGACTCGCCGACCACGCCCAGCACCTCGCCGCGCTCGACCGTGATCGAGACGCCGTCCAGTGCGCGCAGGCGGGGCTGCCTGCCAAACAGGCCGCCGCCCGGGACGGCGAACCACTTCTCGACGTTCTCGACGGTGACGAGTGGCGCGTTCATGCGGCGAGCTCGCGCCAGCGGGCGCAGCGCAGGCGGACCCCGTCGGGGGTCTCGTCCAGCGGCGGCACGCTGGTGTCGCAGATGCCAGGCCGGGCGTGCGGGCAGCGCGGGTGGAACGCGCACCCGGAAGGAAGCTGGCGCGGGTCGGGCATGTTGCCGGGG
>JAYRNW010000089.1:0-3472 GCA_041911995.1 Casimicrobiaceae bacterium | reverse complement strand
GCCGGCGGCGGCGCGCGCGCTCGCGCCCGCCCCGTTGCGCGTGGCCGCCGGGACGGAGCGCGTGCACCTGCGCTTCCTGATCGGGACCACGCTCGCCGCCCCCGGCACGGACCCGTTCCGCGACGCGACCGTCGGCCAATGGGGGATGCCGCTCGCCAAGGCGCTGGCGGCCGCGCTCACGGTGCCCGGCGTCACCGTACTCACGATGCCGCGCGCGCCGCAGCCGTTGGCGACTGCGCTATGGCAAGGACGGCTCGCGCAGCGCGAGACGAGCGCGCTGCTGTTCGCCAGCAATGCGATCCGCAAGCTGCGCGCCGCGACCGGCGAGCCGTCGGCGGTGATCAGCGTGCACCGTGTCGACGAGCCGGCCGGCGGCGGCGAGGTCCGGCTGTCGCTGTCCTCGCCGCTCGATCCGCGCGCGGCCGAAGGCTACCGCTGCCCGCTGCTGCCGCTCGACCGGGTCGAGGATGTCGTGCAGATGCTCGCCACACTCGTCGCCGACTGCCGCGTGGCGGACCTGCGCGTCCTCCCGGGCATCCACGGCGACCGCGACCCCGCGACGGGACTCGCGCTGCTGTTCAAGGCCGCCGACCTGCCGCCGGCGCCCGCCGTGCACTGATCAGCGGTCGCGCCGGCGGACGCGCCCCGCGCCGCTCACCCGCTCGGTGACCTTCGGGTCGCCGACGTAATCGACGCTGCCCGCGCCCGAGATGTTGGCGGACAGCGTCTTCGCCGCGTTGACGACGACCTGCGCGGCGCCCGCCACGGTCACCGTCGCGTCGTCGCTCGCGAGCCGGCCGCCGCGATATTCACCGGCGCCCGAGATCGTGACGACCTGCTCGGTCACGCGCCCGGCGACGTCGGCCTTGAGCGCGCCGGCGCCGGAGAGACGCAGCTTGCCGGCCTGCAGGTCGTCGATGCGGATCGCGGTGCCGCCGGCACCGGCGATCTTGAGCTCCGGCACCTTGATGGCGGTGGCGGACAGGCGCACCGTGCCGGCCGCGTCGATCGCCGAGAGCTCGCGGAACGTGACGACGACCTGCGGCGGGGCCTGCGCGCCGCCGAACAGCACGTCCCACCAGCGGCCACCGTCGTCCGAACGCACGTACAGCGTGTCGCCGCGCACCTCGGCCTCGACCCGGCCCTGCCGGCGGCCGGCGGCGATCGCGATCCCCTCCGCCGCACCCTGCACCAGCGCCATCTCGGTGGTGCCGGACACGTCGATGCGCGAGAACGGCGGAAGCGACCGGGTGACGGTCTCGGCGCGCGTGGCCCCCGGCTCCGCCCGCGGCGGGCGGTTCCCGAACGACGCGGTGGAAAGCGCGATCCACGTCAGCAGCGCGGCGAGCGCGACGGCGGCGAGGATGACGAGCGGCAGCGAGGCGCGGCGCATGGCGGACAGGGTGTTGCGGGGGCGATTCCCCGACGGTTGGATGCCGGCAGCGGCTTCCGCGGATTCGCGCGGCGCGGAAGCACGGGGTCAGGGCGAGGCCAGGAACCGGATGTCGCCGTACCAGGCGTCGACGGTGGCGCCGGTGTTGTCGGTGTCGGTCATGATGCCGACGTCGGTCATCGTGCCGGGCTCCTCGCCGAACGCGCGCCGGAAGTCCTCGACGACGTTGCGCGAGACCGTCACCCACCTGCCGACCTCGGCGTCGCCGCTCATCGCGACGACCATCTCCACGCGGCGCGTGTGCGGGTTCTCGATGACGGTGCCCACCGGCGCCGCGTTCGACCACACGTAGACGAGCTGCGCGTAGGGCAGGTCGCGCCCGGTCGCGCGCTTCGCGAGCAGCGACGCGGTCTTCTCGCGCAGCGTCAGCTTCGACTTGTCGCCGTCGAAGCTCAGGGCGACCCGGACCGGCGAGTCCTCCTTCGCCGCCACCGCGTTGTCGGCGCCCTCGATCAGCTTCGCGACCTTCCAGCGGAACTGGACGACCGGCGCGCTCCGGATGTCGAACTTCACCGGGAAGTTGAGCCCGCCCGCCGCCGCTTCCGCGCGCGCGTGCAGCACCGTGCGCCCCTGGTCATCGACGAACCGGTACTTGGTGGGCGTCTTCAGCGACCCGAACGACAACGGCTCCCAGCCCTGCGGGAGGTCGGTCCCGGGCCGCGCCGCCGAGAACGGCGTCACGAGCGGCCCGGCCTCCATGCGCTGCGCGCCGGCGGGCGCCGCCGCGGCGAGCGCCAGCGCGAGCAGCAACGTCGTCGTGCGGATCATCGTGGCCTTGCGGTGGCGCGCTGCGGGCAGCGGAAGGAACGCGACCCCCGTACCACTATAATAGGCGAGCCGTCCCGCCGTCCATTCCCCGGAGTCCTTCCCCGATGAGCCTCGACCGCGTTCCCGCCGGCCGCGACCTGCCGAACGACTGCAACGTCGTCATCGAGATCCCGATGCGCGCCGACCCGATCAAGTACGAAGTCGACAAGGACACGGGCGCGGTGTTCGTCGACCGCTTCATGTCGACCGCGATGCACTACCCGTGCAACTACGGGTACATCCCGCAGACGCTGTCCGACGACGGCGACCCCTGCGACGTGCTCGTGCTCTCGCCGGTGCCGCTCATCACCGGCGTCGTCGTGCGCTGCCGCCCGATCGGCATGCTGAAGATGGACGACGAGGCGGGCGGCGACCACAAGATCCTCGCGGTGCCGATCGACAAGCTGTCGTCGCTGTACCGCGACGTCAAGTCGCCGCGCGACCTGCCGCTCATCACGACGCAGCAGATCGCGCACTTCTTCGAGCACTACAAGGACCTCGAGCCCGGCAAGTGGGTGCGCGTCGCGAGCTGGGTCGAGGCCGAGGACGCGAAGCGCGAGATCGTCGTCAGCGCGGAGCGGTTCCGCAAGGCGAAGCGCAAGGCGGCGGCCAAGGCGTGATCGACGCTGCCGCCGGCGCGGCCGTCGCCGGCGGGCGGCGGTGAGCGAGGGCGCGCCGCCCGCGGTCCGCGGCGCCGCGTTCTTCCCGGCGCTGTTCGTGCTGCTGTGGAGCACCGGCTTCATCGCCGCCAAGTACGGGCTGCCGTACGCGCCGCCGTTCTCGTTCCTGTTCTACCGGTTCGCGCTGGTCGCGACGCTGACGGCGGCCGTCGCGGCGGCGATGGGCGCACGCTGGCCGCGCTCGGCGCGCGAGTACCGCGACGTCGCGCTGGTCGCGCTCGGCGTCCACGCGCTCTACCTGGGCGGCGTGTTCGTGTCGCTCGACGGCGGGATGGCCGCCGGCACGAGCGCGATGCTGGTCGGCGTCCAGCCGATCCTCACCGTCGTGCTCGCGCACTACTGGCTCGCCGAGCCGGTGCGCGGCCGGCAGTGGGCCGGGTTGGCGCTCGGGCTCGCCGGCGTCTGGTGCGTGGTGCGGCAGAAGGTCGACTTCGCGGGGAGCCTGGCGGGCCTCGTGCCGTCGGTGCTCGCGCTCGTCGGGATCTCGGTGGGCACGCTCTACCAGAAGCGGCACTGCGCGCACGTCGACCTC
>JAYRNW010000088.1:0-4237 GCA_041911995.1 Casimicrobiaceae bacterium | reverse complement strand
CCGCCGGGCCGCCCCAAGGGCGAATACCGGAGCGCGCAGCGCGAAGGAAATCCTATCCGCCCGCCGGGCCGCCCCAAGGGCGAATACCGGAGCGCGCAGCGCGAAGGAAATCCTATCCGCCCGCCGGGCCGCCCCAACGGCGAGTACCGGAGCGCGCAGCGCGAACGTACATCAGCAAGCGCCGCCGGCGGGGCTTTTCCGTCGCCGGCACTGCGCTAGAATGGCTTCGCGGGCCGGTCCGGCCCATTACGACGCGCGACGCCGATGACCAACGCCCTCGACCGTGAAGCCGTTCCCGAATCGCTGAACCCGCTGGGGTTCGACGGCATCGAGTTCATCGAGTTCGCGACGTCGAAGCCGCAGGCGTTGGGCGGCGTGCTCGAGCTGATGGGCTTCCGGCCGATCGCCCGCCACCGGTCGCGCGAGGTCGAGCTCTACCGGCAGGGCACGATGAACGTGATCGTCAACGCGCAGCCGGCCGACGTGCCGCGCACCGCCGTGCCGACCGAGCGGCCGGTACTCTCCGCCTTCGCCGTGCGCGTGCGCGACGCGCAGTACGCGTTCCGCCGCGCGCTGGAGCTGGGCGGCTGGGAGATCCCGGTGCGCGCGCTGCCGATGGAGCTCAACATTCCGGCGATCCACGGCGTGGGCGACAGCCTCGTCTACTTCGTCGACCGCTACGACGAGTTCTCGATCTACGACATCGACTTCCGCGCGATCCCGACGGTCGACCCGCACCCGCCGGCGCTCGCCGGCCTGCACTTCTTCGGGCTCGTCCAGTACATCGGGCTCGACCGCACGCCGGACTGGACCGAGTTCTACCGGCAGATCTTCGGCTTCAAGCCGCTGTCGGACAGCGTGCGCTTCGGCATCATGCCGAAGGGCCAGCTGCTGCAGAGCCCCTGCCGCAACTTCTACCTGCAGCTGATCGAGCCCGAGGACTCCGCGCAGTTCGCGCCGATGGAGGAGCACCTGCAGCGGATCGGCTTCGGCACGCCGGACGTGCCGGCCGCCGTCGCCGCGCTTGAGAAGCGCGGTGTCGAATTCCTCGCGACCGAGCGCGTCCACGCGACCGAGCGCGGCGCGCTGACCAAGCCGATGCTCGGCAACGTGATGTTCGAGCTGGTCAAGAGCGAGCCCGAGGCGTAGGACGGCGCGATGATCTACGGCGACTTCGGGATGGACACGGCGTCGCTCGCGGGCTCGCTCGAGTCCAAGCTCGCCGCGATCCGCGCCGCCGGCTTCTCGCAGGTGATGATCTCGGCGGCCGACATCGTCGGCCATCCGGCGGGCACCGCGGCCGGCGTGCGCGCCGTGCGCGACAGCGGCCTCAAAGTCACCGGGCTCGAGGCGCTGCGCGACTTCGAGGGCCTGGGCGGCCAGCTGCACCGCTACAAGGTCGACGTCGCGAAGTCGATGCTGTCGGTGTGCAGCGCGCTCGGCGGCCGGCTGCTGCTGGTCGAGGCCTCCACGTCGCGCCACGCCGACACGAGCGCCGCGGCCATCGCGCGCGACCTGCACAAGCTCGCGGTGCTGGCCATTCCGCTGGGCATCCGCGTCGCGTACAAGGCGCTGTCGTGGAGCCGCACGCTGACCGACTTCCGCGCGGCCGAGGACCTCGTGTTCGAGGTCCACTGCCCGAACCTCGGCATCGTGATCGACGCCTTCGACGTGCTCGCGGCCGGCATCCCGCTCGAGGAGCTCGACGCCGTCGACCCCGAGCAGATCTTCTTAGTCCAGCTCTCCGACTTCATGTGGCAGGAGATCCGGACCACCGAGGAGCAGGCGGCGGCCGGCACGCACTTTCGCGTCTTCCCCGGCGAGGGCGCGCACAGCGAGAGCCTGGCGCAGCTGGTCGCGCGCCTGGACGCGCTGGGCTACTACGGCAACTACAGCTTCGACGTCTACAACGACGACTACCTGCAGATGCCGCCCGAGGTCGTGGCCGCGCGCGCCGTGCGCTCGGCGGAGTGGCTGGGCGAGACGGTGCTGCGGCGCGCGCTGCCGGTGCCCAACGTCGAGCGGCTGCGCAGTCCGGCGGCCTGAGGCTCCGGCGCGGGCGGCGCGCGTCAGTCCGGCAGGAGCGCGCTCGCGTCGCCGCGCGCCACGAGCACGTCGCCCACGTACGAGTAGCAGTCGAGGACGACCTTGCGCGTCTTCGGGACCAGCTCGCGGACGACGACCTTGCTGACGACGACGTCGCCGGGGCGCACCGGCCTCTTGAACCGGATCGACAGCTCGCGCGCCACGACCCCCGGGCCGGGCAGCTCGTTGGCGAGCACGGCCGACACGAATCCGGCGAGCAGCGCGCCGTGCGCGACCCGCCCCTGGTACGGGGTCGTGGCGGCGAACGCCTCGTCGAAGTGCAGCGGGTTGCGGTCGCCGGTGGCCTCGCCGAACAGCTCGATGACGCGGTCGGTGACCTCGTTCGTGAACGATGCTGACATCCCGATCTCGAGGTCTTCGAATTTCATGGCGGCGTCAGGGGCGGGAGGGGCCCGCGGGGCCGCACATTGTCGCGCATTCGGGGCGGCGCCGGCCAGTGCCCGGTGGCGCAATGCCGCGAACGCGTCGAACGGCGTCTCGGGGCGGCGCCCGACGCCCGTGCCGGCCGGGGCCGCGGCGCCCGCGAGCCGGCGGCCGGCTTGCCGCAGCCTGCGGCATCAACCCTTCCAGAATTCCCGCGACGCGATGCGCGCGCCCTCCGCCATCGCGGCCATCTTCGCCCACACGACGTCCGGGTCGACGGCGGCCTGCCCGACCCACGTCCCGAAGCCGCAGTCGCTGCCGGCGATCACGTTCTCCCGCCCGACGAGGTTCGCGTAGCGCCCGATGCGCTGCGCGACGAGCTCCGGGTGCTCGATGAAGTTCGACTTCGACTCGATCACGCCGGGGATCAGGACCTTGCCCTCCGGCAGCTTCACCGTCTCGAAGAGCTTCCACTCGTGCGCGTGCCGCGGGTTGGCGGCCTCGAGCGCGATCGCCGACGGCCGCGCCATGAACACGATGTCGATCACGTCGGCGAGCGCCACGTCGCAGTGGTGCGGCCCTTCGTAGTTGCCCCAGCACAGGTGCATGCGCAGCTGCTCCGCCGGGATGTTGGCGACCGCGTGGTTGAGCGCCTCGACGTGCAGCTGCGCCTTCCTGCGCCACTCGGGCAGCGAGAGGTCGGCGTGCTGGATGTGCCGTCCCATGCCGAGGTCCGGGCAGTCGATCTGCAGCACGAAGCCCGCCTTCGCGATCGTCTCGTATTCCTGCCGCATCGCGTCGGCGATCGCGTACAGGTACGCCTCCTCGGTCGGATAGTGGTCGTTGCGGAAGAACAGCGAGACCACGCCCGGCGACGCGGCCGTGAGGAACGCGTCCTCGCAGCGGACCTCCGCGATCGCCGCCTTCAGGTGGTCGACGTCCTCCTGCGCCGCCCGCGGGTCGCGCACGCCGATCGCCGCGTTGCACGCCGGCGTCTTCCGGCGCGAGCGCCCCGGATCGCCGAAGACGCGCTGCGCGAGGTTGGGGAAGCCGGTGAGGTCCTGGTAGACGAACGTGTTGCCGGTGCCGCCGAAGCCGGAGAGGCGATCCTTGATGTAGGTCGCGTAGCTCGGCTTGCTCATCTCGCCGTCGTTGACGACGTCCACGCCCGCCTCGGCCTGCCTGCGGACGACCTCGGCGACGGCCGACCCCACGCGCCGCGCCAGCGCCGCCGGGTCGACCGGCACGCCCTCCTCCTTCGCGTACATCATCCGGATGAGGTCCTCGGGCCGCGGCAGACTGCCCGTGTGCGTCGTGAGGAACCGGTCGGTGCTGCGCTTCATCGCGATCCTTTCGCGGGGGCCGGGAGGCTGCGCTATTGCGTGCGGCCGCGCATCGACGCCGGCCGGCCGGGCAGCTTCAGCAGCGTTCCCGTGTTGGTGACGGTGTCGCCGTCGACGCGCAGCACCGAGACGTCCGAGTCCATGAAGTTGCCGACGTACATCCACTTCCCGTCGGGGCTGAACACCACGCCTTCCGGCAGCCCGCGCACGACGACCTCGCCGACCTTGGTGACCTTCTTGCCGTCGATCTTCAGGACGGCGACGCTGCCGTCGCGGTTGTAGAACCAGTCGGTCGTCGCGTTGTTCGAGCCGCGCAGCAGAATGGCGGCGGCGAGCCGTCCGGTCGGGCTGATCGCGAAGCCCTCGGGGGCGTCGCCGACGACGACCTTGTCGATCACCCGCGGCGGATTCGCCTCGAGGTCGAT
>JAYRNW010000087.1:0-5519 GCA_041911995.1 Casimicrobiaceae bacterium | reverse complement strand
GGACGCGGGATCCGGTGCTGCCGGTGGCGGCCGGCCGCGACACGGCGCGGCGCATTCCGGGCGCCCGGCTGCTCGAGATCACGGGGATGGGCCACGACCTCCCGCCGGCGCTGGTGCCGCAGTTCGTCGAGGCGATCGCCGCGCATTGCCGCGCGGCGGGGGCGTGAGCTGCGGCGGCGGCCGGGCCGCGTGGCGCGGCCGGCGCCCGGTCAGTACTTCACCGAGCAGCCGTAAGGCGTCGTGCTGGCGACGGTGACGGGCTTGCCCGCCGTCGCCTCGACCAGCGCGGCGCGCACGTAGTTGTGGGCGGTCTTGCGGTCGGCTTCGCGCGCACTGCGCTTGTCGTCGATCGCGCCGGCGTAGACGATCCTGCCCGTCGGATCGATCACGAACATCTGCGGCGTGGTCTTGGCGGCGTACGCACGCCCGGTCGCGCTGGTGCCGTCGAGCAGCACGGCCTTCGGCGCCGCCTGCTTGTCGGCCATCCACGCGTTCATCTGCGCGGCGGTCTTGTACTCGCCGTGCCCCTGGTGGGTCGAGTTGATCGTGAGCCAGACGACGTCCTTCGCGCCCCACTCCTTCTGCAGCGGCTGCATGCCGTTGCCGTTGTACTGCGCCTGCACGAACGGGCACTCGGGATTCGTCCACTCGAGCACGACGAACTTGCCGCGGTAGTCCGACAGCCTGACGGTCTTGCCCGCGGTGTCGGTGAGCGTGAAGTCCGGGGCGGGCGTTCCCGGCGCGACGGCGAACGCCGCCGTGGCGGCGAGCGCGAGCGACAGCAAAAGCCAGCGCAGCGTCGTGAAGTTCATGGCGACCTCGTGCGGTTGTCGAGGGAGGCGGACGTCGGCGGGCCGCCGATCGTCGCGAGCGCGTCGAGCACCGTCTGCTTCTGCAGCACCTCCGGCAGCAGCAGCGGCTCCTGCCCGGGACGGTAGAGCACGTACACGGGGACGCCCTGCCGCCCGAGCGCGGCCAGCGCCTGCGTGATCACCGGGTCGCGGCGCGTCCAGTCCGCGCGCACGAGCTCGACGCCGCGCTGCGCGAACGCGTCCTTCACCGACGCGTCGTTGAGCACGACGCGCTTGTTGACCTGGCAGGTCACGCACCACGCGGCCGTGAAGTCGACGAACACGGGCTTCGCGGCCGCGGTCAACTCGCCGACCAGCGCCGGCGAGAACGGCTGCCAGCTGTCGCTGCCCGCCGCCTTCACGCCGGCCGGCGCGGCGGCCGCGGCCTCGCGCTCCGGCGCGGCCGCGAACAGCGGCCATGCGACGTACGCGGCGGCAACCAGGCCGACGACGGCGGCCACCGAGAACGCGCGCGCGCCGCCCATCCGGAACGCGCGCCACGACCACAGCGCGAACGCGGCGACGACCATCGTCACCAGCAGCCGCACGACGGCGTCGTTGTCGACCTGCGCGCCGAGCACCCACACGAGCCACGCGACCGTCGCGTAGAGCGGGAAGGCGAGGAACTGCTTCAGCTGCACCATCCACTTGCCCGGCTTGGGCAGCATCCGCCGCCAGCCGGGGAACCACGACAGCAGCAGGAACGGCAGCGCCATGCCGGCGCCGAGCGCGACGAAAACCAATAGCGTGACCGCTGCCGGCTGCGCGAGCGCGAAGCCCAGCGCCGCGCCCATGAACGGCGCCGTGCACGGCGACGCGATCACCACGGCGAGCACGCCGGACAGCGCCGCGTCCACGAACTTGTTGCGCGCGGTCCAGTTGGCCGCCGACGGCAGCAGCGTGGCGAACTCGAACGCGCCGGACAGGTTGAGCGCGAGCACGAAGAACAGCAGCGCGAGGCTCGTGACCATCGCCGGCGACTGCAGCTGGAAGCCCCAGCCGAACTGCTCGCCGGCCGCGCGCAACGCGAGCAGCAGCCCCGCCAGCGCGACGAACGTGACGACCACGCCCGCGGTGAACGCGAGCCCCTCGAGCCGCAGCTTGTACCGGTTGCCGTGGCCGGGCGCGGCGAGCGCCAGCGCCTTCAACGACAGCACGGGGAACACGCACGGCATCAGGTTCAGCACGAGGCCGCCGACGAATGCGAACAGCAGCGCGGCGACGAGCGACAGGCCCTCGCCCGGCGCCGCCGCGACGTTCAGCGCCGGGACCGGCGCCGAGACCGGTTTCGGGCCCGCGACCACCGCGCCCGTCAGCGGCGCGTCGATCGTGATCGCCCGCGCGGCCGTGGTGCCGTTCGCGAAGCCGGGCTCCGCGGTGAGCACGCCCGCGACGCGCGTGAAGCCCGGCAGCAGCTGGTTGGCCACCGGCAGCGTCAGCGCGAACGTCCCGTTGGCGTCGCGGACGAACGCCTGCCTGCCCGCAGGCTCGATGCGCCCTTCCTGGAACGGGAAGAAATGCACGTTCGCCGGCGCCGCGGCGCCGGCCGGGCCGGTCAGCGTGACGACGACCTTCTGGCCGTCGCCGCGCGCGGCCGCGAGCCAGCCGGGCAGCGCCGCGGGCAGCGCGGTGCGCGTCGCCGCGATGGCCTTGCCCCACTGCGGGTACGGGTCGGAGCGGTCGGCGACCGGCAGCGCGAGGTCCAACTGCGCGTCCTCGGGAATGCACGTCTCGCGGCACACGAGCCACTCGGCCTTGGCGGCGAGCGCCAGCGTGTCGCCCGGACGCGCGTCGGCCGGGACCTTCACGTCCGTCAGCAGCAGCACCTCGCCTTCGTAGCCGAAGTTGACGAGCGGCCCCGCCGGCAGCGCGTGCGGCGCCGGCCACAGGATCGGCCCGGCGGTCACGCCGGCCGGCAGCGTCCACGCCAGCGTGGTCGGGAGGCCCGAGTCGCCGGGGTTCTGCCAGTACGTGTGCCAGCCGTCGGCCATCTTGAGCCGCAGCGCGACGGTCGTGGTCTTGCCGGGCTCGAACGCCGTGCGCTCGGCGACGAGCTCGGCCTCGACGTGCGGCGTCTTCACGGGCGCGGCCGCCGTCCCGCCCGCCGTGGCGGCGAGGAGGCAGGCAGCGAGCAGCGCGGCGGCGGAACGAAGCATGGGCGATCGCGGGTCCGGGCGTACGGTCAACAGCCGTTGGTGCGACACGCTTCCGGGTTGGTTCCCGGCAAAAGCTACAATTATCCCCTTTTCCCGGTGGACGGCTCGAACCGGCCCGGGCATTTATGACAATAGCATAGATGCCGGCGCGGCAGGGCTTCCGGCGCGCCCATGCTCGAAGCCCTGCTCGTCTCCACCGCCGTCGTCGCCGTCGGCGAGCTGGGCGACAAGACGCAACTGCTCACGCTGGTCCTCGCGGCACGCTACGCGAAGCCCTGGCCGATCGTCGCCGGCATCGCGGTCGCCACGCTCGCCAACCACGGAATCGCCGGCTGGGTCGGCAACTGGGCGCGCACCGTGGTCCCCGAGGACGTGCTGCGCTGGCTGCTGGCGCTGTCGTTCTTCGCGGTCGCCGCGTGGGCGCTGAAGCCCGACAAGCTCGACGACGACGAAGCGCCGCCCGCGTCGCGCACGAGCGTCTTCCTCGTCACGACGTGGACGTTCTTCTTAGTCGAGATCGGCGACAAGACGCAGATCGCCACCGTGATGCTCGCCGCGCAGTACCCGTCGCTCGCGGCGGTCGTCGCCGGCACGACGCTCGGCATCCTGATCGTCAACGTGCCCACGGCGTTCGTCGGCCGCGTCGCGGCGGAGCGCATCCCGTTCCGCGCGGTGCGCATCGCCGCCGCCGCGCTGTTCGCGGGGCTGGGCGCGTGGGTGCTGATCGCGCCGTACGTCGGCCGGTGACGCGCGACCCCGCCGGTATAATCGACGCCCCAGCGAGAACGCCGCCATGAAGCCCTTCGACCCCCGCCAGATCGAGGCCGCCGCGCAGGCCGCGTGGCGCGCCGCCGACGCGTACCGCGCCGTCGAGCGCGCCGACCGCCCGAAGTACTACTGCGTGTCGATGCTGCCGTACCCGTCGGGCGTGCTGCACATGGGGCACGTGCGCAACTACACGATCAACGACATGATGTACCGGCAGCTGCGGATGCGCGGCTTCAACCCGCTGATGCCGATGGGCTGGGACGCGTTCGGGCTGCCGGCCGAGAACGCGGCGATGAAGAGCGGCGTCGCGCCGGCGAAGTACACGCGCGACAACATCGCGACGATGAAGCGGCAGATGCAATCGCTCGGGCTCGCGATCGACTGGTCGCGCGAAGTCGCCACGTGCGACCCGTCGTACTACAAGTGGAACCAGTGGCTGTTCCTCAAGATGCTCGAGAAGGGCATCGCGTATCTCAAGACCGGCGTGGTCAACTGGGACCCGGTCGACCAGACGGTGCTCGCCAACGAGCAGGTGATCGACGGCCGCGGCTGGCGCTCGGGCGCGCCGGTGGAGAAGCGCGAGATCCCGATGTACTACCTGCGGATCACCGACTACGCCGAGGAACTCCTGTCCTGCCTCGAACGGATGGACGGCTGGCCCGAGCGCGTGCGCACGATGCAGGCCAACTGGATCGGCAGGAGCACCGGCGTGCGCTTCGCGTTCCCGCACGACATCCGCGACGACGCGGGCGCGCCGATCGGCGGCGGGCGCATGTACGTGTTCACGACGCGCCCGGACACGATCATGGGCGTGACGTTCTGCGCGGTCGCCGCCGAGCATCCGCTGGCGATGCACGCGGCGAAGCGCCATCCGCAGCTCGCCGCCTTCATCGACGAGTGCCGGCGCGGGTCGGTCATCGAGGCCGACCTCGCGACGATGGAGAAGAAGGGGATGCCGACCGGGCTCTACGTGAGTCACCCGCTGACCGGCGAGTCGGTCGAGGTGTGGGTCGGCAACTACGTGCTGATGGGCTACGGCGACGGCGCGGTCATGGGCGTGCCGGCGCACGACGAGCGCGACTTCGCGTTCGCGAAGAAGTACGGGCTGCCGATCAAACAGGTGATCGCGGTGCCCGACGAGTCGTTCTCGGCCGACGCGTGGCAGCCGTGGTACGCCGACAAGGAGCGCGGCCGCTGCGTCTTCTCGGGCAAGTACGACGAGCTGCCCTACGCGGCGGCCCTGGACGCGATCGCCGCCGACCTCGCGGCGAAGGGCCTGGGCGAGAAGAAGGTGACGTACCGGCTGCGCGACTGGGGCGTGTCGCGCCAGCGCTACTGGGGCACGCCCATCCCGATCGTCCACTGCGACGCATGCGGCGCGGTGCCGGTCCCCGAGCGCGACCTGCCGGTCGTGCTGCCGGAGGACTGCGTGCCCGACGGCAGCGGCAACCCGCTCGCGAAGCGCCGCGACTTCGTCGACGTCGCGTGCCCGAAGTGCGGCAAGCCCGCGCGCCGCGAGACCGACACGATGGACACGTTCGTCGACTCGTCGTGGTACTACATGCGCTACACGTGCGCGGACGCGACGGCGATGGTCGACGCGCGCAACGACTACTGGATGCCGATGGACCAGTACATCGGCGGCATCGAGCACGCGATCCTGCACCTGCTCTACGCGCGGTTCTGGACCAAGGTCATGCGCGACCTCGGGCTCGTGAAGATCGACGAGCCGTTCACGCGGCTC
>JAYRNW010000086.1:0-20665 GCA_041911995.1 Casimicrobiaceae bacterium | reverse complement strand
TCATCTTCGGCGTGCTGCCGCTCGCGATCTCGACCGGCGCCGGCGCCGGCGCGCGGCACGCGACCGGCACCGGCGTCCGGGGCGGCATGATCGCGGCGCCGGTCCTCGCGATCGGCGTCGGGCCGCGGGGCGTCCGCGGGATCATGGACCGGCGCGTGCACGAGCCGCGGTCGAAGTCCGAGCTCGCCGAGGAAGTGGCCCACGCGCACATGGTTGCGCACCTGGCGCCGCCGGCGACGCCGGGCCATCCACCGCACCCCGTCCCCGGAGGCGCCCGTGAATAGGCTCGCCGCCGCCGTGCTCGCCGCGCTCGTCGCCGCGGGCTGCGCCGTCACGCAGCCGGCGCCGCCGCAGCTCGACCTTCCGCCCGGGACGGCGAGCGCCGCGCAGGACGCGCTGCTGGAGCGCTGGTGGACGGCGTTCGACGACCCGGCGCTGAACGCGCTCGTCGACGAGGCGCTCGCCAACAACTACGACCTCAAGGGCGCGCTCGCGCGCATCGAGGCCGCGCGCGCGCAGGTGCTGCTCGCGCAGTCGAATCTCGCCCCCGACATCAACGCTCGGCTCGACCCGGCGCGGTCGCGGATCTCGTCGGTGACCTCGCCGCCGCTGCCGGCG
Organism: Casimicrobiaceae bacterium; assembly: GCA_041911995.1. Taxonomy (GTDB): domain Bacteria; phylum Pseudomonadota; class Gammaproteobacteria; order Burkholderiales; family Casimicrobiaceae; genus VBCG01. The sequence continues at coordinate 20,047 of JAYRNW010000086.1, read as the reverse complement.
GGCAGCCAGCTCGTCAGCAACGACTTCCGCGTCGCGATCGAGATGTCCTACGAGCTCGACGTCTGGGGCAAGTACCGCAGCGGCGCGCTCGCCGCGACCAACGACCTCGTCGCCGCGCGCTACTACCGCGAGACCGTGCGCATCGGCGTGGCCGCCGACGTCGCCAGCGCGTACTTCCGGTTGCGCGCCGCCGACGCCGAGCTCGCCGTGCTCAGCGACACGCTGAAGCTGCGCACGGAGACCGTGCAGCTGCAGCGTGACCGCTTCGAGGGCGGCCTCATCGGCGAATACGACCTGCGCACCGCCGAGGCCGAGCGCTCGGCGGTCGTCGCCGACATCGCGCGCACGCGCACCGCGATCGGCCAGCTCGAGGCGGCGATCGCCACGCTCGCCGGCCGCTCGCCGCGCGCCGTGTTCGCGCCGGCCGTCGCGCGCGGCGCGACGATCGACGCCGCGACGTCGGTGCCGGCGCTGCCCGAAACGCTGCCGGCGAGCCTGGTCGAGCGCCGGCCCGACATCCGCCGGTCCGAGGCGCTGCTCGCGGCGTCCGACCTGCGCATCCAGCAGGCGCGCGCCGAGTACTTCCCGGAGCTGAAGCTCGGCCTCTTCTACGGCTCGGAAGCGGCGACGACCGGCGCGCTGTTCTCCGGACCGGCCGCGATCTGGAACCTGGCGCTCGGCGTCGTGCAGCCGCTGCTGACGCTGAAGGCGATCGAGTCGAAGGTCGCGCTCGCGCAGGCCAACAACGACCGCGCGGTCGTCGAGTACGCGCAGACCGTGCAGGGCGCCTTCCGCGAGGCGCACGACGCGCTCGTCGCCAACCGCGGCGCGCGGGAGGTGCTGGCCGCCGAGTCCGCGCGCCGCGACCAGGTGGCCAAGGCGTACGAGGTCGCACTGCTGCGCTACGATGCCGGCCGCACGTCGTTCCTCGAGGTCATCGACGCGCAGCGCTCGCTGCTCGCCGCGGAGACGTTGCGGGTCGCCGCCGCGCGCGACGCGCGGCTGTCGACCGTCGACTTCGCGAAGGCGCTGGGCGGCGGCTGGAGCCCGGCGCAGTTCGCGGCGGCGAAGTGATCTTCCCCAAAGACCGCGGTTGCGCCAGAATCCACCCGGGCCGGCTTTCGCCGGGACGAAGGGGACGACGCATGGGCAGGTGGAAATCGGCAGTAACGATCGCGCTCGGCTGCGCGCTCGCCGCGACGGCCGCGTGGGGCCAGCCGGCGAAGACCGAGGTGCTGTGGCTCGGCCAATCCGCGTTCCGGATCACGACGCCGGGCGGCAAGGTCATCGTCACCGACCCGTGGCTCACCGCCAATCCGCTGACGCCCGCCGAGTACAAGAACCTCGACGCGCTCGGCAAGGTGGACCTGCTGCTGGTCACGCACGGGCACACCGACCACATCGCCGACGCGCCCGAGATCGCGCGGCGCAACAACATCCCGATGTACGCGCCGGGCGACCTCAACATGTCGCTGACCACGCTCTCCGTGCTGCCGCCCGCGCAGCTGCCGCGCTTCAACAAGAGCGGCCGCATCACGCCGCTGCCCGGCGTCAAGGTCACGCAGACGCACGCCGAGCACTCGTCGGTCTACGTGTGGAAGAACCCGGCGACCGGCAAGGACGAGACGCACCCGGGCGGCGAGCCGGTCGGCTTCATCATCGAGCTGGAGAACGGCTTTCGCATCTGGCACATGGGCGACACCGGCGTGTTCGGCGACATGAAGTGGATCGCCGACTACTACAAGCCGGACCTCGTGCTGGTGCCGATCGGCGGGCACTTCACGATGGACCCGGCCGACGCCGCGTACGCGCTGCGCGAGTTGATCCGCCCGAAGTACGTGATCCCGATGCACTACGGCGCGAATCCGCTCGGCAAGGGCACACCGCAGGAACTCTTGCAGGCGCTCGGTGACACGCCGATCAAGGTGTTCGCGTTGAAGCCCGGCGAGAAGGCGCAGTTCTGACGCGCAGGCCGGCGAGAAGCCGCACTCCTGACGCGCTGGCCGGCGAGAAGCCGCAGTCCTGACGCGCCGGCCGGCGAGAAGCTGCAGTTCTGACGCGCCGGCCGGCGAGAAGCTGCAGTCCTCACGCACCGCCCGGCGCGACGCCGCCCCTTGGTGTCATCCCGAGCGTAGCGAGGGATCTGCTTTCCCGCGCATCGTGCTGATGCGTCGCAACAGCAGATCCCTCGCTGCGCTCGGGATGACATGGGAAGGCGGAGTTCGGCGCCGGTTTGAACGAACTGCCGTAGCGCGCTTCCGGGGCAGACGAATTACCCTGCCCCACGCGGGATCCGGTCGGCGTACTCGCGCCACTTCGCGTCGCGCGGCGTGCCGGCGAACGTCCCCGCAGCGGCGAGGTCGGCGACCCACTGCTGCCGCTGCGCGATCGCGCCCGCCATGATGCCTTCGAAGCCCGCCTCGCGCACGGTGGCCGCCGCCTCGCGCATCTCCTCCGCGCGGCGCTTGCCGTGCTGGACCACGCGGCTCCAGAAGTAGCTGCCCTGCTTCTCCCAGTCGATGCCGGGGAACGTCTCGGCGAGCGAGGCCAGTACCTGCGCCTCGACGCCGTAGCGGCGCGCGGCGAGGAAGCTCTCGATCACGATCGCCTCCATGCCCTTGATCATCACGCTGCGGCACATCTTGATCGCCGACGCCACGCCGAACTCGGCCGACGCGACGCTCGCGGAGAAGCCGAGCGCCGCGAGCGTGGGCGCGAGCGCGGCGGCGTCGGGGCCGCCGAGCAGCATCGGCACGCGGATGCCGTACGGCGGCACCGACGTCATCACCGCCGACTCGACGTAGCGGCCGCCCGCGGCGTTCACGAGCGCGCCGCACTCGGCCTTCGCGCGCGGCGAAGCCGAGTTGACGTCGAGCAGGAACGCGCCGCGCGGCAGCGCCGGCGCGGCGCTCGCCGCGGCGTCGCGCGTCGCGCTCGCCGTCACCGCGGAGATCACGAGGTCGGCGCCGGAAACCGCCGACGCGGCATCGGAGGCGAGCGCGACGCCGTCGCGGCGCGCGCGCTCGCGCATCTCGTCGCTGCGCGCCGCGTACGGCAGCAGGATGTCCCACGCCACGACGCGCGCCACGCCGCGCGCGACGAGCGCCTGCCCGAAGATGCCGCCCACCTCGCCGTAGCCGATCAGCGCGATCGTGAGCGCCTTCGCGTCCGGTCCCCCCGGTTGCTCGCTGGTCATGTTCGTTGCGTCCTCTCGTGCTGGTGCGCGCAGCGATCCCGCCGCGCGGTCAGTCGGGCTTCATGCCCGCCTTTTCGATCACCGGCTTCCAGCGCGCGATCTCGGCGACGATCAGCGTGCCGAACGCCGCCGGCGGGCCGGGCGCGGGCTCCGCGCCCTCGGCGTCGAGCCGCGCCTTCAGCGCCGGCGTGACGAGCGCCTTGTTGATCTCCTCGTTGAGCCGCGCAACGATGGCGGGCGGCGTGCGCGCCGGCGCGACGACGCCGTACCACTGGATCGCCTCGAAGTCGGGAATCGTCGCGGCGATCGTCGGCACGCCGGGCAGGCTCGCGACCGGCGTGCGGCTCGACACCGCGAGCGCGCGCAGCTTGCCCGCCTTCACCTGCTGCAGCACGGCCGGCACGCCGGTCATGATCATCTCGACCTGCCCGCCCAGCACGTCGGTGACGGCCGGCCCGGTCCCCTTGTACGGGATGTGGCCGATGTCGGTGCCCGTCCGCAGCTTGAAGTACTCCATCGCGATGTGCGCGGCGCTGCCGTTGCCGCCGGACGCGTAGCGCAGCGCGCCGGGCTTCGCGCGCGCCAGCGCGACCAGCTCGGCCACGTTCTGCGCCGGCACCGAGGGATGCACGACCAGCACGTTCGGCACGCGCGCGACCAGCGCGACCGGCGCGAAGTCGCGCGCCGGGTCGTACGCGAGCTTCGCGTACAGCGACGGGTTGACCGCCAGCGTGCCGATGTGGCCCATCAGCAGCGTGTAGCCGTCCGGCGCGGCGCGCGCGGCTTCCGTCGCGCCGATCGAGCCGCCGGCGCCGGGCCGGTTCTCGACGACGAACGGCTGGCCCAGCGCCTCCGCGAGCTTCTGCGCGATCTCGCGGCCCAGGATGTCGGTCGAGCCGCCGGGCGTGAACGGCACGATCAGCCGCACGGGACGCGTCGGCCACGGCTCGGCCGCACGCAGCGGCACCGCGCCGCAAGCCGCGACCGCGGCGAGGGCGCGCAGCGCGCGCCGGCGGCCGTCCTGCGTCCGCTCTTCGATGTTCTTCTTCATGGCATCCTTCCGTTGCGTGGTGGTCAATGGGCGCGTCCGGCGCCGACGGCGAGGTAGCGGTCGAGCGTGGCGGCGTCGGCGGCGAGCGCCGCGCTCGGCCCCGCATGCACAACGGTACCACGCTCGAGGATCAACGCTTCGTCGGTGATCGCGAGCACGCGCGCGGGGTTCTGCTCGACGAGGATCGCGGACAGCCCCTCCTCGCGGACGACGCGCGTCAGCACGCGCAGGAGCTCCTCGACGATCAGCGGCGCCAGCCCTTCGAGCGGCTCGTCGAGCAGCAGCAGCCGCGGGTTCACGACGAGCGCGCGCGCGATCGCGAGCATCTGCTGCTCGCCGCCCGACAGGTGCGTGCCGAGGTTGCGCCGCCGCTCGGCCAGCCGCGGGAACAGCTCGAACGCGCGGGCGGGCGTCCACGGGCCGGGGCGCGCGACGGCGGTCAGGTTCTCCTCGACGGTGAGCGACCGGAAGATGTTGCGCTCCTGCGGCACCCAGCCCAGCCCCGCCGCCGCGCGCTGGTCGGGACGCAGCGGTGTGAGCGGCTTGCCGGCGAACTCGATCGTGCCGGCGCGCCGCCGCGTGACACCGACCAGCGTGGCGAGCAGCGTGGTCTTGCCGGTCCCGTTGCGGCCGAGCAGCGCGAGCGACCGGCCCTCGCCGATCGCGAAGTCGACGCCATCGATGACGATCGCCTCGCCATAGCCGGCGGTGAGGCCCGCCACGCGGAGGAGGTCAGGCATGGCTCGCCTCACCGAGGTACACGGCCTTCACCCGCGGGTCGCGCGCGATGTCGTCGGTCGCGCCCTCGACCAGCAGCGCGCCGTTGACCAGCACCGAGATGCGCCGCGCGAACCGGAACACGAGGTCCATGTCGTGCTCGATCAGCAGCACGGTGACGTCGTCGGGCAGCGCGGCCAGCGTGTCGAGGATCTCGGCCGACTCGCCGGCGGGGACGCCCGCGACCGGCTCGTCGAGCAGCAGCACGCGCGGGCGGGCGGCCACGGCGATCGCGATCTCGAGCAGCCGCCGCTTGCCGTACGGCAGCGCGAGCGTGCGCCGCTGCATGTCGTCGGCGAGGTGGAAGCGCGCGAGCAGCGCGGCGGCCTCGTCGGTCACCGCCGGCATCCGGTCGAGCGCGCGCCACGCGCGCGCTCCGAAGCCGTCGCGCTCGGCCACGGCGAGCGCGATCGTCTCGAGCGGCGTGAACTGCGCGAACAGCTGGTTGATCTGGAACGTGCGCACGAGGCCGCGCCGCGCACGCCGGTGCGAAGGCAGCCGCGTGATGTCCACGCCGTCGAGCTCGATCGTGCCGCTCGAGGGCTCCAGCACGCCGGTCAGCAGGTTCACGAGCGTCGTCTTGCCGGCGCCGTTGGGCCCGATCAGCGCGTGGCGCGCGCCCTGCGGCAGCGCGAGCGACACGTTCTCGGTCGCGGCGATGCCGCCGAAGCGCTTGCACAGCCCGTGCGTCGCGAGCGCGGTCACGGTCGCGTGCCCCCCTGCGCGGAGCCCGCGCCGGCGCGCCGCGCGATCCGCTCGGCGAGCGCGTGCCACGGCCGCACGAGCCGCGCGTGGCCGACCAGCACGATCGCGACCAGCACGAGGCCGACCCAGAACTGCCAGTACTGCGGCGTGGCGGCCGACAGCACGTCCTTCATCAGCACGAAGAGGACGGCGCCGATCACGCCGCCGTACAGGTAGCCGGTCCCGCCGATCACCAGCACCAGCATCACGTCGGCCGAGCGGTGGAAGTCGAGCACGTCGAGCGACGCGAACCCCGTCGTCTGCGCGAGCAGCGCGCCGGCGGCGCCGGCGAGGGTGGCCGCCAGCGTGTAGACGGCGGCGAGCCGCCGGTTGACGTCGATGCCGATCGCGCCGGCGCGCAGCCGGTTGTCGCGGATCGCCTGCAGCGAATAGCCGAACGGCGAGTGCGCGACGCCGCGCGCGACGGCGAACAGCAGGAACAGCACGGCGAGGCTGTACGCGTACGCGACCTTGCCGTCCAGCCCGAACGGAAAGCGGCCGAAGAGCGGCGCCATCACGACGCCCTGCAGGCCGTCGGCGCCGCCGGTGACGTTGTCGAACTTGTTGGCGAGCTCGTAGAGGATCGACCCGACGCCGAGCGTCACCATGAGGCGCGTCAGGTCGGTCCCGCGCAGCACGAGCGGGCTGGTCGCGAGGCCGAGCGCGGCGCCGGTGACCATGCCGACGGCGAGCCCGACGAGCGGGTCGCCGAACGCGTGCTTCGCGAACAGCGCCGCCGCGTACGCGCCGGCGCCGAAGAACGCCGCGTGGCCGAGCGACACGATGCCGCCGTAGCCCAGCACGAGGTCGAGCGACACGGCGAACAGCGCGAGGATCGCGATCTCGTTCCACAGCGGCGCCTGCCGCGGGAACACGAACAGCGCGGCGAGCGCGACCGCCCAGACGGCGAGCTCGAAGGCGCGCACGCGCGACCCGCGCAGCGAGGGCCCCGGCTCGGCCGCCGGCATCGCGCCGTGGACGGCGCCGCCGCGCGCGAACAGCCCCTGCGGTCGCACGACGAGCACGGCGATCATCACGCAGTAGATGATGAACGCGCCCATCTTGGGCGCGTAGTACTTGCCGGCGACGTCGGCGACGCCGAGCAGCAGCGACGCCGCGAGCGGCCCGGTGATCGTCGTCGTGCCGCCGACGGCGACGACGATCAGGAAGTAGATCATGTACTTGAGCGGGAACGTCGGGTCGAGCCCCAGCAGCTCGGCGCCGAGCGCGCCGCCCAGCCCCGCGAGCCCGGACCCGAACGCGAACGTCGCGAGGAAGATCGCGTTGACGTTGATGCCGAGGCCGCCGGCGACCCGCGGGTCGTCGACGGCGGCGCGCAGGCGGCTGCCGTAGCGCGTGGTCGCGAGCGTCCACTGCAGCGCGATCGCGAGGACGCCGCAGAGGACGATGATGAACAGCCGGTAGACGCCGATGCCCACGCCGCCGACCTCGAAGCGCCCGGACAGCCACGGCGGCAGCCTGACGAACTGCTGGGTCGCGCCGAACGCGTAGTCGGTCGCCGCGACCGCCATGAACACGAGGCCGATCGTGAACAGCACGTGGTCGAGGTGCGGGCGCCGGTAGAGGCGCCGGTACAGCGTGGGCTCCAGCACCGCGCCGAGCAGCGCGCCGGTCGCGAAGGCGAGCGGCAGCGTGGCGAGGAACGGCACGCCGAAGCGGTTCGACAGCAGCGCCGCGAGGTAGCCGCCCGCCATCGCGAACGCGCCGTGCGCGAGGTTCACGAAGTTCATGAGCCCCATCGTGACGGCGAGGCCGCTCGCGATGAGGAACAGCAGCATGCCGTAGGCGATGCCGTCGAACAGGATCGTCAGCATGGCACGCGGCGGCGCAGGCTGCCGCCTGCGCCCGTCCCCGCCCGCATTACTTGTGCATCGGGTCCTTCACCGCCGGCGTCGTCGCGAACTCGACGTTCCACAGCTCGCCGCCGACGCGCTCGACCTTGCGCATGTACACGTTCTGCACCGGGTCGCGCGTGGCCGCGTCGATCGTCACCGGGCCGCGCGGGCTCTCGAACGACTGGCCCTTCATCGCGTTCATCAGCGCGTCGCCGCCGGCGTCGCCCTTGGTCGCCTTCAGCGCCTCGTAGACGAGCCGCATGCCGTCGTAGCCGCCCAGCGAGTGGAAGTTCGGCCGCATGCCGTTCAACTTCTTGTACGCATCCACGTACGCCTTGTTGGCCGCCGACGGATGCGCCGCCGAGTAGTGGAACGACGTGATGACGCCCAGCGCGACGTCGCCCATGTCGTTCAGGATGTCGTCGTCGGTCACGTCGCCGGTCCCGATCAGGCGGATGCCGCCCTTGTCGAGGCCGCGCTCGGCGAACTGCTTCATGAACGGCGCGCCGACGCCCGACGGCACGAACACGAACACGGCGTCCGGGTTCGCGTCCTTCACGCGCTGCAGGAACGGCGCGAAGTCCGGGTTGCGCAGCGGCACGCGCAGCTCGGCCAGCACCTGCCCGCCCGCCGCCGTGAAGCGCTGCTTGAACGCGGTCTCGGCGTCGATCCCGGGGCCGTAGTCGGTCACCAGCGTCACGACTTTCTTGATTCCGTTCTTCGCCGCCCAGTCGGCGAGCGGCATCGTCACCTGCGGCAGCGTGAAGCCGGCGCGGATCACGTACGGCGACTGCTCGGTGATCGACGACGTGGCCGCCGCCATCACGACCAGCGGGATCTTCGCCTGCGTGGCGATCGGCACCGTGGCGAGCGCGAGCGGCGTCAGGCCGAAGCCGGCCAGCACGTTGACCTTGTCGTTGACGACGAGCTCCTGCGCGATGCGCCGCGTCGTGTCGGCGGTGCCGCCGTCGTCCTTGAGGATCACCTCGACCTTCCTGCCGGCGACCGTGCTGCCGTTCTGCTGCATCCACAGCTTCACCGCGCCGTCGATCTGGCGGCCGGTCGACGCGAACGGGCCGGTCATCGGCAGGATCAGCCCGATCTTGACCGTGTCCTGCGCCGAGGCCGTGCCGGCGGCGAACGTCACGGCGAGCGCGCAGAGCGCGAGCATTCGTTTGAGCATGTTGCCTCCTCCTCCCTCGAAGATTGCGGCGCGGATCGCCCGCGCCGTCGCCTCACCCGCGCCGCGTGCGGCGCCTTGGCCTACAGGTCGCCCCACACCTCGCGCGCCGTCTCGACGACGAGCTTCAACTTCGCCGCCTGCGACTCGACCATGATGTCGTTGCCGTGCACGGTGCTCGAGAACCCGCACTGCGGCGACAGGCAGAGCTGGTCGAGCGGCACGCGCTTCGCCGCCTCGTCGATCCGGCGCTTCAAGTCGTCCTTGCTCTCGAGCTGCCCGACCTTCGTGCTGACGAGCCCCAGCACGACGACCTTGCCCTTCGGCACGTGGCGCAGCGGGGCGAAGTCGCCGGAGCGCGCATCGTCGTACTCGAGGAAGTAGCCGTCCACGGCCAGCTCGTTGAACAGCACCTCGGCCACCGGCTCGTACCCGCCCTCGGCCGCCCACGCGCTCTTGAAGTTGCCGCGGCACAGGTGCACGCAGGCCCGCATGTTCGCCGGGCGCCCGGCAATCGCCGCGTTGATGAGCCGTGCGTAGCGCCGCGGCAGCTCGTTCGGGTCGTCGCCGCGCTGGCGCGCGCCCTCGCGCATCTTCTCGTCGCACAGGTACGCGAGGTTCGTGTCGTCGAGCTGCACGTACGTGCAGCCGGCGGCCGCGAGGTCGGCGATCTCGTCGCGGTACGCCTGCGCGACGTCGTCGTAGAACGCCTCGAGGTCCGGGTACGCGTCCTTGCTGATCGCGCCGCGGCCGCCGCGGAAGTGCAGCATCGTCGGCGACGGGATCGTCACCTTCGGGGTTCGCGACGTCAGGCCCTTCAGGAACTCGAAGTCGGCGCGCTGGATCGGCTGCGCGTGGCGCACCTTGCCCGTCACCTGCATGACCGGCGGCGCGAAGTCGACGTTGCCGGCCGCGCTGTGGAAGCTGACGTTGATGCCGCCCTTGGTCTCGACCCCCGACAGCTTCGTCAGGAAGTCGACGTGGAAGTACGTGCGGCGGTACTCGCCGTCGGTGATGCCCTTGAGGCCCAGGTCCTCCTGGAAGCGCACGACGTCGCGGATCGCGTCGTCCTCGGCGGCGCGCAGCGCAGCGGCCGTGATGGCGCCGGTGCGGAACTGCTCGCGCGCGTCCAGCAGCTTCTTCGGCCGCAGGAAGCTGCCGACGTGGTCGGCGCGAAACGGTGGCGTTGCGCGTCCGCCCGGACGCGGGGAGCCTGCGGTGCTCATCGTGGTTTCCTCCAGGGGCCTGCGGACGGGTCCGCGCCGGCGCGCCGACGCATGGCGTCGCGTCGCCGCGACGGCGCTTGCCTTCGAATGCCCAAGGGTACAACGAAACGGCGGTCCCGCGGTTGCGGCGGCTTGCCTGCGTCCGCCCCGACTGTGCGAAGATTGCTCGATGCAAGCACGCCGGCACCCCGCCGCCATCGCCTGCGCGCGTCGCGCCGCGGCCGCCGCCGCGCTCGCCGCGGCGGGCGCGCTCGCCCATGCGCAGCAGCCGGTCGTCGTGCAGGCGCTCGAGTGCCGCGGCGACGACGCGTCGTGGCGGCTGGACGCCGGCCGCTCGACCGCGACGTACAGCGCGCCGGGGCCCCGCGGCAAGCGCGAGACCGTGTTCCGCGGATCGCTGCAGACGATGTCGATCGTCGCCCCGCCGGCGATCGTCTGGCGCGGCGACTCGACGCACCTGCCGCGCGAAACGCTGGTCGCCGTCGTGCGCGACGAGACCTGCCCGGCCGGGGCCGGCGCGCCGTCGTCACAGCGCGTCGTGCTGTCGCTGCGCGCGGGCGAGGCCGCCACGGGTTGCTGCACCGTGCGTTCCGGCTTCGACGCGCGGGTCGCGCCGGCGGCCGACTTCGGCGCGAAGAAGCAGGACGACTGGGCGCGGCAGCTGCCGGAGCTCGCGCCTGCCGTCGCCGCGTGCGTGAGCCGGGCGGGCGCCCGCGCGAAGGCCGTCGCCAAGGCGTGGCCCGCGCAGAAGGGCACCGTCGGCGTCCGCATCGTGGAGACCGCGGGCGGCGCGCTCGACTGCGTCGCCGAGACGAGCGGGCGCGGCACGCCGGCACTCGCGGCCGTCAATCCGGCCGACCCGCCGCTGCCGGGCGCCGGCAACCCGCTCCTCTACCCGCCGCGCGAGCCGCCGCCGATCGTCGCCTGCGGCCGCCTCGAGCGTGCGCAAGGCGCCCGCGGCGCGCTGCTGGGCTACCTGCACTACGACCCATGCTGAGGCTCGCCTGCGTGCTGTGGCTCGCGGCCGCCGTTTCGGGCCACGCGCAGGTCGCGCCCACGCCCGCGGAGATCGCCGCGTACCAGGGCCTGTTCGCCGCGGCGGCGCGCGGCGACGCCGCGACCGTCGCGAAGCTCGCGGCCGGCGGCGCCGACGTCAAGGCGCGCGACGCGCGCGGCCGCACGCCGCTGCACGTCGCGGCGTTCGCGCGCCGGCACGACGCGATGCGCGCGCTGGTCAAGGCCGGCGCCGACCCCAACGCGCTCGAAGGCGACCGCTACGACATCGTCACCATCGCGGCCGTCGCCGACGACGTGCCGACGCTGAAGCTCGCGCTCGAGCTCGGCGGCAAGGCGATCAACGTGACGAGCCGCTACGACGGCACCGCGCTCATCGCCGCCGCGCACCTGGGGCACGTCGAGGTCGTGCGCGTGCTGATCGGCGCCAACGCACCGCTCGACCACGTCAACAACCTGGGCTGGACGGCGCTCATCGAGTCGATCGTGCTGGGCGACGGCGGTCCGAACCACGTCGCCACGCTGCGGGCACTGGTCGAAGCCGGCGCCAACGTCAACCTGCCCGACCGCAACGGCATGACGCCGCGGCATCTCGCCGAAGGCCACGGCTACCGCGAGATGGTGACGATCCTCGCGGAGGCCGGCGGCCGCTGACCGCCACGGCGCCGCCGCGGCGCGATGGCGGCGCCCGCCCGGAAGCGTTTAAGATGGCGCCGGTCCCTCCGCCGCAAGTCTCCCCATGAACTGGTTCCACGAGCTGTCGTCGTCGATGCTGGCCGTCACGGTCGTGCTGGTCACGATCGTCGTCGCCATCGGCGGCCTCGCGCTGTCGGCCCGCCACGTGCGCCGCACGACGCTGCACGAGCAGCTCGACAACGGCGCGATCGCCGGGATGCTCGCCGCGCTGATCGGCGTCTACGCGGTCGCCGCCGGCCTCACCGCCGTCGCGGTCTGGGACAACACCGTCGACGCCGCGACCAACGTCGGCAGGGAAGCCGCCGCGATCACCGTGCTGTTCCACGACCTGACGGGCTACCCGGAGCCGCTGCGCAGCAAGACCAAGGCGGCGCTGGCCGAATACACGCGCTACGTGATCGAAGGCGAGTGGCCGCTGCACGCGCACGGCGACGTCCCGACCGGCACGCAGAAGATCCTCGACGACGCGCAGCGCGCGGTCTTCGCGTTCGAGCCGGCGACCGAGGGCCAGAAGATCGTCCACGCGCGGGTGCTCGACGCGTTCGGCAAGGTGATCGAGATGCGCCGGCTGCGCCTGCAGGCCGTCGGCGACACGGCGCTGCCCGGCGCGCTGTGGGCGACGGTGATCCTGCTGGGCGTGATCGCGATCTCGGCGTGCTTCCTGCTGCGCCTCGACAGCTTCGTGCTGCACACGATGATCACCGGGCTCGTCGCGGCGCCGATCGCGCTCGTCGTCTTCTTCATCGCCGTGACCGACCGCCCGTTCCAGGGCGGCATCACGGTGTCGGCCGAGCCCTACCGCGCGGTGCTCGAGGAGATCATGCTCCCCGAGATGAAGCGGACGCCGTGAGCGGATAGCGAGCGACAAGCAGATCCCTCGCTGCGCTCGGGATGACCTCCTGACGCGCTACGCGCGTCAGGAGGTCATTGCGCCTTGATGCCGGCCGCCTTGACGATCCTCGCCGAATCCTCGATCTCGGCGCGCATGAACTTCTGGAACTCGGCGGGCGACATCACCATCGGCTCGGCGCCCAGTGCCGCGAGCCGCTCCTTCACTTCGGGCGTCGCCAGCACCTTCGCGACGTCGGCGTTGATCCGGTCGACGACGTCGGCCGGCGTGCCCGCCGGCGCGAACATGCCGACCCACAGGTTGTAGTCGAAGCCGGGCAGCCCGCTCTCGGCCACCGTCGGCACGTTCGGCAGCGCGCTCGAGCGCTTCGCCGTGCTGACGCCGAGCGCGACGAGCTTGCCCTCGCGGATGTTGGGCAGCGCCGCCGAGATCGGCGAGAAGAAGTACGTGACGCGGCCGGTCATCGTGTCGGTGAGCGCCTCGGGCGTGCCCTTGTACGGGATGTGCACGACGTCGATGCCGGCGGCGAGCCGGAACTTCTCGCCGTTCATGTGCGTGCCGCTGCCGGTCCCCGCCGAAGCGAAGTTGAGCGCGCCGGGCCGCTTCTTCGCGTCGGCGATCAGGTCCGCCACCGTCTTGTACCCGGTCGCGGGCGCGACGACGAGGACGTTCGGCTGCCCACCCAGCGTCGCCACCTCGACGAAGTCCTTCGTCGTGTCGTAGGACAGCGTCGGGTAGATCGACGCGTTGACCGCCTGCGCCGCCGAGTGCACGAGCAGCGTGTAGCCGTCGGGCGGCGACTTGGCGACGATGCCGGCGCCGATCGTCCCGCCGGCGCCGGGCCGATTGTCGATCACGACGGGCTGGCCCCACATCTCCGAGAGCTTCTGGCCGACCGTGCGGCCGAGGATGTCGGTCGCGCTGCCCGCGGTGAACGGCACGACGACCTTCACGGGCTTGCTGGGAAAGCCCTGCCCGAACGCGGCTGTCGCGCACACCGCGAGCGCCGCCGCCACCAGTTGCCGCCATCGGATCATCGTTGCCTCCTCGTTTGCGTGCGTCGTTCCGGCCGGATCAGGAAAGACCGTCGCCGACCGGCACGTTCTCGGGCGCGAGGGTGAGGCCGGATGCCTCGGCCTGCAGCACGAGAAGCTTCGCGAAGTCCTCCTCGGTCATGCCGCGGCCGATCAGCGTCTGCACGAGGTCGCGCGTGATCGACGCGAGCGGCATCGGCACCTCGTAGCGCCGCCCGGCGTCGAGCCCGAGGTCCAGGTCCTTGCGCAGCAGCGCCGGCGTGAACGTCACCTTGAAGTCGAGGTTGACGAACGCGGGCGTCTTGTAGCGCGAGAACGTCGACCCCATGACGCTCTGGTTCATGAAGTCGAGGAACGCGTGCCGCGGCACGCCCGCCTTCTGCGCGAGCACGGTGATCTCGGCCAGCGACTGCGTGACCACGCCGAGGAACACGTTGTGGCAGATCTTGACGATGCGCGCGAGCTCGCCGTCGCCGACGTAGCTCGCGGCGGGCGCGATCAGCTTCAGGTACGGCAGCGCGCGGTCGAACGCCGCCTTGGGGCCGGAGCAGACGAACGACAGCCGGCCCGCCTTGATCACCTTCGCGTTGCCGGACACCGGCGCGGCCAGGAGGTCCACGCCACGCGCGGCGAGCAGCTCGCGCAACTCCGCCGAGCCTTCGAGCGAGATCGACGAGCACTCGACGACGAGTTTCGGCGCGGCACTGCCGGACAGCAGCCCGCCCGGCCCGGCGATCACCTCGCGCACGTCGTCCCACGTCGACACCATGACGAACACGACGTCGCAGGCCGCGAGATCGGCGAGCCTGCCCGCGACCTTGGCGCCGAGCGCGGCGAGCGGCTCCGCCTTCGCGCGCGTGCGGTTCCACACGGTGACGTCGGCGCCACCCTTCGCGAGGCGCTCCGCCATCGCGTAGCCCATGCGGCCGATGCCGATCCAGCCCAGTTTCACTCGAGTTCCTTTCCTTCGTCCGACTTCATCGGACCTGTCTTCCTCGTACCGGTGTCGTCCCGACCGCGGGGAGGGATCTGCCGCTGCACTCGCGGCACCTCGGCGCCGGAAGCAGGTCCCTCGTCGCCTGCGCTCCTAGCTCCGCGTCGAAAGCAGATCCCTCGTCGCTTGCGCTCCTCGGGATGACACGGAAACGCATTGTGTCAGTACGGATTGGCGATCGGCAGCTCCTGCGCCGGATACAGCGAAATGACCTTCGGCCCCGTCGGCGTCAGGATCACCTCCTCCTCGATGCGCGCCGCCGAGATGCCGTCGGTCGCCGGGCAGTACGTCTCGACGGCGAACACCATGCCGGCCTTGAGCTCGATCGGCTCCTTGAACGAGTTCAGCCGCGAGACGAGCGGCCGCTCGTGCAGCCCGAGGCCCAGCCCGTGGCAGAAGTTCAGCCCGAACGCGTCCATCTCGCTCGCGAAGCCGATGTCCTCGGCCGTCGGCAGCGCCGCGGCGATCCGGTCGGACGAGATGCCGGGCTTCAGCAGGTCGATCGCGACGTCCATCCACTCGCGCGCCTTCTTGTACGCGTCGCGCTGCGCCGGCGTGGCGAGGCCGACGTTGAACGTCCGGTAATAGCACGTCCGGTAGCCCATGAACGACTGGATGATGTCGAAGAACGCCTGGTCGCCCGGGCGGATCAGCCGGTCGGTGAAGTTGTGCGGATGCGGGCTGCAGCGCTCGCCGGAGATCGAGTTGATCGCCTCGACGCAGTCGCTGCCCATCTCGTAGAGCCGCGCGGTGGCGAGCGCGACGATCTGCGATTCCTTCACACCCGGCTTCAGCGCCTCGGCGATGTCCTGGTAGACGCCGTCGACCATCGCCGCCGCCATGTTGAGGAGCGTCAGCTCGTCGATGTTCTTGACCTCGCGCGCGGCGAGCAGCGTCTGCTGGCCGTCGCGGACGTCGATGCCGAGCTTCTGCAGCTCGAACAGCAGCGGCGGCTCGACCACGTCGAGGCCGAGCGGCAGGTCGGCGACCCCCTCCTCGACGAGGATCGCCTTGATCTCGCGCGCCGCGCCGCGGAAGAGCTCGATGTCGGCGCCGGTCGCGCCGCGCAGGCCAAGGAGCCCCGCGCGGCAGTGGTCGTGGTGCAGCCACGGCGCGTGCAGCCGGTGGTGCTTCGCCGCCGAGCCGAAGTCCCAGATGTACGGATCGCCGTTGCCGGTGAGCAGAGCGTAACGGGTGAGCTTGTCGCGCGCCCACTCGCCGATCACCGTGCTCGTCATGTAGCGGATGTTGTGCTGGTCGAAGCACAGCAGCGCGCCCAACCCCGACTGCGCGAGCGCGGCGCGCGTGCGCGCGAGCCGGTAGTCGTGCAGCCGGCGGAAGTTGACGCGCTCCTCGAAGTCGACCTGCGTGTGCCCCGGCGCCTGCAGCGGCCGGTCCCACCGGTGGTGCGGGTCGATGTCGTCGGGACGGACGATCTTCGGCTCGCGGGCCTTGGGCTTCGCCATGGAAAGTCTTCCGGTTGCGGGGGATTCAGCGCGCCGCGGCGGCGCGCAGCCAGGTTTCGTCGACGTACTTCGCCGGGTCGGTCAGCGTCTTCTGCGGCACGCCGTACTTGCTGCGCAGCGCGAGCACCGTGCGGATGCCGTCCACGTCGAGCGCGCCGTCGCGCGCGAGGCCGCCCTTGGCCGCGAGCAGCAGGTCGTAGGACTTCTTCGCGAGCGCGGGCGTCATGTCGCGGTTGTGGGCGACGAGCAGCGCTTCCGCGACGGCGCGGTTCGCCGGGTCGTAGACCCACGCCACGCCCTGCCGGTAGCCGCGGATGAAGCCGACCAGCGCCGCCTCGTTCTGCTTCGCCCAGCTGCGCCGCACGGCGGCGACCGAGCCTTGGTACGCGCCGAGCGATTCCGCGGTCCCGAGGACGGCGAGGCCGCGCTCCTGCGCGAGCAGCTCGAACGGCGTGCGCAGCAGCGTCGCGTCGTGCTTGCCCGCCGTGATGTCGGCGTAGCGCTGCGCGGTCCCGCCCGCGCGCACGTACGTCACGTCGGACTCGGCGACTCCGGCGCGCGCGGTGAGCTCGCGCAGCACGAACGCGAGGCCGGTCGTCATCGCGTCGACCGAGAGCGTCTTGCCCTTCAGGTCGGCGAACGACTTGATCCCCGGCCCGCCGACGACCGAGAGGAAGCCGCCGTCGCCGCCCATCACGACGACGAAGTCCGGTTCGCCGGCCAGCTTCGCCTCGCCCTGCCCTTCCTGGTAGGCGATGAAGTTGTCGATCGTCGCGAGCGCGACGTCGTAGCGCCCGTCGTACAGGCCGGTGACCAGCGCGGCCGAGGTCGGCGTGAAGGCGAGCTGCACGGCCACGCCGTTGGCCTGGAAGAACCCCTGCCGCTGCGCGGCCCAGACCGGCAGGTTCCAACCGCCGTCGAACGCGATCACGCGCACCGGCGCGAGCGCCGGCGCCGCGGGCGCGGGCTGCGCATGCGCCGCGGCGGCGGCGAAGAGGGCAACGACGACGGGCCACCAGCGCAGCTTCATGCGAAATCCCCCGTGGCGAGGCTCGATCGTGCGTCGAATCCCCGTGCGGGCACGATAGCGGGGTTCGCGCGAATGCTCAAGGGGCGGACCGCGCGCGGGCCGCCCGGGCGCCTTGCGTCACGCGAAAAAAATGCCCCGCGAGGAGCGGGGCCAGGAGGAAGGGCGCGCCGCGCGCAGGCCGCGTGCGGCACGCCAGGGCGAACGGGTCAGAGCTTGTTCTCGTGGCAGTGGTTGCAGCGCACCGGCGTACCTGCCTGCAGCGTGATCGTCTGCGCCCCGTCGTCGTCGGTCCGGAGCGTGCGGGTCGCTGCGACGCGCGACAGCGGCGTTCCCAAGCCCGTCATGCCGTGGCAGGCGCGGCAGCTGTCCTTGTTCGCCTCCGCGAGGCTCTTGTGATTGAGGTTCCACTGCAGGTCATTGACCGGGTGCATGCCGTGCGGGCCGTTGAGCGTGAGGCCGAGCGAGCCGGCCGCGTGGCAGGTCGTGCACTCGATCAGCGTCCCGCTGTGCCCCTGCAGCTGCTTGGCGGCGACGTTGTCGTTGGCATCGTTGTTCGGGTTCGGCCACTCGGCGTGCGTGCCGCCGTGGCAGCCCTGGCACGCGACGCCGCCGTGGCCCCTCGACAGCCGGTAGAGCTTCTGGCTTTCGGCGAAGCGCGACGTCGGCGACTGGATCAGCGCGACGGAGGCGGCCGCCGCGCTGCTCTTCGTGTACGCGAGCAGGTTGCGCAGGCCGTCCGGCGCGACGAGGTAGTCGCTGCGGTTCATCGCCGTCACCGTCTTCGCGTCGCCGACGTGGCACGACTGGCACTTGGGCTCCACCGCCCACGGCACGCGCCGCGCGAGATCGGCGCCCTTCCCGGCGGGGAAACCGGCCGTGAAGTCGTTGCCGACCTGCTTCATGTCGCCGTGGCAGTCCTGGCAGACGACCCCGCCGGCGCCCATCGCGCCGCGCAGGCACTTCGTCACCTTGCCCGGGTGGCACTGGTAGCACGTCTGGTCGAGGACCGCCGCCTGCGACGCCGGCGTCCGCGCGGCGCTGCCGGGCAGCGGCATCGCCGGGAACAGGCTCGCGTACTGGCCGTGGTTGAAGTGCATCGCGCGCGACATCGAGATGTGCTTCGTCTGCTGCCGGCCGTTGACGCCGACCGCGGGCTCGTCGATCGGGCCGACCTGCGCCAGGTCGAGCGCCGGCGAGTAGTGGCACTGCGAGCACTGGATCACGCGGCGCTGGTCGAGGCAGGACGCCTCGGTGCCGCCGTTGCACGGCGTGGCCGCGCCGGTCGAGCTCGACGTGTACTTCGGCCCCCACTTCGCGTCGTGCAGCCGCAGGATGTTGATCTTCGCGGCGTTGTTGACCTTGTCGGGGCCGGGCGCCGTCGTCTCGTCCGCCACCACCCACCTGGTCTTGTTGAAGTAGGTCGGCGTGCCGGAGAACACCGAGGCGATGCCGTCGGTGCCGTTGTGGCAGTTCTTGCAGTCGGCCTCCGAGGCCACCGGCAGCACGATGTCGAGGCTCGCCTTCACGTTCGCCGCGACGGTCGGGCTCGCGCCCTTGGCGACGGCCTGCACGCGCATCAGCGGGTACGGATTCGTCTTGCCCGCGTCGTCGATCGGCAGGATCGGGATGCCGTCGGCGGCGAACCAGTTCACGGCGAAGGGCGCGATCCCGAACGGGAAGTTCTTGAAGAACGGAACCGCGGCGTCGACGCGCGCGAACTTCTGCGGCGTGTTGGACGGGCTCGGCATCTTCTGCTGCGCCGGAGCGAGCGACGGCAGCTTCGCCGGATCGGGCACCGGGATGCCCGTCTCGGCCGGGATCGGCGCGAACAGGTCGAGCACGGCGTTCGGGTAGAGCACGCGGTAGGCGAGGCCGCCCAGCGTGCCGGCGCCGCCGCCCGGCAGCGTCGCCGGCGCCCAGAAGTTGCTCTTGGGGCCCGACGACGCGAGGTTGCTCGTCGTGTTGATCGAGCCGGCGCCGAACGGGTCGACGGAGCTCGACGTCGCGCGGTAGTAGACGTCCGCGTCGGCGTCGGCGAGCAGCTTCGGCTTCTGCGAGGCGTTCCCGGTCTGGATCACCTGCGCGTGCACGACGTTGAACGGCGGCAGGATGCTGAAGATCTGGTAGTCGAGGTCGGCGCAGTGCATGCCGAGGTCGTTCGACGCGAGCACGCGCCACGGGAGCGTCGAGCCGGTCGGCGGCGGCGCGCTGGCACCGGTCACCGTGACGGCGACCGTGACCGTGTGGTCGCGGTCGCTGACGTTGACCTTGGTCTGCCCGGGCGCCACGCCGGTGATCGTGATCGTCGGGCTCGCATACGCCGCGGACGCGATCGACGACGACGACGACGCGACGCGCACGGTGCCCGCCGCGCCCGAGACCGTCACCTTCGCCTGCGCGCCCACCGATACCGATACCGCGCTCGCGGATACCTGGAGTTCAGCGTGCGCCGCGAGCGGCGCACAGAGAAAGAGCATGCCCAGCAGGGCAAGCAGCGATCGGTGCCGGAGTTGCATCGAAACCTCCTGTCGCATGTGCGCGCACCGCGCACCTTCGGTCTTCAGGTCCCGGCAAGGCCGATCGGATGCCGGGGGATACCCCGGACGCTACCGTGGTTTCCTGAAAGGAGCCTGAAAATGGCGCGCCCGGCCGGCGTGCGCCGCCAGCGTCTCGGCGCGTGGAAGAGATGCGGGGTGCGGGCCCGCCCGGCCGCCTATACTGAATGCCGTGCCCGTCGATGACCCCTCCAGACCGCTGACCGACGCCGAGATCGCCGAGCTCGGCGCGCTGCTCGACGCGATTCCGGACGATCGCGAGCCGATGGACGTCGCGATGCTCGACGGCTTCCTCGCGGGCGTGGTGCTCGCGCCGGACCCCGTGCCGCCGGCCGCGTGGCTGCCGTACGTCTTCGATCTCGAAGGCCGCGCCGTCGC
>JAYRNW010000085.1:0-11722 GCA_041911995.1 Casimicrobiaceae bacterium | reverse complement strand
TCGCACGGCGACACCAAGCACGTGATGCTCTTTCCCGAGGACCCGGCCGAGTGCTTCGAGCACGCCGCGGCGGCGCTCGACCTGGCCGACCGGCTGCAGACGCCGGTGTTCGTGATGCTCGACCTCGACATCGGCATGCAGGACTGGCTCACGGCGCCGTTCGCGTGGGACGACGCGCACCGGATGGACCGCGGCAAGGTGATGACGGCGGCCGACCTCGAGGCCGGGCGCGACTTCGGCCGCTACCTCGACGTCGACGGCGACGGCATTCCGTTCCGCACGTATCCGGGAACGCATCCGACCCGGGGCAGCTACTTCACGCGCGGGACGACCAAGGACCGCTACGCCCGGTACACCGAGGAGGGCCCGGCCTACGTCGACAACATGCAGCGGCTGCTGCGCAAGTTCGAGGCCGCCAAGGAACGCGTGCCCGGCCCGGTGATCCGCAAGGCCGCCAAGCCGACCAGGAGCGCCGTCGTCTGGTTCGGCTCGACCAGCGCCGCGATGGCCGAGTCGCTGGCGGCGCTCGAGCTCGACGGGATTCACCTGGACCAGATGCGCATTCGCGGCTTCCCGTTCGCCGACGCCGTGGCCGAGTTCATCGGCGCGCACGAGCGCGTGTTCGTGGTCGAGCAGAACCGCGACGCGCAGATGAAGGCGCTGCTCGTCAACGAGTGCGGGATCGACCCGTCGAAGCTCATCTCGGTGCTCCATTACGACGGCACGCCGGTGACCGCGCGCTTCATCACCCGCGAGATCGCCGAGAAGGCGCGCCTGTTCAACGTCACGCCGCTGCGCCGTTCCGGCGTCGGCTGACCAGGAGGCCAGCCGGCGCTCCAATGCGCCGCCACCGGAGACGCCGCATCCGATCCCTGACCACTGATTCCTGATCCCTGAACATGACCTACCTCGCCAAGCCGAAGATCCACCACCCGTCGCTGCCGAAGAACGCGCTCGGCTATACGCACCGCGACTACGAGGGCGCGATCTCCACGCTTTGTGCCGGCTGCGGCCACGACTCGATCTCCGCGGCGATCATCCAGGCGTTCTTCGAGATGGACATCCCGCCGCACCGGGTGGCGAAGCTCTCGGGGATCGGCTGCTCGTCGAAGACGCCGACGTACTTCCTCGGCAACTCGCACGGCTTCAACAGCGTGCACGGGCGGATGCCGTCGGTGCTGACCGGCGCGGCCTGTGCCAACCGCGACTTGATCTACCTCGGCGTGTCCGGCGACGGCGACTCCGCGTCGATCGGCATCGGCCAGTTCGCGCACGTGATGCGGCGCGGCGTCAACATGGTCTACATCGTCGAGAACAACGGCGTGTACGGCCTCACCAAGGGCCAGTTCTCGGCCACGGCCGACAAGGGCAGCAAGAGCAAGCGCGGCGCCGTCAACAGCGACGAGCCGATCGACCTCGCGATGCTGGCGCTGAACCTCGGCGCGACGTTCGTCGCACGCGGCTTCTCCGGCGACAAGGCGCAGTTGATCCCGCTCATCAAGGCGGCGGTCGGTCACCACGGCGCCGCGTTCATCGACGTCGTGAGCCCGTGCGTGGCGTTCAACAACCACCCGGGCTCGACCAAGAGCTACGACTACGTGCGCGAGCACAACGAGGCGGTGAACTTCCTCGACTTCATCTCGCCGCGCGACGAGATCACGACGAGCTACGCGCCCGGCGAGGTGCGCACGGTCGTCCTGCACGACGGCGGCGCGATCCGGCTGCGCAAGGTCGACGACGGCTACGACCCGGCCGACCGCGTCGCGGCGATGGCGTTCATGGAATCGCGGCGCGCCGCCGGTGAAGTCGTCACGGGCCTCCTGTACCTGCACGAGGACACGGCCGACATGCACGACGCCCTCGACACCGTCGCAGCACCGCTCAACACGCTGTCCGACGCCGACCTCGTGCCGGGCAACATGGCGCTGGCGGACCTCAACGCGTCGCTGCGCTGAGCGGCGCGCGTCACCGATCGTTCGCGCCATCCGCCCCTCTCCCCGCAAAGCGGGGAGAGGGCTGGGGTGAGGAGGCGACCATCGCAGCAGGCGGTCACGGGCGATCCGAAGGGGGCCGCGGCGTTGACACGCGAAATGTGATGCGTTAGCATCAGATGCATGCGCACCACGCTCGACATCGACGCGGACGTCCTCGAAGCAGCGAAGAGCCTCGCGCGGCGCGAGCGCTCGACCGCCGGCGCCGTGCTTTCGCGGCTCGCGCGGAGCGCATTGAACGCGCCGGCAACTCCTCCGATGGCGGCCGAGCCGCCCGCGTTCTACGGCTTCCGTCCGTTTCCCAAGCGCGGCGGCGTGGTGACCAACGAGCTGATCGACCGCTTGCGCGAGGAAGACGCCGGTTGACGCGATGCGGGCGCTGCTCGACGTCAACGTCCTGATCGCGCTGTTCGACCAGGACCACACGCTGCATGCGCGGGCGCGCGCCTGGTTCGAGGCGAACGCGCACGCGGGATGGGCGTCCTGCCCGCTGACGCAGAACGGCTGCGTGCGCGTGATGGCCAATCCCGCCTATCCCAACCCGCTGCCGGTCGCGCAGGTGACCGTCAGGCTGCGCGACGCGATTGCCGATCCTCATCACGAGTTCTGGCCGGACGACGTGTCGCTGCTCGACGAGCGCGTCGCCGACGCGACGCGCATCCACGGGCCTCGCCAGGTGACGGACCTGTACCTGCTGGCGCTCGCGGTGCGCCGCCGCGGCACGTTCGCGACGTTCGACGCTTCCGTCGTCGGCGATGCCGTGCACGGCGCCGCGAAGCGACACTTGACGCTGCTGTAACGCCGGGTCGCAGACTCGCTCTGGCTGAGCAGGAGGCTGCCGTCCTGCGCTTCGGCGGCGGCAATGACGAGGCTGTCGCGCCAGCCGAGCCTGTGCCAGCTTGCGCATCACCGTGACGCAGTACTCCGACAAGACCTGCACGCCGGTGCATCCGAGTTGCTCGCGCCGCCGTCGCTCGCCGCAGCGCCGCCCACGCCACCGCCGAATCGGGCGCGTAGAATCGCCGGGATGCGCACGGGCACGAAGATCCTGGCCGCCGTCGGCGCGCTGCTCGCGCTCGCCGTGCTCGCCGTCGTTGTCGCGTTCGCGACGCTCGACGTCGACGCGCTGATCGTCCCGGTCCGCGACCGCGTCAAGGCCGCCACCGGCCGCGATCTCGCCGTGCGCGGCCGCGCGAGCATCGCGTGGTCGCTGCAGCCGCGCGTCGTCCTGAAGGACGTGACGCTCGCCAACGCGCCGTGGGGCACCGCGAAGGACATGGTGACCGCGCGGCAGCTGGAGCTCGAGTTCGCGCTGCTGCCGCTCCTGTCGCGTCGCTTCGAGCTGATCGAGCTGAAACTCGTCGACCCGGTCATCGCGCTCGAAACCGGTGCGCAGGGGCAGCGCAACTGGCAGCTGCCGCCGGCGCCGGCCGGCCAGGGCGCGGCGGCGGGCGCGGCGGCGGGCGGCGGAACGCCGTTCGCGCTGACGCTGGCCAACGTCGCGATCGCCAACGGCACGCTCACCTTCCGCGACATCGCGACGGGCGCGGTGACGCCGGTCGCCATCGACAGGCTGACCTTACGCGCGCGCGACGCCGGGTCGCCGATCGCGGCGGAGTTCCGCGGCAAGGTCGCCGACGTCCCCGTCGCCCTCGAAGGCTCGCTGGGATCGCTCGAAACGCTGCTGCAAAAGCGCGCGCCGTATCCGGTCGACGTGCACGGCGAGGTCGCCGGGCAGAAGTCGGCGCTCGCGACGAAGGTGCGGGCCGACGGGGCACGATACGTGCTCGACGATCTGAAGCTCACCGTCGGCGCGAACGCGGTAACCGGTTCCTTCGCCGTGGAGACCGGCGGTGCGCGGCCGAAGCTCGCATTCGATCTTGCCGGTCCCGCGATCGCGTTGAATGCGCTGCCGCTGCCGCTGCCGGTCGCCGCGCCGTCGACGGCCGCGGCCGCGGCGCCGAAGGCGCGCCACGCCTTCCTGTTCCCCGAGACGCCGGTCGACTTCGCGCCGCTGCGCACCGTCGACGCGCAAGGCTCGTTGAAGCTGGGGCAGGTCACGCTGCCGGACGGCCGGCGATTCGACGACCTGCGCGCGAAGGTCGCGCTCGACGGCGGCCGTCTCGCGGTGACCGACTTCGCGGTCGCGCTCTTCGGCGGCACGCTCACCGGCAGCGCCGTCGTCGACGCGACGCGGCCGGAGCATCCGGCGCTGACGGTCGAGCTCACCGGCAAGGGACTTGCGCTCGGCGACCTCCTCGCGGCGACGGGGCAGCGGCGCGACGTGCGCGGCGGGAAGACCGACGTCGACGCGAGCCTCGCGCTGCGCGGCGCGTCGCCGCACGCGTGGGCGGGCAGCGCGACCGGCACCGTCCGCATCGTCGTCGGCCAGGCGACGCTGGCGAACACGAAGCTCGACCTCGACGCGGCGATCGACCGGATCGCGCAGGCGGTCAACCCGTTCCGGACCCGCGACCCGGCGACCGAGCTCACGTGCGCGGTCGTGCGGCTGCCGCTCGCCAACGGCGTGGCGCGCGTCGACCGCTCGATCGCGATGGAGACGCAGAAGCTCGGCGTGTCGGCGAGCGGCACGCTCGACTTCCGCAACGAGACGCTCGACTTCTCGTTCCAGCCGAAGCTGCGCGAAGGCATCACGCTCGACATCCCGAACTTCGCCGAGCTGGTCCGCGTCAGCGGGCCGTTCGCCGCGCCGCAGATCAGCATCGACGCGGCGGGCTCGGCGAAGGCGATCGCGAGCATCGGCGCCGCGGTCGGCACCGGCGGGCTGTCGCTCGTCGGCCAGTCGCTGCTGTCGTGGGCGGGCGGCAAGGGGCCGGGCCCGTGCCAGATCGCGCTGTCGGGCGCGGCGGCCACCACGTCCGCCGCGTCGGCGCCGGCGGACAAGGCGGCGGCGGGGATCGAGGACGTCGGCCGCGCGATCGGGAAATTGTTCGGCAAATGAGGAGCTTGGCGTGCCCGCGCCGGCCGCGGCGCCCCTTGCGCCGATCCTTGACCTCGATCACGATAGCGGTCGCCGGACCGCGCGTACCATAGCGCGTCGACGATGCCCATGACCCGCACCCTGCGCCGCTGGACCGCCGTGTTGGCGATGCTCGGACTGCTGCTCGCGCAGCTCTCCGCGGTTGCCTACGCGTGTCCGGTCGACGCCGGCTACCTTCCGCCGCAGGCCGCGGCACCCGCGCATGCCGATTGCGCCGGGGCGCCGCCGCCGATCGACGGCGCGCTGTGCGAGCTGCACTGCCAGGTCGCGGCGTCGGTGCCGTCCGCGTCGGCGCCGGATCTCGCGGTCCCGGTCGTCACGCCGCTCGTCGTGGGCGCGGCGCCCGCGCGAGCCGCGCCGGATCGCGCGTCGCCGCAGCGGCTGCTGCCCGACGCGCTCGCCGCCGCGCCACCGGTCGCGATCCGGTATTGCCGCCTGCTGGTCTGATCCCCGCATTCGCAGCCCGGCGCTGACCCGAGAGCGGTCACGCGCCGCGACGTCGTTCACGCACGCGGAGGCAGCATGTCGCATCGCAGGTTCGGGTCGGGTCGCCATTCCCGGCCACAAGCTCTTCTCTTCATCGCCGCGTTCGCCGCGCTCGCGCCGCTCGCGCACGCGGCCGAGGCGCCGCTCACACTCGCCGAGGCGCAGCGGCGCGCCGTCGCGCGCTCGCAGCTGCTGCCGGCGCAGGACGCGGCGGCGGCGGCCGCGAAGGAGATGGCGGTCGCGTCGGGCCAGTTCGCGGACCCGGTGCTGAAGCTCGGCGTCGACAACCTGCCGGTGAACGGCCCCGACGCGTGGAGCAACCGCGACTTCATGACGATGGCGCGCGTCGGCGTGATGCAGGAGTGGCTGTCGGCCGACAAGCGGCAGACCCGCGCGGCGCGCTACCAGCGCGAGGCGGAGAAGGCGCAGGTCGATCGCGCCGCCGCACAGGCGGCGATCGCGCGCGACGCCGCGCTCGCGTGGATCGACCGCTATTACGCCGAGGCCGCGGTCGCGCTGATCGCCGAGCAGGCGGACCAGGCGGCGCTGGAGATCGACGCCGCCGACTTCGCGTACCGGGCGGGGCGCGGCACGCAGGCCGACGTCTTTGCCGCGCGCGGCGCGAAGGCGTCGCTGGTCGAGAAGGCGAGCGATGCGCGGCGGCGCGTCGCGACGGCGATCACGATGCTCGCGCGGTGGATCGGTCCCGGCGCCGACGCGCCGCTCGGGCGCAAGCCGGACTTCGCCACGGTGCCGTTCGACCGGGCGCGGCTCGCCGAGGAAATCACGCACCATCCGGCGATCGCGTCGCTCGCGCAGTCGGAGGCGCTCGCCGCCGCGGAGGTCAAGGTTGCGCAGGCGAACCGCGACCCCGACTGGAGCTTCGAGGTCGCGTACCAGCAGCGCGGCCCGGCGTATTCGAACATGATGTCGTTCGGCGTGTCGATTCCGCTGCCGTGGGACCGCGCGAACCGGCAGGACCGGGACGTGGCCGCGAAGCTCGCGCTCGCCGACCAGGCGCGCGCGCTGCGCGAGGACGCGCTGCGCGCGCACGAGGCCGAGGTCGCCGCCATGCTCGAAGAGTGGCAGAACGGGCGCGAGCGGCTCGCGCTCTACGACGATTCGCTGCTGCCGCTCGCGCGCGCGCGGACGGCGGCGTCGATCGCCGCGTACCGCGGCGGCAAAGGCACGCTCACCGAAGTGCTGGCGGCACGGCGCAACGAGCTCGACGTGCGGCGCGACGCGCTGATGCTCGAGCGCGAGACGGCGCGCCTGTGGGCGCAGTTGAGCTTCCTCGACGTCGCGTCGGGCCACGACGCGCCGACCCCCGCGTACCCGAAGGACCGGCCATGAAGAACGTTGCCCTCACGATCATCGCGCTCCTCGTCGCCGCGGCGCTCGCCGCCGGCGGCTACTGGCTCGGCCGCCGGCAGGGGCCCGAAGCGCCGGCGATGGCGGCCGCACCCGCGGCGCCCGCCGCGGCCGGCGCGCCGCAGAAGCCCGGCGACGTCGACCCGGCGACGGGCCGCAAGGTCCTGTACTGGCACGACCCGATGGTGCCGGGCCAGCGCTTCGACAAGCCGGGCAAGTCGCCGTTCATGAACATGATGCTGGAGCCCGTGTACGCGGACGGCGGCGGCGACGAGTCGACCGTCACGATCAACCCGCGCGTGCGCCAGAACATCGGCATCCGCACGGCCGAGGTCACGCGGGCGCGGCTCGCCGCGCCGCTGACCGCGGTGGGCAGCGTCGCGTTCAACGAGCGCGACCAGGCCGTCGTGCAGGCGCGCGCCAACGGCTACGTCGAGAAGCTCTTCGTGCGCGCGCCGCTCGACCCGGTGCGGGCGGGGCAGCCGCTGCTCGAGCTGTACGTGCCGGAGTGGGTCGCCGCGCAGGAGGAATACCTCGCCGTGCGGCGGATGAAGGCGCAGGGGATGGACGCGCTCGCCGATGCCGCGCGGCAACGGATGCGCCTCGTCGGCATGTCGGACGCGCAGATCGACAACGTCGCGGCGGGCGGCACGGTACAGCCGCGGATGACGATCGCCTCGCCGATCGGCGGCGTGGTCACCGAGCTCGCCGTGCGCGAGGGCATGACGGTCGCGATGGGCGCGCAGCTCTACCGGATCAACGGGCTCTCGTCGGTGTGGATCAACGCCGAGCTGCCGGAGGCGGCGGCCGCGCGCGTGCGCGGCGGCACGCCGGTGGAGGTGCGCACGCCCGCGCTGCCCGGCGCCGTGTTCAACGGCCGTGTCGGCGCGCTGCTGCCCGAAGTCAACCCGCAGACGCGCACGATCAAGGCGCGCATCGAGGTCGCCAATCCGTCTGGCCAGCTCGTGCCCGGCCTGTTCGCGACCGTCGAGTTCGTCCCCGGCGCGGTGCCCGAGATGACGGTCGTACCGTCGGAAGCGGTGATCGCGACCGGCAGGCGCACCGTCGTGTTCGTCGCGGAAGGCGAAGGCAAGTTCCGCGCGGTCGACGTCGTCACGGGGACCGAGGGCAACGGCATGACCGAGATCCGCAAGGGCCTCGAGCCCGGACAGAAGGTCGTGGTGTCCGGCCAGTTCCTGATCGACTCCGACGCAAGCCTCAAGGGCACGGCTACGCGGCTGTCCGAGCCCGCGTCCGCGGCGGCGATGCCGGCCGGCGGCGAGTACCGCGGCGAAGGCCGCGTCGAGGCGATCGCGAAGGACGAGATCATGCTGTCGCACGACCCGATCCCGGCGCTCAAGTGGGGCGCGATGACGATGGGCTTCGCGCCGCCCGCCGCGGGCTGGCCCGCGGCGATCAAGGTCGGCGACCGTGTGACGTTCACGTTCCGGCCGAAGGGCGTGGGCGAGTTCGAAATCCTGTCGGTGAGCCGCGCCGGGTCCGCGCAGTCGGCGGCGGCGCCGATCACGCAGGCGAAGGACCCGCACGCCGGCCACGCGCCGGCGCCGGCGACGAAGCCATGATCGCGCACGTCATCCGCTGGTCGCTCGCCAACCGGTTCCTCGTGCTGCTGGTCACGGTGATCGTGACCGCGTGGGGCGCGTGGGCGATCGCGCGCGCGCCGCTCGACGCGCTGCCCGACCTGTCCGACGTGCAGGTGATCATCCGCACGACGTTTCCGGGACAGGCGCCGCAGATCGTCGAGAACCAGGTCACCTATCCGCTGACGACGACGATGATGTCGGTCCCGGGCGCCAAGAGCGTGCGCGGCTACTCGTTCTTCGGCGACTCGTTCGTCTACGTGCTGTTCGACGACGGCACCGACCCGTACTGGGCGCGCTCGCGCGTCCTCGAGTACCTGAACCAGGTGCAGGGACGGCTGCCGCGCGAGGCGAAGCCGGCGCTCGGCCCCGACGCGACGGGGGTGGGCTGGATCTACGAATACGCGCTCGTGGACAGGAGCGGCAAGCACGATCTCGCCGAGCTGCGGGCGCTGCAGGACTGGTTCCTCAAGTACGAGCTGAAGTCGGTGCCGAACGTCGCCGAGGTGGCGAGCGTGGGCGGCATGGTGCGCCAGTACCAGATCGTGCTCGACCCGGACCGCCTGCGCGCGTACAAGATCCCGCACGGCCGCGTCATCGAGGCGGTGCGCAAGGCGAATCAGGAGGCCGGCGGCTCGGTGCTGGAGCTGGGCGAGGCCGAGTACATGGTCCGGGCGTCCGGCTATCTGAAGTCGCTCGACGACTTCCGCAAGATCCCGGTGTTCACCAGCGAGGCGGGCGTGCCGGTGCGCTTGGGCGACGTCGCGCGCGTCCAGGTCGGCCCCGAGACGCGGCGCGGCATCGCGGAGCTCGACGGCGAGGGCGAGACCGTCGGCGGCATCATCGTGATGCGCTCCGGCAAGAACGCGCTGGAGACGATCGACGCGGTGAAGGCGAAGCTCGCGAGCCTGCAGGCGGGCCTGCCCGAGGGCGTGGCGATCGTCCCCGTCTACGACCGCTCGACGCTGATCCGCGAGGCGGTCGCGAACCTCGGCCAGAAGCTCGTCGAGGAGTTCGTCGTCGTGGCGCTGGTCTGCCTCGCGTTCCTGTTCCACCTGCGCTCGGCGTTCGTCGCGATCGTGTCGTTGCCGATCGGCGTGCTGATGGCGTTCATCGTCATGCACTACCAGGGGGTCAATGCCAACATCATGTCGCTGGGCGGCATCGCGATCGCGATCGGCGCGATGGTCGACGCGGCGGTCGTGATGATCGAGAACGCGCACAAGCACGTCGAGCGCTGGCGGCACGCGCACGGCGGGCAGGCGCCGGCCGGCGCCGACCAGTGGCGCGTGATCGGCGACGCGGCGGTCGAGGTCGGGCCGGCGCTGTTCTTCTGCCTGCTGATCATCACGCTGTCGTTCGTCCCGGTGTTCATGCTGGAGGCGCAGGAAGGGCGGCTGTTCTCGCCGCTCGCGTTCACGAAGACGTATGCGATGGCGGCCTCCGCGATCCTCGCGGTCACGCTGGTGCCCGTCCTGATGGGCTACCTGATTCGCGGGCGCATCCCGGACGAGCAGCGCAATCCGCTCAACCGGTTCTTCATCGCCGGCTACCGGCCGCTGCTCGAGCTGGTGCTGCGCTTCCCGGGCACGACGATCGTCGTCGCCGTGCTGCTGGCCGCGGTGACGGTCGTGCCGGCGTCGCGGCTGGGCGGGGAGTTCCTGCCGCCGCTCGACGAGGGCGACCTGCTGTACATGCCCTCCGCGTTGCCGGGCCTCGGCACCGGCAAGGCGGCGGAGCTCCTGCAGCAGACCGACGCGCTGATCCGCACGGTGCCCGAGGTGGCGAGCGTGTTCGGCAAGGCCGGGCGCGCGGAGACGGCGACCGACCCGGCGCCGCTCGAAATGTTCGAGACGGCGATCCAGTTCAAGCCGAAGAGCGAGTGGCGGCCCGGGATGACGACGGACAAGCTCGTCGCCGAGCTCGACCGCATCGTCAAGGTGCCGGGGCTGTCCAACATCTGGGTGCCGCCGATCCGCAACCGCATCGACATGCTCGCTACCGGCATCAAGAGCCCCGTGGGCGTCAAGGTGTCCGGGCCCGATCTCGCCGAGATCGACCGCGTGACCGGCGAGATCGAGCGGGTCGTGAAGCCGGTGGCCGGCGTGAGCTCGGCGCTCGCCGAGCGGCTGACCGGCGGCCGCTACCTCGACGTCACCATCGACCGCGACCGCGCGGCGCGCTACGGCCTCAACATCGCCGACGTGCAGGAGGTCGTCGCCTCGGCCATCGGCGGCGACAACGTCGGCGAGACGGTCGAGGGACTGCGGCGGTTCCCGATCAACGTCCGCTATCCGCGCGAGTTCCGGGACTCGGTCGAGCGACTGCGCGAGCTGCCGATCCAGACCGAGCGCGGCGCGCAGATCCGCCTGACCGACGTCGCCGACGTGCGGATCACCGACGGTGCGCCGATGTTGAAGAGCGAGAACGCACGGCTGTCCGGCTGGGTCTACGTCGACCTGCACGGCCGCGACCTCAAGTCCGCCGTGCGCGAGATGCAGGCGGAGGTGGCGACGAAGGTCAAGCTGCCGCCCGGCTACTCGGTGTCGTGGTCCGGGCAGTTCGAGTACCTCGAGCGGGCGAGCGCGCGGTTGGCCTACGTCGTCCCGTTCACGCTGATGATCGTGTTCGTGCTGCTCTACGTCACGTTCCGGCGGTTCGACGAGGCGCTGCTCATCATGCTGGCGCTGCCGTTCGCGCTGGTCGGCGGCATCTGGCTGCTGTGGCTGCTCGGGCACAACGTGTCGGTCGCGAGCGGCGTCGGCTTCATCGCGTTGGCCGGCGTCGCGGCCGAGTTCGGCGTGATCATGCTGCTGTACCTCAAGCACGCGTGGGAGGCGCGGGTGGCCGCCGGGCGCGCGACCGAGGCGGACCTGGTCGACGCGATCCGCGAGGGCGCGGTGCTGCGCGTGCGGCCGAAGGCGATGACGGTGGCCGTGATCTTCGCGGGCCTGCTGCCGATCATGGTGTCGCACGGCGCCGGCTCCGAGATCATGCAGCGGATCGCCGCGCCGATGGTCGGCGGCATGGTCACGGCGCCGCTGCTGTCGATGCTGGTGATTCCGGCGGTGTACCTGCTGCTGCGGCGGCGCGGGCTCGCGAAGGCGAGCGCGGCGGCCATCGCGGCGCCGCTCGCGCCCGAAGCCGCCGGATAGCACCGCCGTGCGGTCGTCCGGGCCGCGACCGCACGTCGCCGCGCGCGTTCGACGGTGGTAGGCTTGCCGCCGTGCCGGGACGTCCGGCACGGTCGGACCAGCCGGAGGCCCCGCAAT
>JAYRNW010000084.1:0-8219 GCA_041911995.1 Casimicrobiaceae bacterium | reverse complement strand
CTGACCCGATGGACACCGCGCCGCCCGCGCAGCCGGACATCTCGGCGCTCGTCGAGGTGAAGGGCGTGTCGAAGCGCTTCGTGAAGACGCTCGACGTCGCGGCGCGGATCGGCAACGCGCTCGGCGCGGGGCTGCGCGAGGAGATCGTCCGCGCGGTCGACGGCGTCGACCTCGCGGTCGCCCCCGGCGAGGTCGTGGGACTCGTGGGCGAATCCGGCTGCGGCAAGTCGACGCTCGGCCGCCTCGCGGTGGGCCTGCTGCCGCTGTCGGCGGGCGAGCGCTACTGGCGCGGGGTCGCGCTGTCGCGGCTGCCCGGCGCGGCGGCGCGCCGGCAGCAGCTCAAGATGCAGATGATCTTCCAGGATCCGTATGCGTCGTTGAACCCGCGGATGCGCGTCGTGGACATCGTCGGCGAGGCGCCGGTCGCGCACCGGATCATCGCGCCGGCGCAGCGGGTCGAGTACGCCGGCCTCATGCTGAACCGGGTCGGCCTCGACCCAACGCTGATGCGCCGCTATCCGCACCAGTTCTCCGGCGGCCAGCGTGCACGGATCGGCATCGCGCGCGCGCTCGCCGTGAAGCCGGAGTTCCTCGTGTGCGACGAGTCGGTCGCCGCGCTCGACGTGTCGATCCAGGCGCAGGTGCTGAACCTCTTCATCGAGCTCAAGGCCGCGCTCAACCTCACGTACCTCTTCATCAGCCACGATCTCGGCGTCGTGCGCTTCATCTCCGACCGCGTCGTCGTCATGTACCTCGGGCGTGTCGTCGAGAGCGCGCCGTCGGCCGAGCTCTTCGCGCACCCGAACCATCCGTACACGCAGGCGCTGCTCGCGGAAGCCGGCAAGGTCGCGCCGGGCAAGCGGACGTTCGTGCCGATCAAGGGCGAGATCCCGTCGCCGCTCGACCCGCCGGCCGGCTGCCCCTTCCACCCGCGCTGCCCGCGCGCCATGGACCGCTGCCGGCGGGCCGCACCCGAGCTCGAGGAGATCGCGCCGGGCCACCTGTCGGCGTGCTTCCTCAACCACGGGACCTGAAGGCGTCGCGACGGCGATGGACGCGGCTTTCCTGCGACACGATCCGCCCGGCGCGCCGGTCGCCCTCGTGCTCGACTCGCCGCACTCCGGCGAATGGTATCCGGACGACTTCGACCACGCGCCGCCGCGCGCGATCGTGCGCCAGGCCGAGGACACGCACGTCGCGCGCCTGTGGGGCGGGGCGCCCGCGGCCGGCGCGACGCTGATCGAGGCGTGCTTCCCGCGCGCGTACATCGACGCCAACCGCAGCCTCGCCGACATCGACCCCGACCTCCTCGCCGACGCGTGGCCGGAGCCGATCGCGCCGTCGCGCAAGACGCAGCAGGGCATCGGCCTCGTCTGGCGCCTCGCGCGCGGCGGCGCGCCGATGTACGCGCGCCGGCTCGGCAGCGCCGAGGTGCGCGCGCGCATCGAGCGCTGCTGGCGGCCGTACCACGCGGCGCTGGACGCCGCGCTCGACGCGCGGCACCGCGAGTTCGGCGCGGTCTGGCACGTCGACTGCCATTCGATGCCGGCGGTCGGCGACGACCTGTCCGACGACCCGGGTCGCGAGCGCGCCGACTTCGTGCTGGGCGACCGCGACGGCACGACGTGCGAGGCCGCGTTCCGCGACGTCGTCGCCGACACGGTGCGCGCGATGGGCTACAGCGTCGCCGTCAACGATCCGTACAAGGGCGTGGAGATCGTGCGCCGCCACGGCCGGCCGGCCGAGCGCCGGCACAGCCTGCAGATCGAGGTGAAGCGCACGCTGTACATGGACGAGGCCACGCTCGCGCCCAACGCCGGCTACGCGCGGCTGCGCGACGACCTGACGCGGCTCGCCGAGGCGCTCGCCGCCTTCGTGCGCGAGCGCACGCGCGGCGGCTGACCGCGGGTGCGCGCGATTGGTCCGACCACTTGACCGGTCCCGACCGCGCTGCTAACGTCCCGTCATCGCGTCCGGCGACGACCCCGCGGCAGACCGGGGCGCCCGGGGCGGCTTCGTCCATTCCATCGAAGGAGGATCCCATGAGGTTCATCCAACGCGCGCTCGCCGCGCTCGTCGCGCTCGCCGCCGCGTCGGCGGCACTCGCCGCGTATCCGGACCGGCCGATCACGTTCATCGTCCCGTGGGGCGCCGGCGGCGGCACCGACGGCACCGCGCGGTACTTCGCCGCGATGATGGAGAAGGAGCTGGGCCAGCCGGTGAACGTCGTCAACCGGACCGGCGGCAGCGGTGTGGTCGGGCACAGCGCGATCGCGCAGGCGCCGGCCGACGGCTACACGCTGGGCATGATCACCGTCGAGATCACGATGATGCACTGGCAGGGGCTGACCGACCTCGGGCCGGCGTCGTACACGCCGCTCGCGCTCGTCAACTCCGACCCGGCCGGCTTCACCGTGCGCGCCGACTCGCCGTACAAGTCGGTGAAGGAGGTCCTCGACGCGGCGAAGGCGAACCCGGGCAAGATGAAGGCGTCCGGCACCGGCCAGGGCGGCATCTGGCACCTGGCGCTCGCCGGCCTGCTCGACGACCTCAAGATCGCGCAGACGACGATCCCGTGGGTGCCGTCGAACGGCGCGGCCCCGGCGATGCAGGACCTCGTGGCCGGCGGCGTCGACATCGTCACGTGCTCGCTGCCCGAGGCGCGCGCGCTGATCGAGGCCGGCAAGGCCAAGCCGCTCGCGGTCATGGACGACAAGGGGTCGGCGCTGTTCCCGAACGTCCCGACGATGCAGCAGGCGGTCGGCGTCAACTACACGGTCGCCGCATGGCGCGGCATCGCCGGCCCGAAGGGCCTGCAAGCCGACGTGCAGGGGAAGCTGATCGCGACGATCAAGAAGATCGCCGACAGCAAGGAGTGGAAGGACTTCGCCGCGAGCAAGGGCTACGGCACGGCGTGGGCGCCGGGCGCCGAGTTCGGCGCGTTCATGGCGAAGAACGACACGGCGATGGGCAAGACGATGAAGGCGGTGGGCCTCGCCAAGTGACATTGCCCCCGCGCAGCGGGGGCAATGTCATCCCGAGGAACGCAGTGACGAGGGATCGGCCGTTCCGCCCGCGCCGGCGGATGGCCGCCGGCGCCGGCGCGGGGCCCGACCCGCGCCGCACCCCATGAAGATCAACGACGCCATCTTCGGTGCGGTGCTGCTGCTGCTGGGCGTGGTCGTGCTCGTGCACGTCCAGGCGTTCCCGCGCATCCCCGGCCAGCAGGTCGGGCCGGCGCTGTTCCCGGGGCTGGTCGCCGCCGGCCTCGCCGCCTGCGGCGTGCTGCTCATCGTGAGCGGCTACCGGCGGCGCGCCGACGAGCCGTGGTACGAGACGGCGGACTGGATGCGCTCCGGCCGCCACTTCGTCGCGTTCGCGGCCATCGTCGGCGGCGTCGCGGCGTACGTGCTGCTTGCGGGAACCGTCGGCTTCCTGATCGTTGCGCCGATCCTGCTCTGGGTCTGGTTCACCGTGCTGCGCGTGAAGCCGCTGCCGGCCGTCGTCACGGCGGTCGTCGCCACGCTCGTCATCTGGTACGCGTTCTACAAGCTGCTGCGCGTGCCGCTGCCGTGGGGCGTGCTCGAAGGCGTCGCCTTCTGATGGACGCGCTCGCGACCGCGTTCGGCCTCGTGTTCAGCGCCAAGACGCTGTGGCCGATGCTGCTCGCCTCGCTGTTCGGGCTCTTCGTCGGGGCCGTGCCGGGGCTCACCGCGACGATGGCCACGGCGCTCCTCGTCCCGGTGACGTTCTTCATGGACCCGATCCCGGCGATCGCGACGATCGTGACCGCGACCGCGATGGCGATCTTCTCCGGCGACATCCCGGGCTGCCTGCTGCGGATGCCGGGGACGCCGGCGTCCGCCGCGTACACCGACGAGGCGTACGCGATGACCAAGAAGGGCGAGGCGGAGACGGCGCTCGGCGCGGGCCTCGTGTTCTCGGCGATCGGCGGGCTGTTCGGCACCGCGGTGCTCATCGCCTCCGCGCCGGCGCTGGCCGAGGTCGCGCTCAAGTTCAGCTCGTTCGAGTACTTCTGGCTCGTGCTGCTCGGCCTGACCTGCGCGATCGTCATCACGGCGGAGCGGCCGCTGAAGGGCGTCGTGTCGCTGCTGCTCGGCCTCATGGTCGCGTGCATCGGGCTCGGCAACCCGGCCGGCTTCCCGCGCTTCACGTTCGGCAACACCGAGCTCATGGGCGGCGTGGGCATGATCCCGCTGATGATCGGCATGTTCGCGATCTCGGAGATCATCCGCTACGCCGTCGACACCGGGCCCGAGTTGAAGATCGTCGACCAGCCGATCCACAACGTGTTCAAGGGCATGTGGGCGCTGACGGTGCAGTACCCGATGCAGATCCTGCGCGGCAGCGTGCTGGGCACGCTGGTCGGCGCGCTGCCGGGCGCCGGCGCCGACATCGCCGCGTGGATGTCCTACGCGATCAGCAAGAAGATGTCGAAGGAGCCGGAGAAGTTCGGGACCGGCCACGTCGAGGGCATCGTCGAGTCGGGCTCGGCCAACAACAGCGCGCTCGCCGGCGCGTGGATCCCGGCGCTGGTGTTCGGCATCCCCGGCGACTCGATCACGGCGATCGTGATCGGCGTGCTCTACATGAAGAACATGAACCCGGGGCCGACGCTGTTCACGCAGAATCCGCAGAACATCTACGCGGTCTACCTGCTGTTCATCGTCGCGAACCTGATCATGATCCCGCTCGGCTGGATGTGCATCAAGACCGCCAAGAAGATCCTGCAGGTCCCGCGCAACGTGCTGATGCCGGTGATCCTGCTGTTCTGCATCGTCGGCGCGTTCGCGATCAACAACACGCCGTTCGACATCGCGGTGATGCTCGTCGCCGGCGTGCTCGCGTACGTGCTCGAGG
This sequence comes from Casimicrobiaceae bacterium, assembly GCA_041911995.1. GTDB lineage: Bacteria > Pseudomonadota > Gammaproteobacteria > Burkholderiales > Casimicrobiaceae > VBCG01. The sequence goes on along the minus strand of JAYRNW010000084.1, from coordinate 3,338 downwards.
AGAACGGCTTCCCGGTGGCACCCGCCATCCTCGGCGTCGTGCTGGGCGGCATGCTCGAGGAGAACTTCGTCACGTCGATGATCAAGTCCGACGGCAGCCTCCTCGCGTTCTTCGCGCGGCCGCTGGCCGCCACGCTCGGCGTGCTCACGCTCGCCGCGTGGTTCCTGCCGCCGGTGATCCGGCGGCTGCGGGCGACGGCCGGCGCCTGACCGCCGCGGCCGGCCGCGGTTTGCGGCGCGCGTTGACCCGCCGTGGTGCAACGCGGTAAAATCCTCCGGTTTTGGGCCGGCGTTCGCGGACGTCGAAATCCGGTCGGGGAGCGACGCCGAACCGGCGGCGCGGGACGGACGATTTCGGCACAGGCGATATGCGCGGCAAGCTCGTCGTCGGCAACTGGAAGATGAACGGCGGGCTCGCGTCGAACGCGGCGCTGCTCGCGGCGCTGCTCGCCGGTTGGCAGCCCCGGCCGGACCGCGGCGTTGCGGTCTGCGTGCCGTTCCCGTACCTGGGGCAGGCGCGCGACGCGTTCGCGGGGTCGCCGTGGGCGTGGGGCGCGCAGGACGTCAGCCGCTACGCGTCGGGTGCCTACACGGGCGACGTCGCGGCGGGCATGCTCGCCGAGTTCGGATGCCGGTACGTGCTGGTCGGGCACTCGGAGCGCCGGCAGTACCACGGCGAGACCGACGGCGAGGTCGGCGCGAAGGCGAAGGCGGCGCTCGCGGCCGGGTTGACGCCGGTCGCGTGCGTCGGCGAGACGCTCGCGGAGCGCGACGCCGGGCAGTGGCAGGCGGTGGTCGGGCGGCAGTTCGACGCGGTGGCCGCGGCATTGTCCGCGGACCTGCCGCTGGCGGTGCTGGCGTACGAGCCGGTGTGGGCGATCGGGACGGGCCGGACCGCGACGCCGGAGCAGGCGCAGGAAGTGCATGCGTTCCTGCGCGAGCGGCTCCGGGGGGCGGGTGCCGAGGGCGTGCTGGTGCTCTACGGCGGCAGCGTCAAGGCCGCGAACGCGCGTGAGCTCTTCGCGATGCCCGACGTGGACGGCGGCCTGGTGGGTGGGGCGTCGCTGGTGGCAACGGAATTTCTGGCGATTGCCGGTGCGTAGGACGTACCGCGACCGGGCAGCGCCGAGGTCAGGATCATGGGATTTCTCGAGACATTTCTGCTGATCGTCCACATCGCCATCGCGGCGACGGTGTGCGGCCTCGTGCTGCTGCAGCACGGCAAGGGCGCCGACATGGGCGCGGCGTTCGGCAGCGGCGCGTCGGGCAGCCTGTTCGGCGCCGCGGGCTCCGCCAATTTCCTGTCGCGGACGACCGCGGTGCTCGCCGCCGTGTTCTTCGTGTCGAGCCTGGGCCTCACGTACCTCGGCTCGCTGCACGGCAAGGCGAAGGACGTGATGCAGCAGGGCGTGATGGGCGACGTTCCGGCGACGAAGGCCGCGGACGCCCCGAAGCCCGCGACGCCGCCCGCTCCGGCGCCCGCACCGGCAGGACAGGCCGCGCCGGCCGGGCAGCCTGCGCCGGCGGGGACGCCGTCGAAGGCGGGCGAGGTACCGAAGTAGCAGGGGTGAGGCAGCAGGGATCAGGAATCAGAGTGCGTGAACGCGAGGCGCTGTTCTGATCCCCGATTCCCGAATTCTGATTCCTGACCAGCCGACGTGGTGAAATTGGTAGACACGCTGTCTTGAGGGGGCAGTGGCGCAAGCCGTGGGAGTTCGAGTCTCCCCGTCGGCACCAACGTTTTGACGCGCACGCCGTGCAGACGGCGCCGCGCGGGCGGCAAACGCGGCGGCGAGCGGTAAAGCGCGGTGCCGTCGCGCGCGGAGCGCAAGAGTAAGCTTTCGGGTGCATCGCCCCCTTCGGGCCGCCTACGATGCTGGAACAGTACTTTCCCATCCTCCTCTTCATCGTCGTCGGCCTGGGGCTGGGGGCCGTGCTCCTCTCGCTCGGCGCGCTGCTCGCGCCCGACCGGCCCAATCCGGAGAAGCTCTCGCCGTACGAGTGCGGCTTCGAGGCGTTCGAGGACGCGCGGATGAAGTTCGACGTCCGCTACTACCTCGTCGCGATCCTGTTCATCCTCTTCGACCTCGAGATCGCCTTCCTGTTTCCGTGGGCGGTCGTGCTGCAGGACATCGGCTTCGCGGGCTTCGTCGCGATGATGATCTTCCTGCTGATCCTCGTCGTCGGCTTCGTCTACGAGTGGAAGAAGGGGGCGCTGGAATGGGAATGAGGCTGCCCGGGTAGCGCGCCATGGCGATCGACGGCGTACTGGAGAAGGGCTTCGTCACGACCACGCTCGACAGCGTGATCAACTGGGCGCGCAACGGCTCGATGTGGCCGATGACGTTCGGTCTCGCGTGCTGCGCCGTCGAGATGATGCACGCCGGCGCCGCGCGCTACGACCTCGACCGCTTCGGCATCGTGTTCCGCCCCAGCCCGCGCCAGTCGGACGTGATGATCGTCGCCGGCACGCTGTGCAACAAGATGGCGCCCGCGCTGCGCAAGGTCTACGACCAGATGGCCGAGCCGCGCTGGGTGATCTCGATGGGGTCGTGCGCGAACGGCGGCGGCTACTACCACTACTCGTACTCCGTCGTGCGCGGCTGCGACCGGATCGTGCCCGTCGACATCTACGTGCCGGGCTGCCCGCCGACGTCCGAGGCGCTGCTCTACGGCATCCTGCAGCTCCAGAACAAGATCTGGCGCACCAACACGATCGCGCGCTGATGGCCCTCGCTCCCGACGACCTCGCCGCCTCGCTGAAAGGCGCCTTCGGCGACGCCCTCTCCGGCGTCGCCGTCGCGCTCGGCGAGGTCACGGCGGTGGTCCCGCACGGCCGTCTGGCCGCGGTCATGCGGCGCCTGCGCGACGAGCCCGCGTTCCGCTTCGAGACGCTGATCGACGTCTGCGGCGTCGACTACTCGAGCTACGGCAACGCCCCGAACGAGGGCCCGCGCTTCGCCGCCGTCTACCACCTGCTGTCGCTCGCGAACAACGCGCGGCTCCGCGTGCGAACGTTCGCCTCCGACGACGACTTCCCGGTGCTGCCGTCGGTGATCGACGTCTGGCCGTCGGCGAACTGGTTCGAACGCGAGGCGTTCGACCTCTACGGGATCGTGTTCGAGGGGCATCCGGACCTGCGCCGCCTCCTCACCGACTACGGATTCGTGGGCCACCCGTTCCGGAAGGACTTCCCGCTGTCCGGGCACGTCGAGATGCGCTACGACCCGGAGCAGGGCCGCGTCATCTACCAGCCCGTCAGCATCGAGCCGCGCGAGATCACGCCGCGGATCATCCGCGAGGAGCACTACGGAGGCGTCAAATGAAGCCACGGGAATT
>JAYRNW010000083.1:0-8813 GCA_041911995.1 Casimicrobiaceae bacterium | reverse complement strand
GACGCGCCAGGGAAGTCGCCGCACGCAAGGAACCCCGCATCGCCCGCTATCGCTTTCGCGGCAACGCTCCGCACGTCCCCGCCTCCTGCTACATTGCCGACGGCGCGACGGTGATCGGCCGCGTCGTGCTGGGCGAGCGCACCAGCGTGTGGCCCGGTGCCGTGATCCGCGCCGACTCGGAGCCGATCACGATCGGCGACGGCAGCAACGTGCAGGACTGCGCCGTGCTGCACGTCGACCCGGGCGTCCCGATGACCATCGGGCGCGACGTCACGGTCGGGCACCAGGCGATGCTGCACGGCTGCACGATCGGCGACGGTTCCCTCATCGGCATCCAGGCCGTCGTGCTCAATCACGCGACGATCGGCGAGCACAGCCTGGTTGGCGCCGGCGCGATCGTGACCGAGGGCAAGGCGTTTCCTCCGCGCTCGCTCATCCTCGGCGCGCCGGCAAAGGTCGTGCGCACGCTGACCGACGACGACGTCGCGATGCTGCAGCGGGCGGCCGAGGCGTACGTGATGCGGCGCGGGTACTACCTGACCGAGCTCGAGCGGATCGATTGACGGCGGCCGCGAAGGCAATGCGATGACCGCCGACTCCAGCATCGGCTTCTTCGACGCGCAGTTCCGGTGCCAGGTGGCGGCGGGCGAGTTCGTGCTCAACCCGTTCGAGGCCGCGGCGATGCCGTTCCTGCACGGCCGCGTCCTCGACTTCGGCTGCGGCCTCGGCAACCTCGCCGTCGCGGCCGCGGAGCACGGCTGCTCGGTCGTCGCGCTCGACGCGAGTGCGGCGGCGATCGCGCACCTCAAGGACACGGCGAGCGCGCGGGCGCTGCCCATCGACGCGCGCGAGGCGGAGCTCGCCGGCTACGCGCTCGACGAGGACTACGACGCGGTCGTGTCCATCGGCCTCCTGATGTTCTTCGACTGCCCGACCGCATTCCGGCAGTTGCAGCAGCTGCAGGCGCACGTGCGGCCGGGCGGGATCGCCGTCGTCAACGTGCTGGTCGAGGGCACGACGTTCGACGCGATGTTCGACGCGCGCGGGCACTGCCTGTTCGCCGCCGACGAGCTCTTGCGGCGCTTCGCCGGCTGGGACGTGCTGCGGCACGACCGGCAGGACTTCCCGGCACCCGGCGACCGGGTCAAGGCGTTCGCCACGATCGTCGCCCGCAAGCCGCGGGCCGCCATGGCGCCGTCGTAAGCGACCGACATGGCGTCGTGCGACGGCAGGCATCTTGCGACGCGTCCGGGTTCGCGAACCTGCACGCCGATCCGACGCTCGTGCGGAACGACCGGTGCGTCGCTGCGCGCGCGGTTGGTACACTAGGCGGCAGCGCGCAGGCGCTCTGCAGCGCCGTCCGCGATGCCGCGGCCGGCCTTTTCGCGAGGACTCCGACATGGCGAAACCACGTGCCCGCCCCAAGGCGACGCGCCCCACCGAGCAGGAGGCGGCGCAGGCCGTCCGCACGCTGATCCGCTGGGCGGGCGACAACCCGGACCGCGAGGGCCTCGTCGACACGCCGCTGCGCGTCGTCCGCGCGTACCGCGAGTTCTTCGCCGGTTACGAACAGGATCCGAACGCCGTGCTCGCGCGCACGTTCAGCGAGGTCGAGGGCTACGACGAGATGATCGTGATGACCGACATCCGGTTCGAGAGCCACTGCGAGCACCACATGGTCCCGATCATCGGCAAGGCGCACGTCGGCTACCTGCCGAACCGGCGCGTCGTCGGCATCTCGAAGCTCGCGCGGCTGGTCGACATCTACGCGAAGCGGCTGCAGATCCAGGAGAAGATGACCGTGCAGATCGCCGACTCGCTGCAAAGCGTCCTGCAGCCCAAGGGGGTCGCGGTCGTCATCGAGGCCGCGCACCAGTGCATGACGTCGCGCGGCGTGCACAAGCCGGGCGCAGGCCTCGTCACCAGCCGGATGCTCGGCGCGTTCCGCACCGACTCGGCCACGCGGCGCGAGTTCTTCGCGACGGTCGGCCTCGCCGGCAACACGCGGCTGCCGAACACGTGACGCCGCGCGCGGCAGCGCCCCGGCGGCACGCGCGGCCATCGTCCCGGTCGGCGCGACGACGTCCCGCGCATGCCGCCGACCGATGACGTCATCGCGCGGGCCGAGGCCCTGCGGGCCGCGGGGCGGCTCGACGAGGCCGCGGCGGCGCTCGCGACGATCGACGACGGCGAGCGGTCGTCGGAGCTCGCGTACCGGATGGCAACGATCGAGGCCGACCGCGGCCATTGGGATGCCGCCGTGCGTCTCGCAGGCGATGCAGCGGCGTCGGGAGGCGACGCCTACGCAGGGGGCGCGGGTTGGATGCTCGCGAAGGCGGGCCGTCCGGACGAGGCGCGGCCGTGGCTCGAGCGGGCGCTCGCCTGGGATGCCGACGACGTGGCGGCGCTCGCGTGCCTGGGCGCGATTCACGGCGACGCGCGCCGGTTCGACGAGGCGCTGCGCTGCATCGAGCGCGCACTGGCCCTTCGCCCCGATTTCCCGTGGGCCCGCGCGTGCCGCGACCGCCTGCAGTCCGAGCAGCGCCTTCTGGACGCCGTCGGCGCACTGCTCGCGGACTGGCGGCGCCGGAACGGGGCGGCAGCTTGCGCTGGGGCGGACGACGCCGAAGTCGAGATTCCGTCGGCGTTCGTCGACGCGGGAGGGCGGCCCCGCTTCCGGATGTGGATGCCGGCGGCGCAGATCGTCACGGACCTGGGCGCCGCGCAGCTCTTCCGGCAGGAAGTGGCCACAGGCGGATACGAGTTCCCGCTGCGGCGCTTCCTCGACCTTCACCTGCGATCGGACGACGTGTTCGTCGACGTCGGCGCGCACTGGGGCGTCCACGCGCTGACGGTCGCCACGCTGTTGCCCGGCCAGATCGGCGTGCTCGCGATCGAGGGCTTTCCGGCCAACGCCGCGCGGCTCGCGAGCTGGATCGCGCGCAACGGCGCCGAGGCGGACGTCGAGACCATTGCGGCGGCCGTGGGCGACCGCGTCGGCGTCGCCACGATGCGCGCGGACGTCGGCTCCAGCATGGGGCACAGCCTGCGCGCTCGCGACGCCGGGTCCGGCGTGGGCGCTGCGGTCGAAATCCCCGTGACGACGATCGACCGCGTGCTCGCGGACCGGCCGCAGCTGCGCTGGCGCCGGATCGTCCTCAAGATCGACGTCGAAGGTCACGAGTGGGAGGCGCTCGCCGGGGCCCGGACGGTGCTGGCTTCCGGGGACGTCGGCGCCGTGATCTGGGAGAACTCGCACTTCCATGCGCCCGACGAGCAGCGGCGACGCACGCATGCGATCGTCGAGCTGCTGGCGGCGCACGGCTTCGCGCACCACGTCGTCGCGCGCGACGGCGACGGCATCCGCGTGCTGCCGCTGCAGGACTTCGATGCGGCGGGCGACGTCTTCAGCCTCGCCGCCGGTTTCGCTCCGAGGTGACCTTGGCGGTCTCGGACGTCAGCCTGCTCGCGCTGTCGCTCGGGCTGACGCTCGCGGCCTGCCTCGCCGCCGGGCGGCTGCGCGGGGCCGCGCGCTGGCCGGCGGTGGCCGCATCGCTCGGCGCCGGCGTGACGGTCACGCCGGTCGTCGTGTTCGGCGCGTACCGGATCGCCGGCGGCATCGTCGGCAGCCACCAGTCGCGCCTGGGCTTCCTGATCGCCTGGATCGTGTGCATCGCGATCGCGGCGGCCTTCGCGTGGCGCTACGGACGACGAGCGCGGCCGCAGTAGGCGGCGCCGCGTTGCATCCGGGCGCGCGAAGGTGCAACATCGGGCCCGGCGTCCCGGTTGCCGGGACGCGTCGTTGACCACGGATCTGCCACGGTTGCGCTGCACGGCAACCGGGCGGCCGGCTACCGAAAGGGAGTGGATCGATGGGCAATCGCGACCGGCAGAAGAAGGAACCGAAGAAGCCGAAGCAGAAGAAGCCGCCGAAGTAACGGGCGGGACGCGCCGGCGGCGCCCGGCACACTGACGCGCGCCGTCAGCGCGGCAGGTAGCGGATCGCGAAGAACGTGACGCCCTGCGGCGACGTGATCCCGCAGAAGCGCCCGACGTTCGGGATGTCCTGCGGCGGCACGCACGTCGTCGCGCCGAGGGCCGTCGCGTCGCGCGCCGCGGCGTCGACGTCGTTCACCGTGAAGTACGTGCCCCAGTGCGGCGGCATGGCGCCCATCGCCGGCGTGATCGACATCATGCCGGCGACGGGCAGTTCGCCCATCTTGAACACCGTGTACGTGTAGTCGTCCATCGCCATCTTCTCCGGCGTCCAGCCGAAGAGCGCGGCGTAGAACGGGATCGCGCGGTCGACGTCGGTCGTCATCGTCTCGAACCAGCTCGGCGCGCCGTGCAGCGCGCCGTCGACGTCGGTGCCCGGTCCCTGGCGCGGCTCCCAGACGTCGAACGCCGCGCCGTTGGGGTCGAAGCACACGGCCATGCGGCCCTGCGCCATGACGTCGAATGGCGGCCTCGCCTTGCCGCCCAGCGCGGTCACCTTGGCCGCCGTGGCGTCGGCGCTGGCGACCTTGACCATCACGCCGATGTGCGGCGGCGTTCCCGGCGGCGTGTTGGGCCCGGCGAGGTCGAAAAGGCCGCCGACCGCGTGCCCGCCGACGGCGATCGCGTGGCCCATGCCCGGGATCTCCGAGTACGTCCAGCCGAGGATCTTCGCGAAGAACGCGCGCGCCGCTTCCGGCTGCGGCGTCAGCATGTTGATCCAGCAGAACTCACCGGCGTTGCGCGCGCGTGCGGCCATCGTCGACCTCGGTCGTCCGGACGGAAAGCCGCGATGATGGGCCGGGCCGGGCGGAGAGGCAACCCGCGCCCGCCGGGCCGCCCCAAGGGCGCGGGCCCCCTCCGGGGGGAGGCGCGCGGAGCGCGCTACGGGGGGAGACTAACCTCCGCCGCGCCGTGCGTAGAATGGCCGGCGCATTCGCCCGTCGCACGGGAGGGGACCGCCGATGACCCTGATACTCGCCCTCGTCACGCTGGCCGCGCTGGCACTGGCCGGCGTGCTGTGGCGCCGCCACGTCGTGCTGCGGCGCGAGGCGTACATCCGCACGTTCGAGCTGCCGCGCGGCCTGTTCGACCGGCTGCGCAAGCGCCGGCCCGGCCTGTCGCTCAAGGACTGCCAGCTCGTCGCGCACGCGCTGCGGCAGTTCTTCCTCGCCCACCTGAAGAGTGGCCGCGCGTTCGTGTCGATGCCCTCGCAGGTCGCCGACGACCTCTGGCACGAGTTCATCCTCTACACGCGCAACTACCAGGCGTTCTGCGACCGCGCGTTCGGGCGGTTCCTGCACCACACGCCCGCGGTCGTGCTGGGCAGCGCCGCGCAGAGCAACGCCGGGTTGCGCCGCGTCTGGTGGCATAGCTGCCTCGAGGACAACATCAACCCGCGGCGGCCGACGCGGCTGCCGCTCCTGTTCGCGCTCGACGCGAAGCTCGACGTCGCTGACGGCTTTCGCTACGCGCCCGACTGCGAAGGCGTGCGCCGGAAGGACGGCGACGCGGGCGTGGGCGCCGGCGTCGTCCACTGCGGCACCGACTTCGGCAGCGCGGCGGTCGACGGATCGACCGACGGGTTCGGCGACTCCGGCGGCGGCGGCAGCAGCGGGGGCGCCGGCAGTACCGGCAGCACGGGCGATGGCGGCGGCGGCGACGGCGGCGGCGGCGACGGAGGGGGCTGCGGCGGCGGCGGTTGCGGGAGCTAGCGGCGCGTGCCGATCCCGCCGGTCGTCCTCGCCTGCGCGAGCGCGTGCTGCTTCGGCGTCGCGCTGGTGACCGGACGCGTCGGCCTGCGCTCACTCGACGCGCGCGCCGGCGCGACGGTCAGCGTGCCGACGGCGACACTCTTGCTGCTCGCGGCCGCGCCGTTCGCATTCGATCCCACGGGCTTCGACGCGCGCGCCGCGTGGCTGTTCGCGGCGGTGGGGCTCGTGTTCCCGGCGGTGGTCACGCTGCTGACGTTCCGCGCCAATGAGCTGCTCGGCCCGACGGTGACGGGCGCCGTATCGGGCACAGCGCCGCTGTTCGCGCTCGCCGCCGCCGCGCTCGTGCTCGGCGAGCGCGTGCCGGCGCATGCGCCGCTGGCGGCCGCGGGCGTCGTTGCGGGCATTGCGCTGCTGTCGTGGCGGCCGGGCGCCGGCCGCGGCGGATTCGTCGGCGGGGCGCTGTGGTGGCCGGTGGCCGGCGCGATGCTGCGCGGATTCGCGCAGGCGGCGGCGAAGGCGGGCCTGCAGCTCTGGGCGAGTCCCTTCGCGGCGAGCCTCGTCGGCTACGTGATGTCGAGCGTCGTCGTGCTCGGCGCGGACCGGAGCCGGCGCGCGCCGCGCCGCCCGTATGGCCGCGCGGGTGTCGCGTGGTTCGCGGCCACCGGCGTGCTCAACGGCGCCGGCGTCCTGCTCATGTACGCGGCGCTCGCGGTAGGCCCGGTGTGGATCGTCGCGCCGGTCGTCGCCGCGTATCCGCTCGTGACGGCGCTGGTCGGCGCGGCGCTGCTGCGCGACGAGCGTCTCACGCTCAACGTCGCGATCGGGACCGTCGCGACCGTCGCCGCCGTCGCGTTCCTCGTCGGCGCGCGCCCCGGCGGCTGACGGTTGCCGGCGGCGTTCGATGGCATGATGCGCGGATGAACGTCATCGCGCGCTTCGCCTTGGTCCGCGCGCTGCGCGCGGCGGCAATTGCGCTCGCGGTCGCGCTGGCGGGAAGCGGCGCAATCGCGTCGGAGCTCGCGCTCGACGCCGCGCGCCTGCGCGACGCGCCGCTCGCCTACCGCGATCCGGCGCGGGTCGCGGAGCACCCGGTGCCCGCCGTCGCCGTGCGCCGCGCGGGACTGTCCGCGGGCCCGCGCGAGTTCGCCGAGATCCGCGAGAAGGTGCTCTATCCGTTCGTCGTGCGCAGCCCGAAGGCCGTCGCGGCGATCGTGCTCGAGTGGTACCCGGGCCAGCCCGACGCGCTGGGCGTGATCGTCGTCTACGGCGACGGCGACAGCCGGGAGTCGCAGGTGCCGCGGTCGGCGGACGGCGCGTACCGGTCCGACGCGTACGCGGTCCTGCTCGCGCGGCCTACGCCCTAGCGCCCGCCGGGCCGCCCCAGGGGCGTGCCCCGCTTTAAGGGGGAGGCGCGCGACGCGCGCTTCGGGGGGAGACTAGACGGGGGTCGAAGCAGGCGTCGCAGTTCCACTCTCCATGTCATCCCGAGCGCAGCGAGGGATCTGCTTGTACGCAGCTCGCAGATTCGTGGCAAAAGCAGATCCCTCGCTGCGCTCGGCATGACATCAACGAGCAAGTGTCGGCGTGAATTCGACGGCCTGCTAGCTCCGGCCCGTCACCGGCACCGCGGCGCCGTGGATCGCGCGCGCGGCGTCGGACGCGAGGAACGCGATGACGTTCGCCAGGTCCTCCGGCGCGACCCAGCGCGCCGGGTCCGCGTCCGGCATCGCCGCGCGGTTCTCCGGCGTGTCGATGATCGTCGGCAGCACGCAGTTGACGTTGACGTTGCGTTCGCGCAGTTCCGCCGCCATCGTCTCGGTGAGGCGGATGACGGCGCTCTTCGCCGCGACGTAGGCGCCCATTCCGGCGACGCCCTTCTGCGCGGCGAACGCGCCGACGTTGACGATGCGGCCGCCACCGGCGGCGAGCATGCGCGGGACCACCGCGTGCACGACGTTGACCATCGTGCGCACGTTGACGTTCATCAGGAAATCCCAGTCGGCGGCCGGCGTCGCGTGCACCGGCGTGCCCATCCGGAAGCCACCGGCGACGTTGCACAGCGCGTCGATGCGGCCGTAGCGGTCGGCGGCGGCCTGCACGGCGGCTTCGACGTCGACCTCGTCGAGCAGGTCGACCGCGACGAACGCGCGCTGCGCATTCTCGTCGCCGTACGCGGCGGCGAGCCGGTCGCGGCGGCGGTCGAACAGCACGACGTTCGCGCCGCGCGCGGCGAAGGCGGCGGCGACCGCGCGCCCGAGGTTGCCGGCGGCGCCGGTGACGATCGCGGTTTCGGTGGGCATGGCGATGCGTCCTCCGGAAGCGTGACGGGCGCTAGCTGCGGGCGGGCACGATCGTGCCCGCGCATTCGCCGAAGCCGATGCGCCGGAACCCCGGCCGCGCACAATGCGCGCGCAGGATCACCGTGTCGCCGTCCTCGAGGAAGGCGCGGCGCTCGCCGTCGGCGAGCTGCAACGGTTGCCGGCCGCCGACGGAGAGCTCGAGCAGCGAGCCGCCCTGGCCCGGCTCGGGGCCTGACTGCGTGCCGGAGCCCAGCAGGTCGCCCGGCTGCAGGTTGCAGCCATTCACCGTGTGATGCGCAACGAGCTGCGCGAGCGTCCAGTAGCTGTCGCGGAAGTTCGACTGCATGAGCCGCTGCGGCGGCGCGCCCGCGCTGCGCATCGTCGCCGTCTGCAGCCAGACCTCCAGCGCGATGTCGACGGCGCCGGCCGCGCGGTTCTCCGGAGAATCGAGGTAGGGCAGCGGCGCGGGATCGCCCGCAGGTCGCGTAAACGGCGCGCGGAACGGCGCCAGCGCCTCCATCGTGACGATCCACGGCGACACCGTCGACGCGAAGTTCTTCGACAGGAACGGGCCGAGCGGCTGGTATTCCCACGCCTGCACGTCGCGCGCCGTCCAGTCGTTGAAGAGCGTCAGGCCGAAGACGTGGCTCTCCGCGTCGGCGATCGGCACCGGCTCGCCCAGCGCGTTGGGGACGGCGACGAAGATGCCGAGCTCGAGCTCGTAGTCGAGCCGCCGCGACGGGCCGAACGTCGGCGTGTCGGCGTCGGGCGGCGTCCCCCGCCCCACCGGGCCCCCGGTCGGCGG
>JAYRNW010000082.1:0-5242 GCA_041911995.1 Casimicrobiaceae bacterium | reverse complement strand
GCGTCGCCGCCGACGAACCCGTAGAAGTACTCGAAGCCCATGCCGGTCGGCCACTGGTCGAACGGACCGACCTGGCTCGCCGCGAACGCGGGCGTGTTGTGGTTCTTGCCGAACCACGACGTCGCGTAGCCGTTGTCGAGCAGGATGCGGCCGATCGTGGCCTTGTCCTTGGGGATGATGCTGTTGTAGCCGGGAAAGCCGGTGGACTGCTCGGAGATGACGCCGAAGCCGGCCGAGTGGTGGTTGCGACCCGTGATCAGCGCCGCGCGCGTCGGCGAGCACAGCGCGGTCGAGAACACGCGGTTGTAGCGCAGACCTTCCTGTGCGACGCGATCCATCGCCGGCGTCGGAATCACGCCGCCGAACGTGCTCGGCACGCCGAAGCCCGCGTCGTCGGTGATGATCAGCAGGACGTTCGGTGCGCTCTTGGGCGGCACGACGCGCGGCGCCCACCAGGCCTTCGACTGCAGTGCGCCCGAGTTGATCACGCCGCCGAACTTCGGATCGGGCGGCGGCAGCTGCCGGTTGCCGATGGTCGTCGTCGCGTCGGGCGACCCCGGTGCTCCGGTCACTTGCTGCGCCACGACGTACGCGGACTGCAGCGCCATTGGAACGGTTGCGAGCACCAGCATGGCGCACCGCGCGACCAGCTTCCGCTTCATCCCGAAATCGTCGCACATGTTCGGTCTCCCCTCCGATCACCGGTCCCGGCGCCCCGTCGATGCGAGCACTGCCCGCCCGCCGGAAAACCGTGAAATATAGTCGCGACGCAGGACACGGACTTGACATTTCCGGACCGCGCGCCCGACGATGCGCGTGGAACCGCCCTCGTTACAGCTTCGCGTCCATGTCCGCCCGCCGTCGCGATCCGCAATCTCCGGCACGCCGCCGTGCGTCCCCACGCAGGTCCGCCGACGACGGCCACGACGTCCGCGCCGGCGTGCTGATGCCGGTCCCAGTGCTGCTGCGCGAGCGCGGGTGCGATCCGCGCCGCATCCTCGCCGGCGCCGGACTGACGCTCGCGGATCTCGCCGACGCCGATCACCGCATTCCGTTCGCGAAGGCCGGTGCGCTGCTGGACGCCGCGGCGAAGGCCACGGGCGTTCCGCACTTCGCGCTGCTGCTCGCCACGCGCTTCGAGTTGCCGCAGCTCGGCCTGCTCGCGCCGCTGATGCGCAACAGCGCCACGGTCAGGACGGCGCTCACGGGCCTCGTCCGGCACCTGCACCTCAACGACCGCGGCGCCGTGCCGTACGTGCTGGAACTGGGGCAAGGACACGTCGCGCTGGGCTACGTCGTCTACCGGCACGACACGCCCGGCATCGCGCACATCTACGACATGGCACTCGGCGTCGGCTGCGCGATCCTGCGCGCGCTGTGCGGCCCCGGATGGAAGCCGGCGCAGATCGCGCTCGCGCACGGGCGGCCGCGCGACCCGCGCCCCTACCGGCGCTTCTTCGGCGCGCCGGTGCAGTTCGACGCTGCGCACTCCGAGATCGTGTTCGCCGCCCGCTGGCTCGACGGCGCGATCGCCGATGCCGACGCCGTGCAGCGGTCGGCGGCCGAAGCGGCGGCGCTCGCGATGGAGGGCGACGACGGCCGGATCGCGCCGCGCGTGCAGCGCATCGTGCAGGGGCTCGTGATGCAGGGCGACGCGTCGGCGGCGCGCGTGGCGGCGATCCTCGGCATCCACGAGCGCTCGCTGCGCCGCCGGCTCCGCGACGAAGCGACGAGCCTCCAGCAGCTGGTTGGCGCGACGCGCTTCGAAGTCGCCAAGCAGCTGCTGCAGCAGACGCGCCTGCCGGTGGCCGAGATCGCGGCCGCCCTGCATTACGCCGACGCGACGGCGTTCTCGCGCGCCTTCCGCGGCTGGGCGAAGGCCAGCCCCACCGCGTGGCGCACCAGGGTGCGCCGGACGCACGAACCGCACGCTTAGCGGGCCGCCGGCCCGGGGGCCCGGTTCTGCGGTAATATTGCATTGCAGCATCGGCCTTGCGAAGTCGGTGCCGTGCCCGCGGCGTCCGCCGCGGCCGCCATTCCTCCCGCGCAGGCCCCATGCACATCGGCACGCCGCATTCCCCTTCCGCGACCCGCGTCATGGTGCTGGGCAGCGGCGAGCTCGGCAAGGAAGTGATCATCGCGCTGCAGCGCCTCGGCGTGGAGACGATCGCCGTCGACCGCTACGCGAACGCGCCCGGGCACCAGGTCGCGCACCGCGCGCACGTGATCGCGATGACCGACGCCGCCGCGCTGCGCCGGCTGATCGAGCAGGAGCGCCCGCACGTCGTGGTCCCCGAGATCGAGGCGATCGCGACCGACGTGCTGGTCGACGTCGAGCGCGCGGGCGCCGCGGTCGTGGTTCCCACGGCGCGCGCGGCGCAGCTCACGATGAACCGCGAGGGCATCCGCCGCCTCGCCGCCGAGACGCTCGGCCTGCCGACGTCCTCGTACCGGTTCGCCGAGAGCCTCGCCGCGCTCAAGGCGGCGATCGCCGACGGCATCGGCTACCCCTGCGTCGTAAAGCCCGTCATGTCGTCGTCCGGCAAGGGGCAGTCGCTGGTGCGAGGGCCCCGCGACGTCGCAGCCGCGTGGCAGTACGCGGAGAGCATGGCGCGGGTGCCCGGCTCGCACGTGATCGTCGAGGGATTCGTCGACTTCGACTACGAGATCACGCTGCTGACCGTGCGTGCGCCGGGCCCCGACGGGCAGGTCGCCACGCACTTCTGCGCGCCCATCGGCCACGTGCAGGTCAACGGCGACTACGTCGAGTCGTGGCAGCCGCAGCCGATGAGCCGCATCGCCCTCAAGGCCGCGCGCGACATGGCGACGCGCGTCACCGCGGAGCTGGGCGGCTGCGGCATCTTCGGCGTCGAGTTCTTCGTCAAGGGCCACCAGGTGTGGTTCTCGGAAGTGAGCCCGCGGCCGCACGACACCGGCATGGTCACGATGTGCACGCAGGCGCAAAACGAGTTCGAGCTCCACGCGCGCGCGATGCTCGGGCTTCCCGTCGACACCCGGCTCGCCTCGCCCGGCGCGTCGGCGGTGATCTACGGCGGCATCGAGGCGCGCGGCATCCGCTACGACGGCGTGGCCGACGCGCTGCGCGTGCCGGACTCGGACCTGCGCCTGTTCGGCAAGCCCGAGGCGTACAAGCGGCGGCGCATGGGCGTCGCGCTCGCGCGCGGCGAGGACGTCGCGCAGGCGCGGGAACGGGCGCAGGAATGCGCGCGGCGCGTGGTTCCGCGCGCGTGATGCGCACCCGCGGCATGCCTCCCGCTGCAGCCCGGGAGCCCCCGCACCCACCCTTCGGGCACCCTCTCACCGCAGGCGGGGAGAGGGAGCACGCGACGAGTTGCCGGCGGTGACGACGAACGGCTCGCCGACGGTTTCCGACTTCGTCGCGCAGGCGCCGGCGATCGCGCCGGCCGCGGTGGCGGCGCTCGCGCGCCGGGCCGGTGCGCGCGCGATCGTGCCGATCGGAACCGGCGAGCCCGCGGCGTACCGCTTCCCCGGCGTGCGCGTCGATGCAACGCTGGTCGACGCCGCACGCGCGGCCGGCTGCGACGCGGCGTTCGTGCCGCCGGGCCGGCGCCTCGCCGACGTCGGCGTCGTCGCGATGGACATGGACTCGACGCTGATCACGATCGAGTGCATCGACGAGATCGCCGACATGAAGGGGATCAAGCCGGAGGTCGCCGCGATCACCGCGAGCGCGATGCGCGGCGAGATCGACTTCGCCGGGAGCCTCGCGCAGCGCGTCGCGCTGCTGGCCGGGCTGCCGGTCGCGATGCTCGAGCGCGTCTATGCCGAGCGGCTGCGGATCTCCGCGGGCGCGCTCGCCATGCTCGCCGGCTTCAAGGCCGCCGGCGCGACGACCGCGCTGGTCTCGGGCGGCTTCACGTACTTCACGGATCGGCTGAAGGCCGCGCTGCCGCTCGACGTCGCCGTCGCCAACGCGCTCGGCGTCGCGGACGGCCGCCTGACCGGCCGCATCGAGGGCACGCTCGTCGACGGCCGCGTGAAGGCGGAGACCGTGCGCGCGCTGCAGGCGCAGCGCGGCGGCCTCGCGGTCGTCATCGGCGACGGCGCCAACGACCTGCCGATGTTCGAGGCGGCGGACGTCGCGATCGCTTATCGCGCGAAGCCCGTCGTGCGGGAGCGCGCGACCTGCGCGCTCGACGTCTGCGACCTGGCCGGCGCGCTCAACTTCTTCGCCTAGCGGACGCGCGCCGCGGCCGCGAAGGCCGTGCGCGAGGCGCCGTCGACGCTCACGCCCCGGCGCGCGTCACGCCTCGTCGATCCACGCCATCTGGATCGCCTCGAGGATCTTCTCGCCGCTGTGCGCCGGGTCGTCGGCGAAACCCGGCAGCGCCAGCACCCAGCGATGCAGGTCGGTGAAGCGGATCGTCCGCGGGTCGACGTCCGGGTGCGCCTCGGCGAGCGCGATCGCGATCTCCAGCGAGTCGGTCCATTTCAGCATCGTTGCCTCTCCAGGGGTCAGATACGAATTTCGGGCGCGATCGCACTGCCTCTCCAGGGGTCAGATACGAATTTCGGGCGCGATCGCACCGATTCGGCACGAGGTCACTCGAAATTCGTGTCTGACCCCGAGTTCGGCCACCGGCACCGCGAATAACCCGGGGTCAGACTCGATTTCCGCGGCACGTCCGGCGGGACTCGCTGCGCGCTGCCGCGGAAATCGAATCTGACCCCTGAACCTCGGACTGAATCTGACCCCTGAACCTCGGACTCGCTGCACGCTGCCGCGAAAGTCGAACCTGACCCCTGAACCCCGAAATCGAACCTGACCCCGATCCCTGCCTACTTCCCTTCCTTCACCTGGTTGATCGTGTACTTCGGGATCTCGACGACGAGGCGCTCGGCGTCGACGATCGCCTGGCACGACAGCCGCGACACGGGCGTCAGCCCCCACGCGCGGTCGAGCAGGTCGTCCTCGTCCTCGGTCGACGGCGACAGCGACGCGAACCCCTCGCGGACGATGACGTGGCACGTCGTGCACGCGCACGACTTCTCGCACGCGTGCTCGACCTCGATCCCCTGCGCGAGCAGGTTGTCGAGCAGCGACTTGCCGGGCTCCGCGGCGAACGTCTTGCCGTCCGGGCAGATCTCGGCGTGGGGCAGGACCACGACTTCGGGCATGGGCGGTTCCGGTCGGTCAGTCCGACAGCGCGTCGACGCGCTTGCCGGTGAGCGCGCGCGCGACGCTGCGGTTCATCCGCCG
>JAYRNW010000081.1:0-14091 GCA_041911995.1 Casimicrobiaceae bacterium | reverse complement strand
GGCGGCTCGCCGCCGTCAGCGCTGGAACGGCGGCGGGTTGACCGGGCCGCCGGGACCGGCCTCGCTGCGGGGCTCGAACATCGACGTCGCGCCGTCGGCCAGCACGCTGCGCGCGATCTCGGCGACCTGCTTGGGCGGCATGCCGCGCCGCCACGTGCTGCGCCACAGTTCGTAGAGGCCGGCGACGAGCTGCGCCGCATAGGCGCGCGTGCGTGCGGGATCGTCGGGCCCGCCTTGCATCCGTTGCGCGACCGTCGCCGCGACCTTCTCGACCTCGGCGCCGAGATCCGCCGGAACGGCGCGCGGGTCGGCGGTGCCCGCCGCCTGCTCGAACGCCGCGAAGACCGCTTCCAGCGGAAACTGCGACTCGCGCACCGCCCGCGCGAGCGCCTCGCGCGGCGCCGCGCCGGAGGACGCCGCCGACGTCGGCAGCGTCGCGGCGATGCGGGAGAGGGCGCTCTTCGGTTCCATGACGGTCGCAGCGCGCGCGGCGCGGTCGCCGCGTGCGCTCAGGGCGAAGGATCGATTGTACGCTCGACGCGCGTTGCCGAGAGCCAGTGCGCCCACGTCGCCTCGTTCGGGTCCTTGAGGACCGCGTCGAGCGCGCGCTCCGCGCAGAAGCGTCCGAGCGAGCGATACGCCTCGAGCTGCGCCTCGCTGAAGAACTGGTTCGCCGTCGACTCGTGCGGGAACTCCGCGTGGCGCGACCAGTAGTCGAGCACGTCCATCGGCAGCGCGGACGCGCTGTCGTCGTACAGCGAGGGCTTGATGTAGAGCATGCGGCCGTGCCCGCCGCCGGGGTACGCGATGTCGAACGTCGCCCATTCGCGCCCCTGCGCGCCCAGCTCCGGGTCGCCGATCCGCCACGCGCCCGTGGCGAGGATGTCGACGTTGAGGTCGATGCGCGCGCGGCGGATGGCGTCGCCGATGTCCGCGAACGCGCGCGCCGGATCGCAGCTCGCGTCGACGACGACGATGCGCCCGCAGCGGCGCCGGATCAGCTCGTGCAGCCCGATGTTCTCGAAGTGGCCGCCGTCGGACACCTGGATCCAGCGGCCGAACGGGCCGCGCAGCCCGAAGAGCTCGTGCGCGAGGTAGGGCAGGCCGAATCCCGGGCTCGGCTGCCCGGGCGTGTCGCGGTAGCGCGGGTTGCCGATCCACAGGCCGATGCGCGCGTTGGCCATCGTCAGCAGGAACGACAGCAGGCTGCTGCCGGTGCGCCCCGGGTTCGGCGACACCGCGGCGCCGGACACCGCCATCGCCGTGCCCAGCGTCAGCTTCTTGTCCATCTTCGACGCGCGGAAGAAGCGCGACGTCCATCCGTAGCCGACGCCGGGCACCGGGCTGCCGCAGTGGATCGGCCCGAACGTGAACGGGTACTGGCGCGCTTCGCGACCGCGCCGCTTGCCGGGCACGAGGCCGTTGAGGCTCGCGTTGACGAGGAGCAGCGGGAACCGGCGGCCGGCGCGCGGGCGCAGCCACGCGAGCCCCGGGTTGTCGTCGTCGTCGATGTCGGTGAAGCGCTCGGCCGCGCGCTCCTGCCACTGGCGCTGCTCGGCGGCGCCGACGCCGAGTGGGGCCGCCGGCGGCACGAGGTTGCAGTTGTCGGCCGACCGCCGCGACGCGCCGAGGAACGTGCGGATGAGCCCGTCGCGATACAACCCGTGCAGCGACGAGCGGTTGAGGTTGACCGCGATCGACGCGAGCGCCGCCAGCGCGAAGAACGCGGCGCCCGCCAGCAGCGCGAGCGTCGCCGGCCCGCGCGGCGCGAAGCCGGCGGCTTCCCACGCCACGGGCAGCGCCCGGATCGCCGCGTTCGTGCCCCACGCAATGGCCGCGAGCAGCAGCAGCGCGACGACGACCAGCACCACGCGCGGGGTCCACTTGGCGATCAGCGCGCGCACGCGCGCGGAGGCGAGCAGCGTCGCGACGGCGCCGACGAGCGCGGCGCCGGCGCTCCCCAGCCACCATCCGTAGCGCTCCCACAGCGCCTTCGGATCCACGGCGACCCGCCAGTCGTGCGCCGGTGCGAACGAAATCGCGCAGACCAGCGTCCAGACGACGGCCGGCAGCAGCGCGAACGTCGCGGCGCGCGACCACCACGCGCGGTCGACGTCGTCGCTGACCGGCGTCATCACCGTCGCGAACGCGGTCTCGCCCAGCCCCAGCGCGAGCAGGAACGCAAGCGGCCCGAACGCGACCAGCTCCGGCGCCGCGAGCCCGGCCAGCGCGCGCCACGCGGCGTAGAACCCGACGCCGGCGAGCGCGCCGGCGGCGAGCGTCGCGCTGGCGAGGCGCAGCAGGCTTCCGCGCGGGAGCGGCCGCGCCGTGGCGCTGCGGTCGCGGCGCGCCTGGTCCGGCGCCATGGCGGCGGCGACCGTCTGCATCGCTACCGCTCCGGCCACGAACATCCATGGACGGATGGCGTCGCCCCAGCCGGCGGCGAGTCGCGCCAGACCGAACGCCGTCGCGAGGCCGCCGCCGACCGCGAACGCGGCCATCAGCGTCGGCGTCTGCCCGGCGAGCGTCCGCGTGTCGGCGCCGACGGTGAAGAGCGTGTAGCGGCGCAGCAGCTGCACCGCCACGTAATACGGCAGCGCGCACAGCACGATCGTCCCGACGAGCCCTTCGGCGCCGCCGGCCGCGCCAGGGTCCGTGGGCGCCGGCGCGAAGCCGAGTGCGACGTGCGGCAGCGCGACGATCGCGGCGAGCAGCGGCACCGTGATGCACAGGATAGGCAGCGTGTTGCGCACGTACGTGACGCCGAGCGACCACAGGTCCGGCGCGAACACGCCGAAGTGCGGCGCGAGGTAGACGCCGTACCGGCGCACCCACCGCAGCGGCGGCGGCGCGGCGGTGCGCGGGTCGAGGTCGTCCTCGACGCCGCGGATGCCGCGGCCGTGGCGGTACGCCCACGTCGTGAGCCAGCTCGCCGCGTAGCCGCCGCCGGAGACGGCGGACAGGTAGTCGACGCCGTAGAGCAGCCGGCGCTTCGCCAGCTCCTGCAGCACGCCGAGCGCGAAGCTCGCGCTGCGGATGCCGCCGCCCGACAGCGCGACGCCGGTCGTCGCGCGCGGCTCGGCGCCGCCGGTCTCCCGCGCGACGTCGACGCGGTATTCGGCCAGCGCGTCGAGCACGGCCGTCGTCGCGCGCCGGTCGAGGTCGGCGATCGCGTCCACGAACGTCAGGACGAGCGGCCGCCGCAGGCTCGCGTGCCAGGCGGCGAGCACCTGCGCGCGCGGGCACTGCGCGAGCTGCGCGACGACGTCCTCGCGCACGAAGGGGAGCCCGAGCCCGAGCGCCGCCAGGATCGGCCCCTGCGCGCGCTCGTATGCACGGGCGACGTCCGGAGCGGCGGCCGCACCGTTCGCGTACGCGGCGCGCTCGGCGAGGAAGTCGAGCTGCGCCAGGATGCGCGCGGCGAACAGCCGGCGCGGCAGCGCGTCGCCGGCCGCCCGCGGCTCGATGGCGAGCGTCTCGAAGATGATGGCGTCCGCCGACAACTGCTGCTCGGGCGCCGGCGTGAACGGCTCGACCGTGCGCTCGACCCACGCTTCGAAGGCATCGGCCGAGGGCTGGATCCAGCGCACGAAGCGCTGCCGCAGCCGGATGCCGAACGCCACGATCCTCCGCTCGAGCCGCGCGAACATCGTTCGACTGCGCTCCCCCTCGCAGGCCGCCCGCGGGCGCCGTGGACCGCCGCGCCTGCGGACGCTGGCTACGATTCTACGGGAAGCGGCGCGCGAGCGCGGCATCCGCCCGCGGAGCGAAGCCTTGATCCGCGGCAAGGGCGCACCGCGCGCCATGGCGCAGACTGGCCGGCCTCGCCACCCGACCGCGCGCGCTGCCGATGAACGTCGCCGAATCGCTGCTCCACGCACTCGCCGCCCACGGCGCGCGGCAGGTGTTCGGCATCCCCGGCGACTTCGCGCTGCCGTTCTTCAAGGTCGTCGAGTCGACCGGGATCCTGCCGCTGTACACGCTGTCGCACGAGCCCGCGGTCGCGTTCGCCGCCGATGCGGCGGCGCGGATGAACTGCGCGCCGGGCGTGGTCGCCGTGACCTACGGCGCCGGCGCGCTCAACGTCGTCAACGCGGTCGCCGGCGCCTATGCGGAGAAGTCGCCGGTGGTCGTCGTCTCCGGCGGCCCCGGCCGCGGCGAGGCGGGCACCGGGCTCCTGCTGCACCACCAGGCGAAGACGCTCGACTCGCAGGCGCGCATCTTCGGCGAGATCACGTGCGCGCAGACGCGCCTGGACGACGCGCACCGGGCGCCGGCCGAGATCGCGCGCGTGCTCGCGCGCTGCGTCGAGGAATCGCGCCCGGTCTACGTCGAGGTGCCGCGCGACATGGTGCGCGCGCCGTGCGCGCCCGTCGTCGCGCTGCCGCCGGAACCGGTCGACGCCGACGCGCTCGCCGCCTGCGTCGACGACGTGCTGGTCACGCTCGCGGCGGCGCGCGCGCCCGTGCTGATGGTCGGCGTCGAGGTCCGCCGGTTCCGGCTCGAGGCGAAGGTCGGCGCGCTCGCCGCGCGGCTCGGGCTGCCGGTGGTCACCAGCATCATGGGGCGCGGACTGCTCGCCGAGACGGCTACGCCGCCGCTCGGCACGTACCTGGGGGTGGCCGGCCAGCCGGAGCTGACCGCGCAGGTCGAGCATTCGGACGCGCTGTTCCTGCTGGGCGTGATCGTCTCCGACACGAATTTCGGCGTCTCGGCGCGCCAGATCGACCTGCGGCGCACGATCCGCGCGCTCGACCGCGAGGTCACGCTGGGCTTCCACACCTACCGCGACATCCCGCTCGCGGCGCTGGTCGACGCATTGCTCGCCCGCGTACCGGCGAAGCCGGCGCATGCGCCGCAGGCCGGCGTGGCGTACCCGCGCGGGATGCCGGCCGACGACGCACCGATCGTACCCAACGACATCGCGTGCGCCGTGAACGACCTGATGGCGCGCCACGGCCGCCTGCCGATCGCCGTGGACGTCGGCGACTGCCTGTTCACGGCGATGGACATCGACCACACGGCGCTGATCGCGCCGGGGTACTACGCGTCGATGGGCTTCGGCGTGCCGGCGGGCCTGGGCCTGCAGGCGGCCACCGGCGAGCGGCCGCTGGTCCTCGTCGGCGACGGCGCGTTCGAGATGACCGGGTGGGAGCTCGGCAACTGCGCGCGCTACGGCTGGGACCCGATCGTCGTCGTGTTCAACAACCGCAGCTGGGAGATGCTGCGGACGTTCGAGCCGGAGTCGCGGTTCAACGACCTGCCGGAGTGGCGCTTCGCGGATGCCGCGCCGGCGCTGGGCGGCGAGGGCGTCCGCGTGACCACGCGGCGCGAGCTCGCGGCGGCGCTCGCCCGCGCCCACGCGACGCGCGGCCGGTTCCAGCTGATCGAGGCGATGATCCCGCGCGGCGTCCTGTCGGCGACGCTGCAGCGGTTCGTCACGGGCGTCAAGCGGATCAACGCGGCGGCGTTCGGCTGAAGTTCGGGCGGCGCGGCCGCGGCCGGCAGATTCGCGATTTCTTGCCCGGAATCAAGGTCGCCGCATGCAACCGGCGTAAAAAAGACCCGAACGCGACACCCGCGTCCGGACGGGACGCCTCCATGCAGCACAGCGATCAACTGCGGCCGTACGTGCCTCCGTCGGCCGGCAAGACCGGCGGCCATGCCGAGCACCCGGGCTGGCTGTTCCTGGCGCTCGTCGTCGTCCTCATCTTCTTCCTCTGCGTCGCGTAGGCCGGCGCGCGCAGGCCGCCTGCAGCCGCCTGCCCGGCGCGCCGCGGATCCCGTCTTCCGCATCTTCGCAGCGGCGCCGTCATCGGTGTGCCGGTTGAGGCAGGTCAACGCCTCGCCGTCGGCGTGGGCTATGCTGGTTCGCAGAAGGTGCACGTTCCACCGCGTGGAGGCTCCACGTATGACCACCTCGTTGCAGGTACCGCTGCAGATCACCGTCCGCGACATGCGTCGCTCGCCGACGCTCGAAAAGGCCATCCGGCAGAAGGTCGCCAAGCTCGCCGCGCTGCATCCGCGCATCTCCGGATGCCGCGTCACGATCGAGGCGCTCGGCAAGCACCAGACGAAGGGCCGGCACCGGCGGGTGCGCATCGACGTGCGCGTGCCCGGGCTGCCCGACTTCGTGGCCGACCGCGAGCACGACGAGCTTCTCTACGTCGCGCTGCGCAACGCGTTCGAGGCGATGGACCGGCAGTTGGGCGGGATCGACCGCGAGTCGCGGCGCCGCGCGCAGGCGCGCGCGGCCGGGTAGGGCGGCCCGGGGCGGCGGGGGCCGGGCGGCGCCCGCCGCGTAGTCCATCGTCAGAGTACAATATGCCGATTCAGTGTTGAACCGCGCGACCGCGCGCGGCTCGCGACAGGCAAAGGGGAGCAGCATGCGCATCTGTGTGGTCGGCGCCGGTTCGATCGGCGGCCATCTGGCGGTCCTGTTCGCCACCGTGGGGCACGAGGTCACGGTGATCGCGCGCGGCCCGCACTTGGCGGCAATCCGGAAGAACGGGCTGCGCCTCATCCTCGACGACGGCGACGAGCACCTCGTCCACCGGATGCACGCGACCGACGACATCGCGTCCGCCGGGCCGCAGGACCTCGTGATCCTGGCCGTCAAGGCCAACCAGGTCGAGCCGGCGATCGCCGACGTGACCAAGCTCTTCCACGACGACACCGTGCTGATCCCGATGCAGAACGGCATCCCGTGGTGGTACTTCCAGCGCCACGGCGGCCGCTACGAGGGGCGCGTCGTCCACGCGGTCGACCCGAACGGCGTCATCATGAAGACCGTCGACCCGAAGCGGATCCTCGGCTGCGTCGTCTACCCGGCGGCGGGCATCGCGGCGCCGGGCGTGGTCCGCCACATCGAGGGCAACCGCTATCCGTTGGGCGAGCTCGACGGCACGACGACCGAGCGCATCACGCGCATCGCCGAGGTGTTCACCGGCGCGGGCCTCAAGTCACCGATCCTGGACAACATCCGCGCCGAGATCTGGCTCAAGCTCTGGGGCAACCTGTCGTTCAACCCGATCAGCGCGCTGACGCACTCGACGCTCGTCGACCTCTGCCGGTACCCGGCCACCCGCACGCTGGCGCAGGACATGATGGAGGAGGCGCAGGCGATCGGGAACAAGCTCGGCGTGCAGTTCCGCGTCACGATCGACAAGCGCATCGCCGGCGCCGAGAAGGTCGGCAAGCACAAGACGTCGATGCTGCAGGACATCGAGGCCGGCCGCGAGCCCGAGATCGACGCGCTGCTGGGTTCGGTGATCGAGCTCGGCCGCATGACGGAGACGCCGACGCCGCACCTCGACACCGTCTACGCGCTGGTCAAGCTGCTCGCGCACACGGTCGCCGCCGAGAAGCTCTGCGTGCGCGCGATGACGCGCGAGCTCGTCGAGCGAGCAACGCGCGCGGCAGGAGAAGAGGCGCCGACCGCCGCCGGCTGATCCGCAGTCAGGCAGGCGCCGTGCGCTTCGCTGCCGCCTTGCGCCTGCGCGGCGCGGCGGGCGGCGGCGGCAGCACGTCGCGCAGGATGCCCTCGCACGTCTTCGGCGACATGTAGCGCGGCACCGGGTAGTTGGTGTCCGCCTCCCAGCACGCCGCCTTGGCGAGCTCGGGAATGTCCTCCTCGCGCAGCGCGTCGAGGTGGCGCGGGATGCCGAGGTCGCGGTTCAGCGCCTCGACGGAATCGAGGAACTTCGCGGCGAGCGCGCCCGGCTTGTCGGTCGCCTTGCCCACGCCGGCGCGCACGGCGAGGTCGGCCAGCCGGCGGGTGACGGCCGGGCTCAGGTACCGCAGCACGTGCGGCAGCATGATCGCGTTCGCGAGTCCGTGCGGCGTGTGGTACAGGCCGCCCAACTGGTGCGCGATCGCGTGCACGTAGCCGACGTTCGCGCGCGTGAACGCAAGCCCCGCGTACGTCGCCGCCAGCGCCATCTGCTCGCGCGCGGCCAGGTCGTGGCCGTCGCGGTACGCGGTGCGCAGGTTCGCGTAGATCATGCCGACGGCGGCGAGCGCCATCCGGTCGGTGTGCGCGGTGGCCCACTTGCCGACGTACGCCTCGACCGCGTGCGTCAGCGCGTCCATGCCGGTGGCCGCCGTCACCGCCGGCGGCAGGCCGGTCATCAGTTCGGGGTCGAGCGCCGCCATCGCCGGGACGAGCCGCGTGTCGGCGATCACCAGTTTCTTGTGCGTGTCCGGGTCTGACACCACCGCCGCCACCGTCACCTCGGACCCGGTGCCCGCCGTGGTCGGGACCGCGTAGACCGGAACGGGCGCGTGCAGGCCCTTGAAGTACCCGACCATCTTGCGGGGGCTCTTCTTGTTGGCCACGCAGGCGGCGATCGTCTTCGCCGCGTCCATCGGCGAGCCGCCGCCGAACGCGACGATCGCGTCGCACCGCTCCTTCCGGTAGAACGCGATGCCGCGCTCGATCAGCGGGATCGGCGCGTCCGCCGTCACGTCGGCGAACACCGCGTGCTTCGTGCCGCCCTCGCGCAGCGCGGCGATCAGCGCGGCCGGCAGGCCCATGCCGGCGATCACGCGGTCGGTCACGACCAGCACCTTGCGGTGCCCCATCCCGCACAGCGCCTGTCCCAGCCGCCGGCTCGCGCCGGGGCCGACGAGCAGCATCGGCTGCGGAATCGGCAGCAGTCCCGTCACCACCCCGGCCGCGCGCATCGCCGTCGACAGTCCGACGGAGCGCACGACGTCACCGACCATACCCGGCATCTCGATCATGGCGTCTTCGCATTCTCGCAACGAGACTTCAAGCTTGCCTCAAAGCGCGGCGGCGGGCCAGTGGAATTCCGACGGATTCGCTCAACCAAGCGCGCATGCGGATCCGCGGCCGCACGCCCGAAGCATGTCCGCGCGCAAGCACGGCGCGCTCCGTCTCGCCTTACAATCGGCATTGGCGGCCGCCGGGCGCAAGCGTGCCCCGGCGCGGCCGCCGAGCCAACGTACACGCGCGGGGTCGCGATGAAACAAGTGGTCGGCATCAGCCTGGGCGCGGACGACCAGGACTTCGAATTCACCGCCCGCTTCCTGGGCAAGTCCTTGAAGGTCCGCCGTCTCGGCACCAACGGCAGCACGGCCAAGGCCGTGAAGCTCCTCAAGCACTGGGAGCCGCAGGCCGACGCGATCGGGCTCGGCGTCGTCAAGGACAGCTACACGGTCGGCGCGCGCCGCTACGTCGAGCAGGACAGCGCGCGGATGACGCGCGCCGTGATGCGCGTGCCGATCACGACCGGCGGGCGGCTGTCCGACATCCTGCAGGAGTGGGCGCTGCGCCACGTGCAGGTCAAGCTCGGCAACTACTTCAACAACGCGCGGGTCCTGTTCTTCTCGGGCATGACCAACTACAAGCTCGCGGCGGCGATGAGCGAGTACACGGAGAACCTGCAGTTCGCCGACCCGGTGCTGCAGCTGGGCGTGCCGAAGCTCCTGTCGACGCTGTCGGGCCTCGAGACGTACACGAGCGGCGCGCACTACGTGCTGGAGCGCGCGCCGGCCGGCCTCATGACGGCGGCGCCGGTCAAGCAGTGGACGAACTTCGTGCTGCGCCACGCGATGCAGGACGCGACGGTGATCGTCGCGCCCGTGCACGAGCTCGACGCGTTCGGCGCCGACGAGCTCGCCGGCAAGACCATCGTGACGTCGACCGTCAACGACGGACGCGTCGCGCAGTTCCGGAAGAAGGGCGTGCACATGGTGATCGACGGCGCGCCCGCGCTCTTCGGCCACGTGCTGGGCCCGAGCCTGCTCGACGCGATGATCATCGCCGCGAGCGGCAAGGCGCCGGAGGACATCCTCGACGACGACTACCTCGAGATCATCACCGGCCTCGGCATGGAGCCGCGCATCCTCTACCCGAACGGCTTCAAGCGCGTCAACCGCTTCGCGTTCGTCATCCATCCGCTGTCGCAGGAGTACTTCAAGAACATCAAGCCCATCGAGATGCTGTCGCGCGTGTCGCCGCCGGTGTTCATGGACACGCTGGAGAAGGCGATGGCCTACGCGCCGCCGTTCGTCTACTCGAAGGTGGAGGGCATCAGGTCGCCGACCGGCGTGGAGGCGGAAGGCTGGCTCATCTCGGTCGGCGGCACGCCGAAGGAGATCATGAGCCACAGCCCCGAGTTCACGTACCGGCGGCTGCTGGAGGCGGCGCGGATCGCGCGCGGTCTCGGCGCGCAGATCATGGGGCTGGGCGCGTTCACCAAGGTCGTCGGCGACGCCGGCCTGACCGTCGCAAAGCGCGCGACGCTGCCGATCACGACCGGCAACAGCTACAGCGCGTCGGGCGCGCTGTGGGCGGCGCACGACGCCGTGCTGCGGCTGGGCCTCGTGCCCGTGCCCGCGCGCGGCGAGCGCGTGAAGTTCAAGGCGATGGTCGTCGGCGCCACGGGCGCCATCGGCTCGGTGTGCGCGCGGATGCTCGCGATGGTCGCCGAGGAGTGCTACCTGGTGTCGCCGGAGACCGCGAAGCTGCTGTCGATCAAGGAGTCGATCCTCAAGGAGACGCCCGGCGCGAAGCTCTTCCTGTCCGCGCGCGCGGACAAGGACATCGCGGACATGGACATGATCGTGACCGCCACGTCCGGCGCCGGCAAGAAGATCCTCGACATCATGAAGGTCAAGCCCGGCTGCGTGATCACCGACGTCGCGCGGCCGCTGGACCTGCCGCCCGAGGAGGTGGCCAAGCGCCCGGACGTGCTGGTGATCGAGTCCGGCGAGATCCTGATGCCCGGCAACGTGGCGATGAAGAACATCGGGCTGCCGAAGAACGTCGCGTACGCGTGCCTCGCCGAGACCATCGTGCTGGCGCTCGAGGGCCGCTTCGAGAACTTCACCGTCGGCCGCAACATCGAATGGGAGAAGGTGCGCGAGATCTACCGGATGGGCTTGAAGCACGGGATGAAGCTCGCCGCCATCTCCGGCGTCAACGGCCCGTTCTCGGACGCCGACCTGCGCCGCGTGCGCCGGCTCGCGCTCGCCGCACGCGCGAAGGCCGCGGTCGCCGCCGAGGCGAAGGCGAAGGCGAAGGCCGCCGCGAAGGCGAAGCGCGCGCAGCGCGCGGCGGCCGGGCGGGCGCAACCGGCGCCGGCCGCCGCGAAGCCCGCGCCGGCCACGAAGAAGCCGTTGCGCCGGCGCAAGGCGCCGCGCGCCGCCGCCCAGTAGCGGCTCGCCGCGCGCCGGGGGCGCGCGGCACGGCATCGCCGCATCGGCACCGACGCGGTGCGAGGCGCCGGCGTCGGGCCGGCACGCGGCTTGCATTCGATGCCGGATCGCATCCGTCTGCGCTCCGGCTGATGAACTCTCCGATCCAGGACTACCTCGACGATCTGCATCGCCGCCTCTCCAACGAGCGGCACGGGGCGCTCGCGAGCTACATTCCCGAGCTCACGAAGGCCGATCCGGAGTGGTTCGGCATCTGCCTCGTGACGATGGACGGCGTCGCCTACTGCGTCGGCGACGCGGCCCGGCGATTCACGATCCAGTCGATCTCGAAACCGTTCGTCTACGCGACCGCGCTCGCCGACCGCGGACGCGAATTCGTCGCGACCCGCGTGGGGGTCGAGCCGAGTGGCGATGCGTTCAACTCGATCAGCCTCGATCCCCAAACCGGTGCGCCGCGCAATCCGATGATCAATGCCGGTGCAATCGCGACGACCGGCCTGGTCGCCGGCGACACCGCGGACGCGCAGTGGCAGCGGATCCACGCGTCGCTGTCGGCCTTCGCCGGCCGCGACCTCGACGTCGACGAGTCCGTCTACCGGTCGGAGAGCGCCACGGGATTCCGCAACCGCGCGATCGCGTGGATGCTGAAGAACTTCGGCATCGTCGACGGCGAGCCGATGCCGGCCCTCGAGAACTACTTCCGGCAGTGCTCGCTGCTGGTCGACTGCCGCGACCTCGCGGGCATGGCGGCCACGCTCGCCAACGGCGGCGTGCATCCGGTGACCGGCCGCCGCGCGCTCGACGCGGAGCACGTCGAGCGCGTGCTGTCGGTCATGGCGACCTGCGGCATGTACGACTACGCCGGCAGCTGGCTCTACGAGGTCGGCATGCCGGCGAAGAGCGGCGTCGGCGGCGGGATCATCGCGGTCGTCCCCGGGCGCTTCGGGATCGGCGTGTTCTCGCCACGGCTCGACGAAAAGGGCAACAGCGTGCGCGGCATCGCGGCGTGCCGGCAGCTCGCGCGCGACTTCGGCCTGCACGCGTTCACGCGCACCGGCGACCCGCTGGCCGCGCTGGGCCGCGTCTACACGGGCGCTTCGGCGCCGTCGCGGCGCCAGCGCGCGCCGGACGAGCGCGCCTGCCTGGGCGAGCAGGCGCACCGCATCAAGTACCTGTGCCTGCACGGGCTCCTGACCGTGGACAGCGTCGAGTACGTGATCCGGCGCATGCAGCAGATGGCGGCCGACTCGCACAGCTTCATCCTCGACATGCACCAGCTCGTCGGGATCACGGAGAGCGCCGCCCGCCTGCTCAACAAGGCGCGCCTGCGCTTCGCCGACGACGGCATCGCCGTCGTGTGCTCGCGCGCCGGCGACCGCGCGTCGATCATGGGTCCGCTCGGCAAGCCCGCGCGCGCGGGCGATCGCGGGTTCCTGAGCTTCGAGGACAACGACCTCGCCGTCGAATGGTGCGAGAACCGGCTGACGAACGGCGTCGCCGGGCCGTCCGCGGCATCCGCGTCGCTGTCGGATTCGCTGCTGTTCGCCGGCGTCCCGGACCCGCTGCTGCGCGAGATCGACGCGGCATCGCGCACGCAGGCGTTCGCGGCGGGCGACGAGATCCTGCGGCAGGGGCAGGAAGGCGACGGCCGCGTCTTCTTCATCGAGGCCGGCCACGTGAGCGTGCTCGTGCCGCTTGCCAGCGGCGCGCACCAGCGGATCGCGTCGCTGGGACCCGGCATGGAGTTCGGCGAGATGGCGCTGCTCGGACGGACGACACGCAGTGCGTCGGTCTACGCGGACACCGCCGTCCGGTGTCGCGTGGTCGAAGCCGCGGACCTCGACCGGATCGCGGACCGGACGCCGATGCTGCGGATCCGGCTGCTCGAAAACCTCGCCGCCGACATGGCCGACCGCTTGCGCAACGCCAACCAGTGGATCGCCGCGCTGGCCTGACCGGCGCACGCGGGCGCGCCTTCCCTCCGCCCGGGGGAATGCCTGTGATGGCCGGCGGCGCGCACCCGCGGGAAGGGCAACGCCATGTCCGAAGCCAACGACGGCATCGTCGAAGCGTGGAACACCGTCCTCTTCGACAAGTTCATGCGGTTCCGGCACCTGCTGGTGGACAGCCTCGTCGTGCACAGCGACGCCGCGCTGGACCGGCAGCGCTACCCGGCGGGCGCGCGTGTGCTCGACGTCGGTTGCGGCCTGGGCGACAGCACGCGGCAGATCGCGCGCCGCGTCGGCTCGGCGGGGGAGGCGGTCGGCGTCGACTGCGCGCCGCGGTTCGTGCAGGCGGCCGCGGACGAGGCGAAGTCGGCCGGCATTCCCAATGCGTCGTTCGTCGTCGCGGACGTGCAGGCCGACGCGTTGGGCGGTCCGTACGACCACGCGTTCTCGCGCTTCGGGACGATGTTCTTCACGCTGCCCGGTGCCGCGCTCGCCAACGTGCGCCGCGCGCTGCGGCCGGGCGGCACGCTCACGATGATCGTCTGGCGCCGCCGCGAAGAGAATCCGTGGCTGCACGAGGCCGAGTTGCGCGTGCGCGCGCTGGTGCCGGTGGTCGCGCACGAGGACACCGACCAGGTGCATTGCGGCCCGGGCCCGTTCTCGATGGCGGGCCCCGACCTCGTGAGCACGCTGCTGCGCAGCGCGGGCTTTGATCGCATCGCGTTCGAGCGCTTCGACGCCGACATCTGCATCGGCCGCGACCTCGCCGAAGCGATCGAGTTCGCGATGGCGCTCGGCCCCGCGGGCGAGATCATCCGGCTCGCCGGCGCCGAGGGCGAGCGGCGCCGGCCGCAGGTCGCCGCGGCGCTGGCCGAGGCGCTCGCGCCATTCGTGCGCGCCGACGGCGTCTGGGGCCCGTCCAGCACGTGGTTCGTCACCGCGCGCAATCCGGGCCGGG
>JAYRNW010000080.1:0-4954 GCA_041911995.1 Casimicrobiaceae bacterium | reverse complement strand
GTCGCGAGCTGGGGCGAGCGCGCGCGCGCGTTCCGCGAGGCGATCTGGGGGCTGTTCCTGATCATCGTCGTCATCGGCGGCTTCTACACCGGCATCTTCACGCCGACCGAGGCGGCGGCGATGAGCGCCGTCTACGCGTTCTTCGTCGCCGTATTCGTCTACAAGGACATGACGCTGGCGCAAGTGCCGAAGGTGCTGCTCGACTCGGCGAACATGAGCGCGATGCTGCTGTACATCATCACCAACGCCGTGATGTTCAGCTACCTGATGACGTCGGAGAACATCCCGCAGGCGCTCGCGACGTGGATGCTCGACAAGCACCTGGGCGCGATCGCGTTCCTGCTGTTCGTCAACGTCGTGCTGCTGCTCGCCGGCAACGTGATGGAGCCGTCGTCCATCGTGCTCATCATGGCGCCGATCCTGTTCCCGGTCGCGATGAAGCTCGGCATCGACCCCGTGCACTTCGGCATCATGATGACCGTCAACATGGAGGTCGGCATGTGCCACCCGCCGGTGGGCCTCAACCTCTACGTGGCGTCCGGCATCACGAAGATGGGGATCACCGAGCTGACGGTCGCCGTGTGGCCGTGGCTGCTGACGATGCTGGTGTTCCTCGTGGTCGTCACGTACTGGCCGGCGATGTCGATCTGGCTGCCGAAGACGCTCGGCATGATGTAGCGGTCCGGCGCCACGCCGGAACCGAAATGCAAGCGGGCCGCATGCGCGGCCCGTTGCGCATCGCGGCGGCCGCCGCGCGCGCGGCTTTCAGTCCGCGTACACGCCGGCCTTGCGGATGATCGGCGTCCACTTGTCGATCTCGGACTTGAGCTGCGTGCGCAGGCCCTCGGGCGTGGCCTTGTCCTTCGCTACGACCTGCGAGCCCAGGTCCGCCATCTTCTGGACGAACGCAGCTTCGGCGATCGCCGCCTGCAGCGCGGCGGTGAGCCTGTCGATCACGGCCTTCGGCGTGCCCTTCGGCGCGTACACGCCGTGCCAGACGACGACCTCGAAGTCCGGCAGCCCGGATTCGGCGAGCGTGGGCAGGTCCTTCATCGTTTCGAGGCGCGTCCTCGACGTCGCGCCGAAGGCCTTGACGCGGCCGGCCGAGATGTACTGCGTCGTGTTGGTCGTCTGGTCGCACAGCAGGTCGACCTGCCCGCCGAGCAGGTCGTTGAGCGCCGGCGCCGTGCCCTTGTACGGCACCGTCGTGAGATCGACCTGGATCGTGCTCATGAACAGGAGGCCGCACAGGTGCGACGCCGAGCCGATGCCGGCGTTGGCGAGCGTCACCTTGTCCTTGTTCGCCTTCACGTAGGCGAGCAGCTCCTTCACGTCCTTCGCCGGCAGGTCGCGGCGCGCGATCAGCGTCATCGGCACGTCGACGACCTGCCCGACGAACTCGAAGTCCTCGAGCGGCTTGAACGGCAGCGTCCGGTAGAGCGCGGGCGCCGTCGACATCCCGATGTGCGCGAGCAGCAGCGTGTAGCCGTCGGGCGGCGAGTTCCTGAGCTTGGCCGGCGCGATCGTGCCGCCGGCGCCGACGACGTTCTCGACGACGATCGTCTGCTTCAGCGCCTTGCCCATCCCCGCGCCCAGCGAGCGCGCGACGGTGTCGGTCGGGCCGCCGGCGGCGAACGGGACCATCAGCGTGACCGGCTTGGCCGGGTACTCCTGCGCGCCCGCGACGGCGGCGAGCGCGGCCAGCGCCAGCGCCGCCAGCGGCTTCGATGCGAACCTCGACATGGTGAAATTCCTCCAAAGGTGCCGTCCGCGGCGAAATGCCGCGTACGCGCCGGTCGCGGGCGGGCGTTCGTTGCGCCCTGCCTCCCGTCTGCGGTCATGGTCTCCGCCGGACGTCACCCGGTCCGGGCGGATGGTAGCCGAAGGCGGCGCGGCGGGTGCTGCGCCCCGGCGGACGGTCGCGGCGCCCGGGGTCCGCGGCGGGCTGCCGAGGCCGCCTCGCCGTGTTATAATTTTGAATTTATTCGGATTTATTCTTTCGGAGCAAGGAAATGGCCGTGGAACGCACGCTTTCGATCATCAAGCCGGACGCCGTCGCCAAGAACGTGATCGGCGAAATCTATGCCCGCTTCGAGAAGGCCGGGCTCAAGATCGTCGCCGCCCGCATGGCGTGGCTGTCCCGCGCCGAGGCGGAGGGGTTCTACGCCGTCCACCGCGAACGCCCGTTCTTCCGCGACCTGGTCGACTTCATGATTTCGGGGCCGGTGATGATCCAGGTGCTCGAGGGCGAGAACGCGATTGCGAAGAACCGCGACCTGATGGGCGCCACCGACCCGAAGAAGGCCGCGGCCGGGACGATCCGCGCGGACTTCGCGCAGTCGATCGACGCCAACGCCGTGCACGGCTCGGATGCGCCGGAGACCGCGCGCGTCGAGGTCGCCTACTTCTTCCCGACGCTGGCGGTCTATTCGCGGTAGGACGAAAATCCCCACCTTGAGCCACGAACGACACGAAGGACACGCAGAAGGCCACCGGCGAACCGACGGCGCCAGGTGCGCTCTTCGCGTCGTTCGTGCGCGTTCTTCTTCGTGCCCTTCGTGGTGACGCTTTTCCGCCCGGTCATGGCAACGACGAACCTCCTCGACCTCGCGCCCGCCGCCCTCGCGGCCTACTTCGCCGAACGCGGCGAGAAGCCGTTTCGCGCGCGCCAGGTCTCGCGCTGGATCCACCAACGGTTCGTCGCCGACGTCGCGGCCATGAGCGACCTGGCGAAGCCCCTGCGCGAGCGCCTCGCCGCGGAGGCGGAAATCCGCGGGCCCACGGTCATCCGCGACACCACGGCGGCCGACGGCACGCGCAAGTGGCTGCTCGACGCCGGCAGCGGCAACGCCGTCGAGTCGGTCTACATTCCCGAGGACGACCGCGGCACGCTGTGCGTGTCGTCGCAGGCCGGCTGCGCGCTCGACTGCGCGTTCTGCGCGACCGGCAAGCAGGGCTTCAACCGCAACCTGACGACCGCCGAGATCGTCGGGCAGCTGTGGCACGCCGACCGCGCACTGCTCGCAGAAGGGGTCACCGGGCCGTGGGTCGAGCACGGGCGCGCGCCGATCACCAACGTCGTGCTGATGGGGATGGGCGAGCCGCTCGCCAACTTCGACAACGTGGTGCCGGCACTGCAGCTGATGCTCGACGACAACGCGTACGGGCTCTCGCGCCGCCGCGTGACGCTGTCGACGTCCGGCCTCGTGCCGCTGATCGACCGGCTGCGCGACGCCTGCCCGGTGGCGCTCGCCGTCTCGCTGCACGCGCCCAACGACGCGCTGCGCGACCGGCTGGTGCCGATCAACCGCAAGCACCCGCTCGCCGAGCTGATGGCCGCGTGCGTGCGCTACCTGGCCGCCGCCCCGCGCGACTTCGTGACGTTCGAGTACGTGATGCTCGACGGCGTCAACGACCAGCCGCAGCACGCGGCGGAGCTGGTCGCGCTGACGCGCGACGTGCCGTGCAAGGTCAACCTGATCCCGTTCAATCCGTTCCCCGGCACCACGTTCGCCGCGTCGCCGCGCGAGCGGATCCTGCGGTTCCAGCAGGCGCTGATGGACGCCGGGCTCGTCGCGACGATCCGCAAGACGCGCGGCGACGACATCGCCGCCGCGTGCGGCCAGCTGGCGGGACAGGTCCGGGACCGCACGAAGCGCCGCCTCGCGACCCGCATCGTGCCGGCGGCCGCGCACTGACCCCTCCCGCCCTCCTCCGACCAGGTCCGCATGCGCCGCTCTCCGCTCCTCGTCGTTCCGCTGCTCGCCGCGCTCGCGCTCGTCGCCGGCTGCGAGTCGACGTCGTCGTCCAAGCAGCCGCAGGTCGTCGTGCCTGCCGCGCCGCCGCCGCCGCCGCCGCCGCAGGAGGCGCCCGCGCCTTATCGCGCGCAGCTGCACACCGAGATCGCCGCCGGCTTCTACGAGCGCGGGCAGATGGAAGTCGCGCTGCAGGAGCTGGCCGAGGCGGCGAAGCTCGACCCGCGCAACGCGCGCATCTACAACGTGTACGGCCTCGTGTACTCGATGCTGGGCCAGGACGCCAACGCGCAGCAGAACTTCCAGAAGGCGCTGGAGCTCGCCCCCAACGATTCGGAGATCCGGCAGAACTGGGGCTGGTACCTGTGCACGCACGGCCGCGCGAAGGAATCGATCGCGGAGTTCGAGGCCGCCGTGCGCAACCCGCTGTACAAGACGCCCGACATCTCGCTCGTCAACGCCGCCAAGTGCTCGGCCGAGCTCGGCGACGTCCGGCAGGCCGAGGCGTATTTCAAGCGCGCGCTCGCCGTCAACCCCGCCAGCCCGATCGCCACGTACGGCCTCGCGCTCCTCGTCTATCGCGAGGGACGCCTCGACGAGGCGCGCGCGATGATGCGCCGCGTGCTGCAGCAGCCGACACCGCCGGCCGACGCGCTCTACCTCGGCATGTGCATCGAGCGCAAGCTGGGCGACCGCGCGACCGAGGCGTCGTACGCGTCGCAGCTGCGCAACCGCTACCCCGAGTCCGCCGAGACGAAGGCGATCCCGTCGGGGGTCTGCGAATGACAGGCGAGCCCGACGCGCCCGCCCGCGACGACGCGCCTGCGCCCGTGCTGTCGGCAGGCGCGCGGCTGCGCGACGCGCGCGCGGCGGCCGGCCTGTCGATCGACGCGGTCGCGCAGCAGTTGAAGCTCGCGCCGCGGCAGGTCCGCGCACTCGAGGAGGACGACTTCGCGCAGCTGCCGGGCCGCACGTTCGTGCGCGGGTTCCTGCGCAACTACGCGCGGCTGGTGCGGCTCGACCCGGACGAAGTGCTCGCGACGCTGCCGGAAGCCGGCGCCGCGCCGGCGCTCGACCACCCGTCGCTCGCGCCGACGACTCGCGTGATGGGCGAGCTGCCCTCCGACGCCGGCGGCAAGCCGCGTGCGGCCCGCTACGCGATCCCGCTCGCGCTCGCGGCCATCGTCGCCATTGCCATC
>JAYRNW010000079.1:0-4158 GCA_041911995.1 Casimicrobiaceae bacterium | reverse complement strand
GCGATGAGGGCCGCGACCGACTGGCGGAGGCTGGGCTTCGCGCGGGCGCCGTTCGCGGCGGGCGTGACGCTCTCCGGCGTCCACGACCTGTCGCCGCTCGTGCACTTCTCGTTCAACGTCGACTTCCGGCTGGACGCGGCGGAAGCCGCGCGCATGTCCCCGGCGAACCACGCGCCGACGACGCCGGGCCCGCTGCTGATCGCGTGCGGCGCGAACGAGACGTCCGAGTTCCTGCGCCAGTCGCAGCTCATGTGGGACGCGTGGCCGGCGGTGCGGCGGCCGGCGGCGGGTCCGCTGTTC
Source organism: Casimicrobiaceae bacterium (assembly GCA_041911995.1). GTDB lineage: Bacteria > Pseudomonadota > Gammaproteobacteria > Burkholderiales > Casimicrobiaceae > VBCG01. Next base: position 3,858 of record JAYRNW010000079.1, on the reverse strand, counting down.
GTGCCGGGCACCGACCACTTCAGCGTCGTCGCCGGATACGCCGACGCGGGCAGCGCGCTGACGCAGGCCACGCTCGCGCTGTTCTGACGCTGCGCGGGCGTCGCCCCGGCGCGTGTTGACAACTGACCGTCGGTCATTTAGTCTGCGCCTGAAGTGACCCGCAGTCAGTTAGCGGGCCGATCTTCACCGAAGGGCACCCCATGGTCATCCGCCAGCGCGCCATCCAGGCCGAAGACAAGCAGGAGCGCCACGACGCGATCCTCGACGCCGCCGAGCGGCTGCTGGGCCGCGCGCCGGACCGGATCGCGAACGTCGCCGAGGTCGCCGACGAAGCGGGGCTCGCGAAGGGCACCGTCTACCTGTATTTCCCGAGCAAGGAAGAGCTGCTGCTCGCCGTGCACGAGCGCAACATCGACGGCTTCTTCCGCGCACTGATCGACCGGCTCGCGGGCGACCGGACCGTGCGCGTCGACGACGTCGTGGCGCTGACGCACGAGCACATCGTCGGCCCGCCGCTGTTCCTGCCGCTCGCCGCGCGCTGCTTCGGCACGCTGGGGCAGAGCGTGGCTCCGGAGGCCGGCGTGGCGTTCCGGCAGCGGATGGCGCAGCGGCTGCAGAAGGCCGGCGCGGGGCTCGAGCGGCACTTTGCCGAGCTTCGTCCCGGCGGCGGCGTGGCGCTGCTGCGGCAGAGCTACGCGCTGATCATCGGGCTGTGGCAGATGTCGGGCCAGGCGACGGGTGGCCGCCTCGCGTGCCCCGCCGCCGACCCCGGCGCGTCGCCCGAGCTCGCGTTCGACTATCCGGCGGAGCTCGACCGCGCGCTGCTCGCGCTGTGGTCGGGCACGATCGGGCGCGCGCTGCCGGCGCCGGAGCGCCGCGCGGGAGCGCCGCGATGAGCGCGCGCGCGCTCGCCCGGGCCGCCGCCGCCGCGGCGACGGCCGTCGCGCTCGCCGCGTGCGGCGCGAAGGAACGGCCGCCGGAGGTCGTGCGTCCGGTGCAGCTCGTGCAGGTCGCGCTGGGCGGCGCCGCCGACACCGCGGTGTTCGCGGGCGACGTGCGGCCGCGGCACGAAGCGGACCTCGGGTTCCGCATCGGCGGCAAGGTGGTCGCGCGCCACGTCGACGTCGGCGCGCGCGTGAAGAAGGGGCAGGTGCTCGCGCGCCTCGACCCGGCCGACGTGGGGCTGCAGGCCGAGGCCGCGAAGGCGCAGGTCGCCGCGACGGAGGCCGAATACCGGTTCGCGGAAGCCGAGTACGAGCGCTACCAGAACCTGTACCGCGAAAAGTTCATCAGCGCGTCGGCGCTCGACGCCAAGCGCAACGCGCGCGACGCCAACCGCGCGAAGTTCGAGCAGGCGAAGGCGAGCCTTTCGGTGTCGCAGAACCAGGCGACCTACGCGACGCTCGTCGCCGGCGAGGACGGCGTGGTGACGGCGGTCGCCGCCGAGCCGGGCCAGGTGGTGGCGGCGGCGCAGACCGTGGTCAAGGTCGCACGCGAAGACGAGCGCGAGGTCGCGATCAGCGTGCCCGAGAGCCGGATCGGCGAACTCAAGGCGGCGCAGCGGCTCGCCGTGCTGCTGTGGGCGAATCCGGGCAAGACGTACGCGGCGCGGGTGCGCGAGATCTCGCCGTCGGTCGACCCGACGACGCGCACGTTCGCCGTGCGCGTGACCGTCGTCGACCCCGACCCGTCGCTGCAGTGGGGGATGACGGCGAACGTCGCGGTGATCGGGCCCGCCGGCGCGGCGGTCGCGGTGCTGCCGCTGACGTCGGTCTACCAGAAGGACGGCAAGCCCGCCGTGTGGCGCTACGACCCGGCGACGGGGCAGGTGGCGCTCGTGCCGGTGACGATCGGCCAGTACCGCGAGGAGGGCGTCGTCGTGACGTCCGGCGTCGCGCACGGCGACTGGATCGTCGCCGCGGGCGTGAACAAGCTCGTGCCGGGCCAGGTCGTGCGCCCCTACGACGCCGGCCCGGCCTCGGCCGTGCTCCCGCCTCCCCCGCGTGGCCGCTCCGGCGGCGCACCGGCGCCCGACCTCGCCTCGCGCGGCTGACGCCGCGGCAGTCCCGCCGATGACCTCGCCGATCCCGCCCGGGCACGCGCCCGGCTCGCGCTTCAACCTGTCCGAGTGGGCGCTCGCGCACCGCTCGCTGGTGCTGTACCTCATCGTCATGCTCGCGGTCGCCGGCGCGTTCGCGTACACGCGGCTCGGCCAGTCCGAGGACCCGCCGTACACGTTCCGCGTGATGGTCGTGAAGACGCAGTGGCCGGGCGCCACCGCGCACGAGATGGAGGAGCAGGTCACCGACCGGATCGAGCACAAGCTGCAGGACGTGCCGAACATCGACTGGGTGCGGAGCTACTCGAAGCCCGCCGAGTCGCTGGTCTTCTTCTCGCTCAAGGACTCGACGCCGTCCGGCAGCGCGGCCGACGCGTTCTACCAGGTGCGCAAGAAGGTCGGCGACATCCGGAACCAGCTGCCGGCCGGCATCCAGGGCCCGTTCTTCAACGACGAGTTCGGCGACACCTACACGACCATCTACGCGCTGACCAGCGACTCGTTCGGCTACCGCGAGCTGAAGGAGTTCGCCACGCGCGTGCGCGCGGAGCTGCTGCGCGTGCCGGGCGTGTCGAAGGTCGACTTCCTGGGCGAGCAGGACGAGAAGATCTTCATCGAGCTCGCCAACAGCAAGCTCGCCACGCTCGGCATCGACCCGGCCGACATCATCGCCACGCTCGCGCGGCAGAACGCGGTGTCGGCGGCGGGCGTGTTCGACACGCCGACCGACCGCATCTACGTGCGGCCGACCGGCGCGTTCGACAGCGTCGAGGCGATCCGCGACATCGCGATCCGCGCCAACAACCGCGTGTTCCGGTTAGGCGACATCGCGAAGGTGACGCGCGGCTACGTCGACCCGCCGCAGCAGAAGATGCGCGTGCAGGGCCGCGAGGCGCTGGGCCTCGCCGTCACGATGGTCAAGGGCGGCGACGTGATCGAGCTGGGCCGCGGGCTCGACGGCGAGGTCGCGCGGGTCGTCGCGCAGCTCCCGGTCGGCGTCGAGTTCGCGCAGGTGGCGAGCATGCCGCGCGCCGTGCAGCGGTCGATCAACCAGTTCCTGCGCTCGCTCGCCGAGGCCGTCGCCATCGTGCTCGCGGTGTCGCTGGTGAGCCTCGGCCTGCGTACCGGCCTCGTCGTCGCCATCTCGATCCCGCTCGTGCTGGCGATCACGTTCCTGTGCATGTGGCTGTTCGACATCGGCCTGCACAAGATCTCGCTGGGCGCGCTCATCCTGTCGCTCGGACTGCTGGTCGACGACGCGATCATCGCCGTCGAGATGATGGCGATCAAGCTGGAGCAGGGCTACGACCGGTTCCGCGCCGCGAGCTTCGCGTACACGAGCACGGCGTTCCCGATGCTGACCGGGACGCTGGTGACCGTCGCCGGTTTCCTGCCGATCGCGACGGCGAAGAGCGGCACCGGCGAGTACACGCGGTCGATCTTCGAGGTGTCGGCGATCGCGCTGATCGCGTCGTGGGTCGTCGCCGTCGTCGTCATCCCGTACCTGGGCTACCGGATGCTGCCGGACCGCGCGCACGCGCACGCGCCGCCGCTGTGGCGGCGGCTGTGGGCGCGCGTCACGGGGCGGACGCCGCCGGCGCCGGCGCCGCTGCCGCCGCCGACCGACGATCCCGAGGCCGTGTACCGGACGCCGTTCTACAACGGCCTGCGGCGCGCGGTCGCCTGGTGCGTGTCCCATCGCGCGACGATCGATCCGGAGACGGGCGCCTTCCGTTTCACCGGCGTCAACCTCGGCGCGGTCGGAGTCAGCGCCACGAACCCGTTCTTCAACGGCGCCG
>JAYRNW010000078.1:0-5436 GCA_041911995.1 Casimicrobiaceae bacterium | reverse complement strand
CGCGTACTCGACGATCAGGATCGCGTTCTTGGCGGCGAGGCCCAGCAGCGTCACGAGGCCGATCTGGAAGTAGACGTCGTTGGTGAGGCCGCGCAGCCAGATCGCCGCCAGCGCGCCGAACGTGCCGAACGGCAGCGCCATCAGCACGGAGAACGGCAGCGACCAGCGCTCGTACTGCGCGGCGAGGATCAGGAACACCATGACGACGGCCAGGCCGAGCGCGAACGTCGACGCGCCGCCGGAGCGCTTCTCCTGGTACGACGTGCCGCCCCAGTCGTAGGAGAAGTCGGGCGGCAGCACCTCGCGCGCGATCTGCTCGACGCGGGCGATCGCCTGCCCCGAGCTGTAGCCGGGCGCCGCCTGCCCGAAGATCTTGACGGCCGGCAGGTTGTTGAAGCGGTCGAGCGCGTCCGGCCCAGACGAGTACCGGACCGCCGCGAGCGACGTCAGCGGGACCATGTCGCCCTTCTCCGAGCGCACATAGACGGCGCCGATGTCGTCGGGCCGCGTCCGGTACGCGGGCTCGGCGGACATCAGCACCTGCCAGGCGCGGCCGTACTTGTTGAAGTCGTTGACGTAGTACGTGCCGAGCGTGGCCGACAGCGCGGCGAACACGTCGTTGATCGGCACGCCGAGCTTCTTCGCCTTCGCGCGGTCGACGTCGACGAAGAGCTGCGGGACGTTCGCGCGCCACAGCGTCTGCGCGCCGGCGAGCTCCTTGTCGGCGTTGACGCGCGCGAGGAACTGCTGCGTGACCTCGTTCAGCCGTGCGGCGCCGCCGTCGCCGCGGTTCTGGATGTAGAACTCGAAGCCGCCGGCGGCGCCGAGGCCGAAGATCGGCGGCGGGTTGAACGCGAGCACCAGCGCTTCCTTGATGCCCGCCGTGCGCCCGAAGAGCTCGCCGACCAGCTGCGCCGCCGTCACCTTCCGCTTGTCCCACGGCACCTGCGTCACGAACAGCGTCGCCGCGTTGTTGCGGAACCCGCCGCCCAGGAAGTCGAAGCCGGTGAACGACACGACGTCGGCGTTGGCGGGGTTCGCGCGGATCGCCTGCTCGACCTGCGCGACGACCTTGTCGGTGCGGTCGAGCGTGGCGCCGTCGGGCAGGATCACCGCGCTGATGTAGAAGCCCTGGTCCTCGTCGGGGACGAGGCTGCCCGGCATGTACCGCCACAGGCCCGCCGCGAGCGCGACCATCCCGGCGAAGAGCAGGAGGCCGATCGCGCCGCGCCGAATCATCCACGCGACGCCGGACGTGTAGTGGCCGGTGACGCGGAGGAAGAAGCGGTTGAAGAGCGCGAAGAAGCCGCGCGCCGGCGGCGGCTCGTGCTTGAGGATCAGCGCGCACAGCGACGGGGTGAGCGTCAGCGCGACCACGCCGCTGATCACGACGGCGATCGAGATCGTCACCGCGAACTGCCGGTACAGCTCGCCGGTGAGGCCGCCCAGGAAGGCGATCGGCACGAACACGGCGGTCAGCGTCAGCACGATCGCGACGATCGGCCCGGTGACCTCGTGCATCGCCTTGATCGCCGCCTCGCGCGGCTCCGCGTCGTCCTCGCGCATGATCCGCTCGACGTTCTCCAGCACGACGATCGCGTCGTCGACGACGATGCCGATCGCGAGCACCATGCCGAACAGCGTCAGCGTGTTGATCGAGTAGCCGAGCACGAACAGGCCGGCGAACGCGCCCAGCAGCGACACCGGCACGGCGATCAGCGGGATGAGCGTGGCGCGCCAGCTCTGCAGGAACAGGTAGACGACGAGGAAGACGAGGAGCATCGCCTCGCCGAGCGTGAACACGACCTCGCGGATCGACACCTCGACGAAGCGCGTCGTGTCGTACGGGATCGCGTACGTCAGCCCCGCCGGGAAGCGCTCGGCCAGCGCGGCCACGCGCGTGCGCACGGTCTTCGCGACTTCGAGCGCGTTCGCGCCCGGCTGCAGGAAGATACCGACGAGCACCGCCTGCTTGCCGTTGTAGCGGCCGACGAAGTCGTAGTCCTTCGAGCCCAGCTCGACGCGCGCGACGTCGGCGAGGCGCACCGTCGAGCCGTCCGGGTTCGCGCGGACGATGATCTCGCCGAACTGCTTCGCGTCGGACAGCCGCCCCTGCGCGGTGATCGTGTAGACGAGGTCCTGTCCCTTCGAGATCGGCGCCTGGCCGACCTTGCCGGCCGCGAACTGCGCGTTCTGCTCGTTGACCGCGCGTACGACGTCGGACGGCGTCAGCTTGAGCTGCGCCAGGCGGTCGGGCTTGACCCAGATCCGCATCGCGTAGTCCTTGGCGCCGAAGATCTGGACGTTGGTCGTGCCCGGCAGGCGCTTCAACTCGTCCAGCACGTTGAGCGTCACGTAGTTCGAGATGAAGAGGTCGTCGAAGCGCTCGTCCGGCGAGTAGAACGCGATGACCTGCAGGAACGACGAGCTGCCGCGCTCGACGGTGACCCCCTGCCGGCGCACGTCCTCCGGCAGCCGCGGCTCGACCTGCTTGACGCGGTTGTTGACGTTGACCGCCGCGTCGTCGACGTTGGTGCCGATCTCGAACGTGACCTGGATCTGCACGACGCCGTTCGACGACGACGTCGAGCTCATGTAGATCATGTTCGGCACGCCGTTGATCGCGTTCTCGATCGGCGAGGCCACGGTCTGCTCGAGCGTCTCGGCGGAAGCGCCCGGGTAGATCGCCTGCACGGTGACGACCGGCGGTGCGATCTCCGGATACTGCGCGATCGGCAGCGTGCGCATGGCGGCCAGCCCCGCCAGCACGAGGAACAGCGAGATGACGGCCGCGAAGATCGGCCGGTCGATGAAGAAGCGCGAGAACATGGGGCCGTTCCCGCGCTACGGCTTGGCCGCGGGCTTCGCGTCCTTCTCCGGCGCGGCGGCGGGCGCCGCGCCCGGGCCGCCGGGCGCCGCCGGCGGCGCGCCGCCGCCCACCATGACCGGCGCGCCGGGCCGCAGCTTCGCGACGCCGTCGACGACGACGGCGTCGCCCGCCTTGAGCCCGGTCTCGACGATCCACAGGTTGACGCCGTCCTGCGTCACCCACTCGCCCAGCGTCACCGGGCGCACGCCGGCGACGTCCTTGCCGTCCTTGTCGCGCTCGACGACGTAGACGAACTTGCCCTGCGCGCCGTCGAGCACCGCGACCTGCGGCACCGCGAGCGCGTTGTTGCGCACGGCGCCCCCGAGCTTCACGCGGACGAACTGGCCGGGCTTGAGCTGCCGGTCCGCGTTCGCGATCTCGGCGCGCATTTCGTAGGTGCCGGTCGACGGGTTGACGCGCGTGTCCGCGAAGTTGATGCGGCCCTTGCGGTCGACCGTGGAGCCGTCGGACAGCCGCACGACGACGTCGAACGCGTTGTCCTTCGGCAGCGTGAGCCGGCCTTCCTTGACCGCGCGGTCGAGCAGCAGCTGCTCGTTCTCGGAGATCGCGAACGGGATCCACATCGGGTCGACCTGCGAGATCGTGGTCAGCAGCGTGTCGTTGGCGGTGACGAGGCTGCCTTCGGACTTGGGCGCGCGGCTCGTGAGGCCGGCGATCGGCGCCGTGACGCTCGTGTACGAGAGGTTCAGCTTCATCTCGGCGAGCTTCGCCTCCGCGGCGCGCAGCGCCGCCGCGTTCATCTCGAGGTTGGAGACCGCGTCGTCGGCCTCCTTCTGGCCGACGGCGCGGCGCTCGGCGAGCGGCTTCAACCGCGCCACCTCGCGCTCGGCCCACGCCTTCTGCGCCTGCGCGCGGGCGACGTCGGCCTCCAGCGCCGCCGTCTGCGCGGCCATCTGCCGCGGGTCGATGACGAACAGCACCTGCCCGGCCTTCACCGGCGCGCCTTCCTGGAAGAGCTTCTTCTCGAGGATGCCGGTCACCCGCGCGCGGACCTCGACCTCCTTCGAGCCCGTCGTCTGCCCCACGTACTCGTAGGTTGCCGGCAGCGATTTCGGCGCGAGCTTGATCGTGGTCACTTCCGCCGGCGGAAAACCGTGGAATCCTCCGCCTTGCTGGCTCGGGCCGCAGGCGGCGAGCGCCGCGGCGACGGCAAGGGGGGCGACGCGCATCGCGACGTGGCGTGCGTGGCTGGACATGCGAGCTCCCGACGGGTACGGCGCAGCGCCCATGTTGCGGCGCGGCTTGCCAAGGCTGGGAAGATTACATACATTCACGTATGTTTGTAAAGCGGCATCCGCCCGGACGATTGTAAAGATGGTGCGCAAAACCAAGGTCGAAGCGCTCGCGACCCGCGAGCGACTGCTCGACGCCGCCGAAGTCATGTTCCGCGAGCGCGGCGTCACGCGGACGTCGCTCGCCGACGTCGCCGCGGCGGCCGGCGTGACGCGCGGCGCCGTCTACTGGCACTTCGAGGACAAGGCCGACCTCTTCCGCGCGATGTGCGAGCGCGCGACGCTGCCGATGGACGCGATGTTCGAGCGCGCCGGCGAGGACGCGCAGTCCGACCCGCTCGGCACGCTGCGCGCGCTGTCGATCGGCGCGCTGCAAAGCCTCGCGGGCGACCCGCGCGCGCAGAACGTGTTCGAGATCGTGTTCCACAAGAGCGAGCTCGTCGACGAGCTCGCCGGCCTCGCGACCGCGCACCGCGAGGAGCGCGGCCGGTGCTTGGGCGAGATCGAGGCGATCATCGCGCGCTGCGCGGCGGCCGGGCAGCTGCCGGCCGACGTCGACCCGCACCTCGCCACCCAGGGCCTGCACGCGCTGATGGTCGGCATCATGCACGAGTGGGTGCTCGACCCCTCGGCCTACGACCTGCGCGCGGCCGCACCCGCGCTGGTCGACACGTTCATCGCCGGGCTGCGCGCGAACCCGCCGCGCCGTCCGGCGCGCGCGGCCGGCACCACGATCACGGCCGTCACTGCGTAAGGCGCAACGCACCGCGCGGCACAATGCGCGGCCCGGAAGAATCTTCCACGGAATGCAGATCATGGACACGATACAACGCGTAGGCGTCGTCGGCGCCGGGACGATGGGCAACGGCATCGCGCAGGCGTGCGCGGTGGCCGGCCTGCACGCCGTGATGGTCGACGTCGACGAGGCGGCCGTCGCGCGCGGCGTCAAGACCATCGGCGGCAGCCTCGAGCGCCTGGTCAAGAAGGAGAAGCTCACGGCCGCCGAGCGCGAGGCCGCGCTCGCGCGCGTGCAGGGCAGCACCGCGTACGGCGACCTGGCGACGTGCGACATGGTCATCGAGGCCGCGACCGAGAACCTCGACCTCAAGCTCAAGATCCTGCGGCAGGTCGACGGGCTCGCGAAGCCCGGCGCGCTCGTCGCGTCGAACACGTCGTCGATCTCGATCACCGCGCTCGCCGCCGTCACGTCGCGACCGGCGGCGTTCCTCGGCGTCCACTTCTTCAACCCGGTGCCGATGATGGCGTTGGTCGAGCTGGTGCGCGGGCTGCAGACGTCCGACGCGACCGTGGCGG
>JAYRNW010000077.1:0-18387 GCA_041911995.1 Casimicrobiaceae bacterium | reverse complement strand
GTGTTCGGCATCGAGGGCCTGACCAACCCGCGCGGCTTCATCCTGATCGACGAGTTCCAGCGCAATCCGAAGTACCGCAACGTCTATTCGGTCGGCGTGTGCGTCGCGATTCCGCCGGTCGAGGCCACGCCGGTGCCGACCGGCGCGCCGAAGACCGGCTACATGATCGAGTCGATGGTGACGGCGGCCGCGCACAACATCCGAGCCGCGCTGGACGGCCGCGAGCCGGAGCAGCGCGCGACGTGGAACGCCGTGTGCCTCGCCGACTTCGGCGACACCGGCGTCGCGTTCGTCGCGCTGCCGCAGATCCCGCCGCGCAACGTCAACTGGTTCTCCGAGGGCAAGTGGGTGCACTTGGCGAAGGTCGGCTTCGAGAAGTACTTCCTGCGCAAGATGCGCACGGGGACGTCCGAGCCGGTGTTCGAGCGGATGCTGATGAACGCGCTCGGCATCATGAAGCTCAAGAAGTGAGCCCGCCGGCGGCCGCGAGCGAAGGGACAGCGATGCAGATCACGCCGCGCGAGCGCTTCACCGTGCCCCTGGGCGGCCAGCAGATCGAGCTGCAGGACGTGCTGCACGCCGAGGACGGCATGCACCTCTTGCGCGTGCGCATCCGCGAGCGGACGCGCTTCACGATCTTCGACATCGACGCCGCGACGGCACGGCAGTGGGCGGCGGCGATGACGCGCTGGGCGGACGGCGCGCCGCCGGCGGACGCCGGCCCCGCCGCGTGACGGCGCGGCCGGCCGCGGTGCAGGCGAGCGCGATGACGGACGAGGCAACGGTGGCGGTCGACGTCGCCTTCGACGTCACCGGCAGGAGCCTGCCGGCCGAGCACGCGTGGCCGCTGCTGCTCGCGGTCGCGGCGCGGCTGCCGTGGCTCGCGCAGGAGGCGAGCGCGGGAATCCACCCGCTGCGCGCTGCGCCGACGGGCTACGGCGTCGTGCTGCTCGCGCAGCGCGCGAAGCTGACGCTGCGGGTGCCCGCGGCGCGGCAGGCCGACTGCCTGGCGCTCGCCGGCGCCGTGCTCGACGTCGGCGGCAGCCCGCTCGCCGTGGGCGCCGGCGCGCCGCGCGCGCTGCGGCCGTCGGCGACGCTGTCGGCGCAGCGCGTGGCGAGCGCCGCGGCCGACGTCGGCACGTTCGAGGTGGACGTCGCGCGCTGGCTCGCGGCGCTCGGCGTGGGCGGCCGGCTCATCGCCGGGCGGCCGCGCCACGGGCGCGCGGGCGAGCGTGCGATCGCGGGCTACGCGCTCGCGCTGCACGGCCTGTCCGCCGCCGATTCGCTGCGGGTCCAGTCCGCGGGACTGGGCAGCGACCGGCAGGTCGGCTGGGGCATCTTCGTCCCGGCCAAGGCGATCGCCGCCGCCGACGAGTGACGGCCGATGGCCGGCCGCAGCATGTCGGGGTACATTGGACGACGAGGAGAAGCACGATGGGATACGTGGTCGAAGGCAGCGAGCTCGCGACCGACGGCGAGGGCTACGTGCTCGAGCCCGACTTCCGCGACGCGACGGTGCTGGTGATTGCCGAGGCGGAGGGCATTGCGATGACCGACGCGCACTGGGAGGTCGTCCGCTACCTGCGCGACGAATACCAGCAGCACGGCCACACGCCGAACTTCCGCGCCATGCTGAAGGGCTTCCAGGCGATCCGCCCGGAGGCCGACAGCAAGTACCTGTACGACCTCTTTCCCGTGGGCCCCGCCAAGCAGGGCGCCAAGGTGGCCGGCCTGCCGCAGCCGTACGGCAAGGGCGGCTACTGAGCTTGCGCCGCCGGCGCGTGACGCGCCCGCGGCAGGAGAACGCGCGATGACCGACCGCAAGACGACCGACGATGCGCTGCCCGCGCCGGCGGTGACCCTCGACATGTGCGGCACGAGCTGCCCCGCGCCGCTGCTGGGCGCGAAGAAGATCGTCGACGACCTGAAGCCGGGCGAAGTGCTGCTGCTGTACTCGGACTGCCCGGGCACGCAGGACGACCTCTTCGCGTGGGCCCGGTACACGGACAACAAGATCGTGCGGACCGAGCGCCGGCCGGACGGCAGCCACGGCTATTACATCCGGCGCGGGGGCACGCAGCACGTCGCGCCGAGCGCCGTGCTCGACCTGCGCGGCGCCGTGTGCCCGGGGCCGATCGTCGAGGCGAAGAAGCTGCTGGGCAGCATGAAGTCCGGCGAGACGCTGAAGCTCGTCAGCAACTGCCCGGGCATCGCCGACGACGTCGCCGGCTGGGTGAAGGCGACCGGCTACCGCCTCCTCGAGACCGACGAGATCGGGCCCGGCGAGTTCGAGTTCTACATCGGCAAGACCTGATGCGCATCAAGAGCCACTGGTTCCACCCGGAACGGCCGAAGACGCCGCAGGAGATCGCGGGCGCGGCGGCGTTCATCGCGTGGCGCATCGCGCAGGACGCGATGAAGACGATGCGCGCGGCACGCTACGAGCTGCCGCCCGGCGCGCGCTACTTCGCGTTCGTCGCCGAATTCCTCGCGTTCGTGACGCTGGGCGCCGACCGCATCGCGCACCGCCGCGGCGACGACGCTTGGCGCGTCGCGTTCACCACGGCGATGGCCAACCGCGTGGGCGAGATCCTCGCGGAGAACGAGTCCGCGCTGCTGGGTGCTGCGACCGTCGGTGACGTCAAGCGCCGGTTCGTCGACCTCGTCAACGAATGCGCGGCCGAATGCGCGGCCTTCGGCTGGGACGACGCGGGACCCGACTACGCGTTCCTGCGCTTCGTCGGGCACCGCGTGGCCGACGTCATGGACGAGCGCGACCGGACGTGGGCGATCTCGCAGGTGATCGAGGTCGAGGCGCCCGACGCCGCCGCGCGCATCGAGCGCGCGCTGGCCGGCCTCCTCGACGACGCGCCGCGCAAGCGCGAGCGGAGCGCGCATGCCACCGGCGAGTGACGCGGCCACCGCGGCGCGGCCGGCGGCGGCACACGCCGGCGCAGGACCGTTCGCGCCCGGCGACGACGCCGCGTATCGCGCGTGGCGGGCGGCGAAGCTCGCCGCGTATCCGGGGAGCCTCGACGCGCTGATCGTTCCGGTGCGCGACCCGCGCGCGCTGACCGCGGCCGAGCACGCGGCGCTCGCCGACGCGTGCGCGCGCGCCAACCTGGCGATCTACGCCGGCGCCGACACGACGGCCGACAAGGACCTGCCGCGGCTCGTCGCGCGCCAGTTCGGGCTTCACCGGATGGACCACAACTGGCTCGCCGACGACGACGGCATCAGCAGCGTCACCGTGAGTGGCGAGGCCGGCCGCGGCGACTTCATCCCGTACACGAACCGGCCGATCCGCTGGCACACCGACGGCTACTACAACCCGCCGCAGCGCCGCATCCGCGCGATGGTGCTCCACTGCGTGGCGAGCGCTGCGCAAGGCGGGCAGAACGCACTGCTCGACCACGAGATCGCGTACATCCTCGTGCGCGACCAGGACCCGGCGCTCGCCGCCGCGCTGATGCGCGACGACGCGATGACGATTCCCGAGCGCACCGACGACGCCGGCGTCGCGCGGCCCGCCGAGTCCGGGCCCGTGTTTTCGGTGGACCCCGAGACCGGCGCGCTGCACATGCGCTACACGGCGCGCACGCGCAGCATCGAGTGGAACGCCGACCCCGCGGTGCGCGCGGGCGCCGAATGCCTCGCCCGCATCCTCGCCGGCCCGTCGCCGTACATCCACCGCGTGACGCTCGCGCCCGGCATGGGGCTCGTCTGCAACAACGTGCTGCACGACCGCACCGGGTTCACCGACGACCCGGCGCGGCCGCGCCTCATCTACCGCGCCCGGTACTACGACCGGATCCGGACACGGACCTGACCGCGGCGCCCCGGTCCGGCAGCACGGATCGCGGCAGCGTCGCGGCTTTCATCGAAGACCACGAGGGGAGTACGACCGATGACGAGATGGCTGGCAGTGGCGGCCCTGGCCGCATGGGTGGGCGTCGCGCAGGCGATGAGCCCGTACGTCGAAGCGACGAAGGTGGCGGGCGGCGACGCGAAGGCCGTCATGGCCGAGGTCGAGAAGAAGCTCGCCGCCGCGAACTTCACCGTCGTCGGGCGCTACCAGCCCAAGGGCATTCCGCAATACGGCGTGGTCGTCGCCACCGATGCGGGGCTGACCGACGCGGTCGCGGCGATCGGCGGCGCCGCGATCACGGCGGCGCCGATCCGCGTCGGCGTGCGCGCCGACGGCACCGTGTACTACACCAATCCCGAGTACTGGTCGCGCGCGTACCTGGGCGCGAACTACGGCAAGGCGGAAGGCGCGGTGAAGGCGGCCGCCGCGAAGCTCGCCGGCGCGCTCGGCGCGGGCAAGCCGGCCGGCGGCGACGTGAAGACCGAGGACCTCGCGACGTACCGCTACATGGTCGGCATGGAGCGCTTCGGCGACCGCAGCGAGTTGAACGAGTTCGTGACGTTCGACCAGGCGGTGCAGACGATCCGCGACAACCTCGCGAAGGGCGTGGGCGACACGGCGCAGGTCTACGCGATCGTGCTGCCGGACAAGAAGGTCGCGGTGTTCGGCGTCGCGCTCAACAACGCCGACTACGGCGAAGGCTGGTGGGTGAACAAGATCGGCCCCGACAACGTCGCGGCGCTGCCGTGGGAGATCTACGTCGTCGACCGCAAGGCGAGCGCGCTGTACGGCCGGTACCGGACCGCGCTCGGCTGGCCGGACCTCGGCATGGGCACCTTCATGACGATCGTCCGCCACCCCGACACGACGAAGGAAGCGCTCGAAGCCGTCGCCGGCGGCAGGCGGCCCTGACCCCGATGCCGACGCGGTCGGAGCGCAGCCGTCCGTCGCGGTCGCCGCGGCATTGCCCGCGCGCGCAGCCGCGCGCATGATGCGCCGATGGATCGCCGGTCGCGCGCAGGGACCGCATGTCGCAATGGCTGACGCTGTCGCGGGCGGCGCGCCTGATCGGCGTGCCGCGCGGCGAACTGCAGCGGGAGATCCGCGAGGGCCGGCTGCCGGCCAACGACGGCATGGTGTCGACCGCGGGGCTGCTCGCGCTCTATCCGCGGCTGTCGCTGGAGGAATCGGGCGCGTTCGAGCGCGTCGCGCGCGTGAAGGAGGAAGCATTCGGGCGCCGCGTGCTGGAGCGCGCGCTGCCGGGGCGCGAGGCGCTCGCGCAGCGGCTGTTCGAGCAGAGCCAGGAGCTGGCCGACGCACGGCGCCACCTGTCGCGCTATCACGACCTCGTGGTCGCGCTGCACAAGCGCATCGACGAAGCGCTGTCCGGCGCGCAGGCGCCCTCCGCGCTGCGCGAGTTGCGCTCGTTCGTCGAGCGCGGGCTCGCGGAAGTGCTCGCGACCGAAACCGTGGATCCGCTCGCCGTCATGGATGACATGCTGAAGGTGGTCTCGTCGCACGTCACGGTCCGGCCGAGCGGGCGCGAGTTCTTCGTCGAGGGCCGCGACACGCTGCTGCAGGCGGGCCTCAAGTCGGGCCTCAGGTTCAACTACGGCTGCGGCAACGGCACGTGCGGGCTGTGCAAGGCGCGTGTCGTCTCCGGCCAGGTGACGAAGGTCGCGCCGCACGACTACCCGCTGTCGGAGGCGGAGCGGCTGGCCGGCCACGTGCTGCTGTGCGTGCACGGCGCCGCGTCCTCCGAGATCGTGCTGGAGTCCCTGGAGGCCACCGGTCCGGGCGACATTCCGGAGCAGCAGATCGCCGTGCGCGTGCGCAGCGTGCAGCCGCTCGCCGCCGACACGCTGCTCGTGCACCTGCAGACGCCGCGCACGACTCGGTTGCGCTTCCTCGCCGGGCAGAGCGTCACGCTGTCCGCCGCGGCCGGCGGCCGCGAGGCGCGCGCCACGTACGCGATCGCGAGCTGCCCGTGCGACGAACGCAACCTGCACTTCCACGTGCCGCGCGACGCGGACGACGCGTTCGCCGCGATGCTGTTCGACGGCGCGCTCGCCGCGGGTGCGACGGTGAACCTCGCGGGACCGATGGGCGACTTCGTGTTCCGGGAGTCCGAGCGGCGGCTCGCCTTCCTCGCCTGCGACACCGGCTTCGCGCCGATCAAGAGCCTGATCGAGCACGCGATGGCCGTCGAGTCGGCCGAGTCGCTGGCGTTGGGCTGGCTCGCGACGCGCGCGGACGGCCACTACCTCGCGAACCAGTGCCGCGCGTGGGCGGAGGCGTTCGACCAGTTCCGCTACGTCCCGTGCGCCGACCCCGACGCGGTCGCCGGCGCCCGACGGCTCGTCGCGGAGATGGCGGCCGCGCGGCCGCGCGCGGCGGGCGGCGGCTACGTCGCGGGGCCGGGTCCGTTCGTCGCCGCCGCGACGGCCGCGCTCGCCGCGGCCGGCGTGCCGGCCGCGCAGACGTACGCGGCGGTGGCGTGAGGGGAGCGCCGCGATGAATCCGCGCAAGACCATTCCGCTCGTCGCCGACGCATCGCTGTCCGACTGCAGCGGCGCGGAGTCGTTCGCGCTGATGGTGCTGGGCGACAGCATGGCGCCGGAGTTCGTCGAGGGCGAGGTCATCGTCGTCGAGCCGGAGGGCCACGCGCGCGACGGCTCGTTCGTCGTCGCGCAGGTGGCCGGCGAATGGACGTTCCGGCAGCTCGTCGCCGTCGACGGCGCGTGGGCGCTGCGCGCGCTCAATTCCGAGTATCCGGAAACGCCGCTCGCCGACCTCACACCGGTGCGCGGCGTCGTGATCCAGAAGAGCCGCCCCGGCCGCCGCCGGGCGGCGAAGCGCTATGTCGAGTGAAATGCCGCGTTGCTGCGAGGCCGGCCATGCCCTACTACATCTACCGCGTGTTCGAATTTCCCGTCCGCCGGCTGGAGCCGGCCGGCCGCGAGGACGCGTTCCGCGCGGCGTCCGCGCGCACGAAGGCGCTGCGCGCGAGCCCCGACCTGCCGCCCGGCTGCACGGTCCGCATGGTGTTCGCGCAGACCGAGCTCGAGGCCGAGGACCTGCTGTCGCAGAAGCGCGAGGCGGCGCCGGGCGTGGTCGGCGACGAATAGCGCGGCGGAGCGCGACCCGCGTGGACGAGGCCGCCTGGCGGGCGACGCGCGACGCGGTCGCGCCGCGCGCGTGCGTGTTCCAGCGCGCGCTGCTCGCGCGCTGCGCCGACTGCGGGCTCGCCGTGCGGCACGCGCTCGCCGAGCGCGAAGCGATCGCCTGCGCCTCGCCGGTGGCGCAGGCCAACTGCGCGACGTTCGCGGCGATGCTGCGCGAGCGCGCTGCGTTCGCGCTGAAGGGCGGGCACGCGGGCGCAGCGCTGCCGCACGCGCTCGCCATGCGGCTGCAGTGCGGCGGCGTGGCCGGCCTCGCCGTCGCGGCGGAGGCGGCCGCCTCCCGCGACGATCGCGACGTGCACGCGCTCGTCGCCGCGGCGCAGGCGAAGCACGGCGGCCTCACGGAATTGCCGTGGCCGGCCGTCGTCGCCGCCGTCGTCGCATGGCAGGGACGGCCGCGGCGCGGGAGCGGCCGATGATCGCCACCTGCGCGCCGCTGGTCGCGGCCGTCCGCACCAACTGCCACATCTCGGACGCGCGGCACGCGCGCGACATGACGATGTGCACGTACCTGCTCGAGATGCGCGAGCTCTTCCGCTGGGAGCGCGGCATCGCGCTCGGCGCGCCGGTGCCGCAGGCCGCCGTCGGCGCGTGGATGGCCGAGCGCGAGGCGCTGTGGGCCGCGCTGGAGGACGCGCCGCACGTGCCGCTGCCGCTGCCCGACCGCGCGGTCGATCCGTACGACGTCGCCGCCGCCAACCGCGCGCTCGCACCGCACCGGCTCGTCTACGGCGCCGGCATCGGCCGCTTCGGCAAGCCGCAGTTCTTCGTGGGCGAGCTCGCGCGCGAGGAAGTCCGCGACGGCCTGCGCGTGCTCGTCGCCGGCCGCGAATACGCGCGCGACCTGTCGGCGGCGCCCGCCGCGTCGCGCGACGGCACGATCTACGTGCGGCTCGAATCGCTGCAGCGCTGGCTGTGGGAGCGCGCCGAGGCGTGGCTCGGCAAGCGCAGCGACGGCGCGCTGAAGGCGGCGCTCGACGGCTACGGCTTCGGCGCCGACCGCAACGCGGCGATCGCGCGCATGGCCGACGCCGAGGCCGAGACGCTCGTGCTGCACGAGGTCGGCGAGTGCCGCGTCGGCGCATTGCTCGGCCCGGAATGGGAGCGGATGCTCGCGGGACTGACGCGGCGGCGCACCGAGCTCTTCGCGCGTGCCGTGCGCGACCACCTCGCCGACTGCCTCGTCACGCTGCCGACGCTGCTCGACCGCGGCGCGGCCGCGTCGCTGCACTTCTGGTTCGCGAACCTGCAGGGCACGCGCGCCGCCCTCTTTCCGCGGATCGCCGCCGCGTACGGCCGTTGGCGCGACGGCGCCGGGGACGCCGCGCTGCGCGCGGCGATCGCCGACGGCGCCGTGCACTGGGAGCGCGCGGCGCGCGAAGCACTCGCGATGCACGCGGCGGGCGGCACGGGCGTCGAGGACGCGATCGACGCGCTCGCCGCTTCTGCCCACACCCCACTCTAAGGGTCAGAGCCGAAGCCAGGGGTCAGAGCCTATTACCTTGGTTTGGCTCTGACCCGCAGTCACGGCTCTGACCCTTAGTCTCCGCGGCGCCGGCCGGGAGCTCAGGGCTTCGCGGGCACGCGGTAGAGCAGCAGCACCGTGCGCGTCGTGCCGGAGATCGGCACCTTCTCCGCGGTGTCGAACTGCACGACCTCGACCGGCTTCCAGCTGGGCAGCGGGTAGTCGTGCGAGATCACGCGGGTGCCCGGCTTCAGCTCCTTCGCGAGCTTGTCCTCGACGCGCCCCAGCATGCCCGGCATCAGGTAGAGCGTGACGACGGTCGCCTCGCGCACGTCGGCGACGAAGAGGTCGCGCTCGGCGAACCGCACGCGGTCGGCGACACCCGCCTTCGCGGCGTTCTCGTTGGCGAGCTTGACCAGCGCCGCGTCGAGCTCGAAGCCCGCGCCGCCGCGCGCGCCGTACTTCGCGACGGCCGTGGTGACGAGTCGGCCGTCGCCGGAGCCTAAGTCGATCACGTAGTCGCCCTTGCCGACGCCGGCCAGCGTCAGCATCCGGTCGACGATCGACGTCGGCGTCGGCACGTAGGGCGCCTCGGGCTTCGCGGTGGCCGCCGGCTGGGCATTGGCGTTCGCGATCGCGAAGAACGCGAACATCCACAGGACGACGAGCCGGCCGACGTGCGGCGGTGCGGTGGAATGCGAACAGGTCACGGGCGGCTCCTCCGGGCGGGTGAACGTTGCGACGCCTGCGATTCTACCGACCCGCGGCCGTTGCGCAGGCGGCCTGCACGGCGTCGCCGCGGGCGTCAGCGGCGCTTATCCGGCGCCGCCAGCGCTTCCGCGATCAGCGCGAAGCACGCGTCGCGGTCGAGCGCCGCCCCCGCGGCGAGGGCGTTCGCCAGCGCCTCCGGCGCAAGCTCGGCCGCGAGCCCCGCGCGCGCCTGCGCGATCAGGCGCCGCTCGTTGGGCTGCATCGGCTGCACGCCCTGCGCCTGGCTGGCGTCGCACGCGCCGAGCAGCCGCGCCGCAACGGCGGGCTGGCCGCGGCGCCAGAACAGGTGCACCCACTCCTCGACGAACACGGATCCGGAGCGCCGCATGACCGGCAGCCCCTCGCGGGCCGCCTCGGTCGCCTCGTCGATCCGGCCGGCCTCGCTCAGGATGCCGACGACGTTCGCGTACGCGGTGTCCATGTCGGAGACGGCGGCCGGCCTCGCGCGCAGGCCGTCGAGCAGCAGCATCGCCTCGCGCAACGCGTCCTCGACGGGCCCGGCTTCCCAGGCGCAGTCGATGAGGTTGGTGCGCGCCGACGTTTCGATGCGCCAGTCGCCGGCGGTCGCGCTGGCCGCGATCTCCTCGCGGTGCAGCGCCATCGCCTCGGCAAACCGGCCCGCGAGGCGCGCGTTGCCGCCATCCCGGCGCAGCAGCAGGATCCGGAACTCGGGAGGCCAATCGGGCTGCAGCAGCGCCCGCGCCTCGGCGACCGCCGCATCGGCGTCCGCCCCGGCGCCCTGCGTCTCGTCGTACTTCGCGAGCCGGATCAGGCTGCCGAAGAGGCGTCGCGGCTCCCCGAGGCTGCGATACAGGTCGCACGCGCGGGCCGCCGCCTCCCGCTGGCGCGCGATCGGCAACGTGCGCGCCATGTTGCCCGCCGCCAGCGCGCGCCAGTAGCGCGCCGCGACCGCAGTATCCACGACGCCGGCTGCGACGTGTGGCGCGAGCGGCGGCAGCCAGCCCGCGCACTCGGTCGCGTAGTCGATGAGCGCTCCCGCATGCGCGGCGATCGCGATCGCCGTCGGCAGGTCGCCGCCGTCGCCCGCCGCCCACGTCCACGCGGCCCGCAGGTTGTCGAGCTCCGGCACGACGCGCGCCGCGTACTGGTCGGTGCGCAGCTCGCCGTCGAGGTTCGCGTCGTCGACCCGCCTCATGAAGTCGCGCATCGCGAGCGCGTGCCGGCGCAGCGTGGCGGCGGTCTCGCCTGCCGCCAGCTGCTCGAGCGCGAACGCGCGCGCCGATTCGAGCAGCCGGTAGCGGGGAGGGTCGCCGGCGTCAAGCACGACCAGCGACTTCTCGACCAGCGCGCTCAGGTGGTCTAGCACCGCCCACTCGTCGATCGCGTCGGAAGCCGCCACGGCCTGCGCCGTCTCCATCGTGAAGCCGCCGGCGAAGACGCCCAGCCGGCGGAACACCGCCTTCTCGTCGTCGTCGAGCAGGTGGTGGCTCCACTCCAGCGTCGCGCGCAGCGTCTGGTGCCGGCGCAGCGTGGCGCGCGCGCCGCCCGTCAGCAGCTTGAAGCGCGCGTCGAGCTTGTCGCGCACCGTGCGCAGGCCGAGCGTGCCCACCCGCGCCGCGGCGAGCTCCAGCGCGAGCGGCAGGCCGTCGAGCCGGCGGCAGACGTCGACGGCGAGCGCCAGGTTCTCGCCGTCGAGCGCGAAGCGCGGGTCGACCGCGCGCACGCGCGCCTCGAACAGCGCCACCGCGCCGAAGTCGCGTGCGCGCGCGTCCGTCGCCTCGGCCGGCACCGCGAGCGGCGCCACGCGGTACTGGTGCTCGTCGGCCAGGCGCAGCGGCTCCTGGCTCGTCGCGAGCACCGTGACGCCCGGCGCGCCGCGCAGGACCTCGTCCACCAGCGCCGCGACGGCGTCGAGCAGGTGCTCGCAGTTGTCGACGACGAGCAGCAGCTGGCGCGGCGCGAGGCCGGCGGCCAGCGCGGCCGCGGTCGCCTCCTGCCCCTTGACCGGAATGGCGAGCGCCTGCGCCACGGCGCCCGCCAGCAGCGCGGGGTCGGACAGCCCGGCCAGCTCGACCATCCACACGCCGTCGGGCCGGCGTCCGAGCGCCGCGTGCGCGACCGCCTGCGCGAGGCGGCTCTTGCCGATGCCGCCGGCACCGACGACGCTCACGAGCCGGTGCGCATCGACGAGCGCGCGCAGCGCGCCCAGGTCCGCGTCGCGTCCGTACAGCGGCGGCAGGTCCTTCTGCAGGTTGGTCAGCGGCGCACCGGCGGCGTCCGCGGAGGCGGCGGCCGGCGGGACGGCGGTTGCGCCGGCATCGGCGGCGCCCGGCGCGTCCGCGAGCGGCGCGGTGAACCGGTAGCCGCGCCCCGGAACCGTCGCGATCGCCTGCGGGCCGAGCAGCTTGCGCAGCGTGCTGATCTGCACCTGCAGGTTGTTCTCCTCGACGACCAGCCCCGGCCAGACGAGGTCGAGCAGCTCGTTCTTGGCGACGAGCCGCTCGCGCCGCTCGATCAGCGCCTGCAGCACGTCGAACGCCCGCTGCCCGAGCGCCAGCGGCCGGCCGTCGGCCAGCAGCCGGCGCCGGGACGGCTGCAGCTCGAAGCTGCCGAAGCGATACGCGGCGGTGGCGGTCGCGGTGGCGGACATGGCGGTTTTCGGCCTTGCAGACGGCGTGAATGTACCGCGCAGGCACCGATTTCAGCGCACGTTTCAGAACGTTTAAGGGCCGTCTAAGGACTGAAGGGCCGCCTCGGCGGGAAAGTACGTCCCAGCAGCACACGAGACTCGACGACCCGCCACCGAACCGAAGGAGCCCGCCATGAACGCCAAGCCCGTCCTCGCCCCCCGCCGCTCGCTGCCGACCTTCGCCGCCGCCGCCCTTTCGGCCGTGATCGCGCTGGGCCTCCTCTCCGCCGTCGCCGGCGTCTTCCAGCACGACGGCACGCCGCTGCAGCACGTCGCCGTCGCCGAGCGCGCCTGCGCCGCCCACGCGTACGTGTCCGAGCGCGATGCGTGCGTGCGCGCGTTCCTCGCCGCCACGGGCCGCCAGACCGTCGCGGCACGCTGACGCGCGCGTGCAGCGCGCCGGCGCCGCCTGCGGGCGCCCCCCCGCGCGCTCAGGCGGTCGCCGGCGGCGCGACGCGGACCTCGTCGTAGCGATAGCGGCGCGCGAGCGTGCCGACGTACGCGAAGACGTCCAGCGTGCGCTCGAAGGCCGTCGGCGTGATCTCCACGTGCGGCGTCCAGCAGCCGAGCCGCTGGTACGCGGCGATGCAGGCGGCGAGCGCGGCCTCGTCGAAGTCGGGGAACATCGGCTTCTGCACGCGCGCCACCTCGGCGGCCGGCGTCGCGTTCAGCCAGACGCGCGCCTTCGCGTACGCGCGCACGAACGCCTTCGCCATGTCGGTGGCCAGCCACGCGCGCGTGGCGGCGAGGCTCGAGAAGGCGCACGGCCCGACCTGCCGGCCCACCTCGGCGACGACGTGCCCCACGCCGTCCGCCTCGAGCTGCTGCGGGTACGGCCCCTGCTGCTGCACGTACTGCCCCTGCCCGTCGCGAAACGCACGGTCGATGGCCGCGGCGCCGCCGGGGCAGATCGTCCGGATCCGGCCGAAGTCGATCCCTGCCTTGTGGCACGCATAGCGGAACATCGCGTTCGGCTGCCCGCTGCCGAACAGCACGACCTCGGCGCCTTCGAGCTTCTTCCACGTGAACGCGGGATCGGCGTCGCGCGCGGTGAGGAAGAACCCGTCCATCTCGTTGACCTGCGCGAAGTGGACCGCCGCCGGCGTCTCGCCCCGCGCGAGCGTCGCGAACCCCTGGCTCACCGCCGACTGCGCGACGTGCGCCGAGCCGTCGTCCAGCGCGGCCAGCGCGGAGCCGCCGGGCGGCGCGACTGACCACGCGTGCGCCAGGCCCTCGGCGGCGAGGAAGCCGCCCGCCATCGTCGCGACGAGCGGCGAGTAGAACGCCGAGAACAGCGTGAACTGGATGCGGATCGTGTCCATGCGGTTCGTTCCCGTGGGGCCGTGCCGCCCATCGTAAGTCATTTGGCCGCGGCCTTGGCGACCGACCCGCTTTCGGGCGATGATGCGCGTCCACGCAGCACGTCCGGAGATACCCATGTTCGAAGCGCTGAGCGTCCCGTTCGGGGCGAAGTTGCTGTTCAACACCGTGAAGCTCAAGCCCGGCGTCACGATGGAAGACGTCGAGCTCGCCGTCGGCGAGATGTGCAACGTCGTGAAGGACACCTACGGCGGTGACAAGGGCGGCTTCGTCGGCGGGCAGGTGTGGAAGTTCTCGGGCTTCGCGTCCGACGAGGGCTCGCTCGGCGGCGTCAAGCCCGCCGACGCGCACGTCGCGATCGTCACGTACTGGCGCTCGTTCGAGGAGCACGAGCGCTCGCACGCCGACAAGACGTTCAAGGACAAGTTCTCGGCGCTGGCGCAGATGTGCACCGACAGCCAGGAGTTGGGCTACGAGATGCTCTGGCAGGGCGCACCGGACGAACCCTGACCGAAAGCAAAGCGGCGGGCGCACCGCGCCCGCCGCTCGTTGAATCACCCACCGGCGCGGCGGATGCGCTCCGCCGGGCCGGGGCCGCCGTCAGAACTTCCGGTTGTACGCGAAGCCCAGCAGGTATTCCTTCATCGCGATCGTCTCGGACGTCGACGGCGGCAGGCCGAAGGGGACGAAGAGGCTCGGGCCCGTGACCGAGTTGTTCTGCGCGTACATGAACGCGCCGGTGATCTCGGACTTGTCGTCGATCCGGTAGGTGCCGCCCAGCGACCACTGGTCCTTCACCACGCCCGGCGCCAGGATGTTGAACGTCACGTCCTGCGGCCGGATCGGGTTGTCGCTGTGGTTGTAGCCGCCGCGGATCGTCCACTTGTCGTTGATGTCGTACTGGACGCCGATCTTCCACACGTCGACGTTCTGCCAGCCGAAGCCCGCGCCCTGGTCGGCGCCGAGGCAGTACTGGCGCGCGCCCACGCTGTTCGGCGGCGGCGCGCAGTACAGGACGACGTTGCTGGGGTTGTTCACCGACGGCGCGTCGTCGTAGAAGATCCGCTGGTAGTCGAGCGCGATCAGCAGCGGCTTCACCGGCCGGAACGCGACGCCGACGCCGAAGTTCGACGGGATGTCGAACGCGCCGCCCTGCGCGAACAGGCCCTTGTAGTCGTCGAAGTTGCCCATGCTGATCTTGGTCGAGTACGTGACGCCGACCGCGAACTGCTCGGTGAACTGGCCCATGTACCCGATGCGCGCGCCGAAGCCCCACGCGTCGCTGTAGCCCTTGTTCGTCACGTAGCCGGGGTTCGACGAGAAGCCGGGGTTGTCGAACGCCTGCAGGCCCTCGGCCTTGAACCGCTGGTAGGCGATCAGCGGCGCGACGCCGACCGAGTGGCCCTTCGTGAACTCCCACGCCGCGTATGGCGCGATGATGAGCTGCGTCAGGTCGACGCCGAGGTTGCCGGAGCCGCACAGCAGGTTGTACGGCGCGCCCTGACCCTGGCGGAACGCGCCGCACGCGCTCTGCGCCGGGATCTGCCCGCCGGCGTAGTCGGTGTTCATGCCGCCGTTGCCGTAGACGGTGAGGCCGAGCGCCACGTCGGGCCGGTACTTCCAGTTGATGCCGAACTCGGGAATGAAGAAGTTCTTGCTGCCGCTGTCGACGTAGGCGTCGATGTTGGCGGGGCCGGAACCGGAGCGCGACGCGTTGCGGTCCGGCGAGAACCACGCGAGGCCGAGCTGCCACTGCGTGTCGAGGAACGCGGCGGTGGCCGGGTTGACCGCGCCGCCGAACGGCTCCTGCGCCACGGCGATGCCGACGCCGCCCATGCCGTTCGCCTTCATGCCGTAGCCGTTGGCGAAGTAACCGTCCGTCGCGTGCGCGGCGAACGGCGCAGCGCAGACGAGGGCGACGGCAAGCTTGGTCTTCACGAAGTTCTTCACGATGCTCCCCTTGCGGAGTTGTAATTGGATTGCGAGAGGCGCCCTGCGGCGTCCGCGCGGACTTTCAGATGAACAGGCTGACGTCGGCGTCCTTCGCCATCGGCAGGAAGGTCGCGGCGCCGCAGTATTCCTTGACCTCCGGGATGAAGTCCTCGTGCTTGTAGCCGAAGAGGTCGACGGTCATCTGGCAGGCGATCAGGTTCACGCCGGCCTCGATGCACAGCGCGCGCAGCTCGGCGACGGTGGCGACGCCGCTGTTCTTGACCGTCTTCTTCATCATCTTGGTCGCGAACGCCTCGTAGCCGGGGACGAACGACTGGATGACGTTCGGGATGTTCCACTTGATCGCCCGGAACCCCTTGGGGCCCATCGGCATCTTCATCGGCATCGCCGGGTTGCCGAGCGGGCTCACCTGCAGCTTCGAGACGTCCTTCTTCAGGAGCTCGAGGCCGTAGAACGTGAAGAACACCGACACGTCCCAGCCGAGCGCCGCGGCGGTCGACGCCAGGATGAACGGCGGGTACGCCCAGTCGAGCGTCCCTTTGGTGGCGATGATCGTCATCGACGGCGTGCGCTTCGCCTTCAACTCGGCGAGCTTCGCCTCGAGCCGCTGCCCCAGCAGCGCGTCGATGCGGTCGTTGATGGCACGGTCGAGCGCGGCGTCGGTCACGCCGGCAGCGGTCAGTTCGGCTTGCGTTCCCATCGAGCCTCCTCTGGAAGCAGTCGGGCAGGCGGCGCGGTCAGCGCGACCCGCCGCCGGCGCTCATTTCTTCTGCATGAAGAACACGTACGTCTTGTTCTCTTCCGCCTGCGACAGCAGCGGGTTGCCCGTCTGGGTCGAGAACGCCTGCATGTCCTTGATCGAGCCCGGGTCGGTGGCCACGACCTTCAGCACCTGGCCGGACGCGAGATCGTTCAGCGCCTTCTTGGTCTTGAGGATCGGCAGCGGGCACGACAGGCCGCGCGCGTCCAGTTCCTTGTCGAATTGCACTGGGGTACCTCCATGGTTGCGAAACGGTGACGACGGGTGGCAGGCCAACCGCCGGGACGGCGGGCAGTCCGCGCCTCATGGACGCACCGCGCCGGCAGGCCCCAAGGTGCCCGCTCGACGTCCGACACCTGCATTAGGCTGCCTGCGGTCGGCGGGCGTCTATAACCGGCATGGGTAATGTCCCTACTACCCACAAGGGGGAGATGCCGGCAGGTCCATGATACGACGGCTGTGCTAACTTCGATCGCCATGGGAAGGCGATCACGCGGGCGGCGACCGGCGCGCCCGGCGCCCCGCCCCGGCCGCCGCCAGGCGACGGGCCTGGCGGCTGCGCTGGCCGCGCTCCACCTGGCGATCGCAGCCGCCGGCCCGGCCACCTCACCGCCGGCCGCGCCGCTGCTGGAAGGCCTGCGGCCGTACCACCCGGCCGTGCGGACCGACTCGGCGCTCGCCCGGCGTTACTTCGAGCAGGGGATGACGCTGGTGTGGGGGTTCAACCCGGCCGAGGCCGCGCGCTCGTTCGCCGCCGCCACGCGCGCGGACTCGCGCTGCGCCGCGTGCTGGTGGGCGCTCGCGTGGGCGCAGGGCCCGAACATCAACGCCGACATGGAGGCCGCCGCCGCGGCCGACGTCGCCGCCGCGCTCGCCCGCGCGCAGGCGCTGGCGCCGAGCGCGACGCCGCGCGAACGCGGCCTGATCGCCGCGCTCGCCGCCCGCCATCCCGACGCCGCGACCGTCGACGAAGAGGCGTACGCCGTGCGAATGGCCGCGCTCGCGCGGCAGTTCCCGCAGGACGCCGAGATCGCGGTGCTCGCCGCCGAAGCGGTGCTCAACCTGCATCCATACGACTGGTGGGCGGCCGACGGCGCTCCGAAGCCGTGGACCGGCGCGGTGACCGATCGCCTTTCCCGCGCGTTGCGGCTGGCGCCCGGCCACCCCGGCGCCAACCACTACTGGATCCACGTGATGGAAAGCTCGCGCCATCCGGAGCGCGCGCTCGCGAGCGCCGACCGGCTGACGACGCTGGCGCCGGGGTCCGGCCACCTGCTGCACATGCCGGCGCACGTCTACATGCGCACCGGCCGCTACGCCGACGCGTCGCGGGCGAACGCGGCGTCGATCGCCGCCGACCGCGCGTACGTCTCGCAGGTGGACGCCCAGCGCGCCTACCGCGTCGGCTACGTCGCGCACAACCACCACTTCCTGTTCGCGTCCGCCGCGATGGAAGGCCGCAGCCGTGCGGCGATCGCGGCCGCCGACGCGGCCTTTCCGGCGGCGTGCGGTCCGAACCCGCCCGACCGCAGCACGGGCATCCTGCAGCAGTACGCGGTGCTGCCGCTGTTCGCGCGCGTGCGCTTCGCGCAGTGGCACGCGATCCTCGCGGACACGCTGCCGCCCGACGGCGCCGAGCCGTACCCGCGCGCGATCTGGCACTACGCGCGCGGGACCGCCTACGCGAAGACGGGACGCGTGCCGGAGGCGCGGGCCGAGCTGGCGCGGCTCGACGCGCTCGCCTCCGACCCGGCGCTCGCGAAGGTGAAGGTGAAGAACATCAACGCGGCGGCCGCGCTGGTGCGCATCGCGCAGCTGACGCTCGCCGCCGACGTCGCGGCGGCCGAGGGCCGGACGGGCGAGGCGGTGGCGCTGCTCGCGCGGGCCGTCGCCGTCGAGGACGGGCTCGCGTACGACGAGCCGCACCTGTGGCTCGCGCCGACCCGGCACGCGCTGGGCGCCGCGCTGCTCGCCGCGGGCCGCCACGACGATGCCATCCGCGTCTACGGCGAGGACCTCGCGCACTACCCGGCCAACGGCTGGTCGCTGTCCGGCATGGCCGAGGCGCTGCGCCGCGCCGGGCGCGCGGACGCGGCCGCGAAGGTCGATGCGCAGGCGCGCGCGGCGTGGCGCAACGCCGACGTCGTGCTCGCCGGGTCGCGGCTCTAGCGCGAGCGCGCCGCTGCGGGACCCTTGCGCCGGAATTCCCGACCGGCGCGATCGGCGATTCCGGTGCCGCGCCGCCCCACGGTGGCGCACACTTCGTTACATCGTCATATAGTTATTTGTACGCATAGCTTTGACGGCCGTCAAAGGGTCCTCGGCCGTTGTGAGGTGCAATACGGGTGATCGGTGCAGCCTTTCCAAGGCACCGGGACCGCAGTGCCGGGCTGTCCGATCAATGACGCATCTCACGAT
>JAYRNW010000076.1:0-11236 GCA_041911995.1 Casimicrobiaceae bacterium | reverse complement strand
GGTGGCGCCGCTCTGCGATCAGGTAGTGGTGCTGTGTCGCGGTCGGGTCGGTGCCTGCGAAGAAGTGGGCTTCGGGACGGCCACTGGCGACAGCCTGCTCGGCCTGTATCGGCGCGCCTCTGCCCGGCCAGCCCGCGGCACCGCCGAAGGACCTGCCGGTGCCCACCGCGCCGGCCGCGGCGCCCGCGATCCCGGGCGCGGCGAGCGGCGTCCCCGCCGCGCCCGGTGCCGCGCCGGTGGCGGCCGGCCAGGTCGTGAAGATCCGCACCGACCTCTTCACGGCGGAGGTGGACACGCTGGGCGGCGTGATCTCGCTGGTGTCGCTCGACCGCCACCGCGACGCGACCGATCCCGCGAAGCCCTACCTCGCGCTGCAGCGCAACGCCGAGCGCGTGTTCGTCGCGCAGGCGGGGCTGCTCGGCGACGGCATGCCCAACCACCGCACGCAGTTCGAGGCGCTGCCGGGGCCGCGCGAGCTCGCGCCGGGCGCCGACCGCGTCGAACTGCGGCT
Organism: Casimicrobiaceae bacterium; assembly: GCA_041911995.1. Taxonomy (GTDB): domain Bacteria; phylum Pseudomonadota; class Gammaproteobacteria; order Burkholderiales; family Casimicrobiaceae; genus VBCG01. The sequence goes on along the minus strand of JAYRNW010000076.1, from coordinate 10,725 downwards.
GAAGGCGACCACGCCCGCCGGCGATCCGGTGGTCCAGGTGCTGACGTTCCACCGCGGCAGCTACCTGATCGACGTCGCGTTCGACATCACGAACAAGGGCGCGGCGCCGCTGTCGCCGTACGCGTATTTCCAGCTGACGCGCGACGCCAAGTCGGCGGTCGTCCAGAGCTCGATGGCGCCGGCCTCCTACGTCGGCCCGGTCGTCTACAACGAGAAGGACAACTTCAAGAAGGTCGAATTCGGCGAGATCGACAAGCTCGCCGCCGACCCCAACCGCAAGTCGCCGTTCACGAAGACGGCCGACAACGGCTGGGTCGGCATGATCGAGCACTACTTCGTCAGCGCCTGGCTGCCGTCCGACGAGAAGAAGACGCCGCGCGAGTTCTTCACGCGCAAGCTCGACGGCGGCCTGTACGCGGCCGGGGTCATCGTGCCCGTCGGCACGATCGCGCCCGGCGCGACCGGCGAGGTCCGCGTGCCGCTGTACGTGGGCCCGCAGGACCAGGACGTGCTCGCGAAGACGGCGAAGGGGCTCGACCTCGTCGTCGACTACGGCGTGTTCACCGTGCTCGCGGCGCCGCTGTTCTGGCTGCTCAAGTGGCTGCACGGGCTGATCGGCAACTGGGGCTGGGCGATCGTCGTGATGACGATCATGATCAAGGGCGCGTTCTATCCGCTCAACGCCGCCGCGGCGCGGTCGATGGCGAAGATGAAGATCATCGCGCCCAAGATGAAGGCGCTGCAGGAGCAGTACGCGAACGACAAGCAGCAGCTGCAGATCAAGATGATGGAGATGTACAAGCAGGAGAAGATCAACCCGCTGGGCGGGTGCCTGCCGATCCTCGTGCAGATCCCGGTCTTCATCGCGCTGTACTGGGTGCTGCTGTCCGCCGTCGAGCTGCGGCAGGCGCCCTGGATCCTGTGGATCCACGACCTGTCGGCGCCCGACCCGTACTTCGTGCTGCCGGTGATCTACGCGATCACCGCGTACCTGCAGGTGAAGCTCTCGCCCACGCCCATCTCCGACCCGGTGCAGGCGAAGGTCATGCAGATCATGCCGATCGCCTTCTCGGTGATGTTCATCTTCTTCCCGTCGGGCCTCGTGCTGTACTGGCTCGTCAACAACATCCTGCAGATCGGCCAGCAGTGGCACGTCAACCGGCTGCTCGAGCGGGAGGCGGCGGCGAAAGCCGCGACACGCAGGTGAGCAAATCGCACAGGCGGCGCTGCGCGCCCCGTTCGGTAGCGCGCGTGTGCGCGCCGACAGCCTGCGGTGCTCGCATTCCCGGTTCGCCGTAACTACGGATCAGAGCCGTAACAAGCGCACTGCAGAACCAAGGGTCAGAGCCGTCACAAACGCGCCAACCGGTGCGTGGGCCACGCCGTGTCCGTTTGTTGCGGCTCTGACCCTTGGGCATCGCTGCTCCCTCGCCCCGCGCAGCGGGGAGCGGGTTGAGGTGAGGGGCGCCGACCGCCGCTCCGACCGGGCCCGCGTGCATCGCGCTATCCTCGCGCCATGGACGTCCCGCCGGCCCCCACGATCGCCGCGATCGCGACGCCGCCCGGCCGCGGCGGCGTTGGCGTGGTGCGCGTGTCGGGCACCGGCCTCGAGCCGCTGATCGCGGGGGTCGCGGGCCGCGTGCCGCCGCCGCGCGTGGCGACGGTGGCGACCTTCCGCGACGCGCGCGGCGCGCCGCTCGACCACGGCCTCGTCCTGCACTTTCCGGCGCCGGCCTCCTACACGGGCGAGGCGGTCGCCGAGTTCCACGGCCACGGCGGCCCGTCGGTGCTGCGGCTCGTGCTTGCGCGCTGCGTCGAGCTGGGCGCGCGGCTGGCCGAGCCCGGCGAGTTCACGAAGCGCGCGTTCCTCAACGGCAAGCTCGACCTCGCGCAGGCCGAGAGTGTCGCCGACTTGATCGACGCCGCGACCGCGGCCGCGGCGCGCGCCGCCGCGCGCAGCCTGGCCGGCGAGTTCTCGCGCGACGTTCACGCGCTCGTCGACGCGCTCACCGAGCTGCGCACGTACACCGAGGCCACGCTCGACTTTCCCGAGGAGGACATCGAGTTCCTGCGCGCCGGCGACGTCGCACGCCGGCTCGCCGACCTCCGCGCGCGGCTCGCGCGCGTGCTCGCCGCGGCGCGCACCGGCGCGCTGCTGCGCGAAGGGCTCACCGTCGTGCTGGTCGGCGAGCCCAACGTCGGCAAGTCGAGCCTCCTGAACGCGCTCGCGCGCGAGGAGGCGGCGATCGTCACGCCGGTGCCGGGCACGACGCGCGACACCGTCGAGCGCGTGATCGAGATCGCCGGCATTCCGCTGACGATCGTCGACACGGCGGGCCTGCGCGCCACCGACGACGTGGTCGAGCGCATCGGCATCGAGCGCACGTGGGCGGCCGTCGGCCGCGCCGACCTCGCGGTGCTGATCGTCGACGCGCGGGCCGCAGCGGACGACCTGCCCGAAGGCGACCGCGCGATCCTCGCGAAGCTGCCGGTGGCGCTGCCGCGCGTGGTCGTCCACAACAAGGCGGACCTGGCCGGCGTCGCCCCGCGCGCCGCGGCGCGGGACGCCGACGGCACGCCGCGCCGCCACGTCTGGCTGTCGGCGAAGACCGGCGAGGGCGTGGCGCTCCTCGAGCGCGAGGTGCTCGCGCTGGTCGGGGCCGAAGGCGCGACCGAGGACACGTACCTCGCGCGCGAGCGCCACGTCGTCGCGCTGCGCGACGCGGCGGAGCACCTGGCCGCCGCGGCCGCGCATCTCGCGCCGAAGGCGCCGCCGATCGAGCTCTTCGCCGAGGAGCTGCGCGACGCGCAGGGCGCGCTGGCGGCGATCACCGGCGAGTTCTCCGCCGACGACCTGCTGGGCGCGATCTTCGGGCGGTTTTGCATCGGCAAGTGAGTGCGCAGGGCGCGCGCATTGACGGGCGCGGGCGCCGAAGGCAAAGTGGGCGCACAAGGCGCGGCGCCGCCCGGCGCCCGCGCATCAGAAGGCCGCTTCCGGAGGAAATCCCCATGACCGCATTCCGCAAGGCCGCCGCGACGCTTCTGGCCGGCCTCCTGCTGTTCCCGCTCGTCGCCGTTGCGCAGGCGCCTGCCGCCTATCCGGCGAGCTATGCCGACACCGTCGCCGCGGCGAAGAAGGAGGGCAAGGTCGTCGTCTACAGCTCGACCGACCTGGTGGCCGCCACGCCGCTCATCAAGGACTTCCAGGCGTTGTACCCGGGCATCAGCGTCGAGTACAACGACATGAACACCACCGAGATCTACAACCGGTTCATCAGCGAGGTGGCGGCGGGCAGCGGCTCCGCCGACGTCCTGTGGAGCTCGGCGATGGACCTGCAGATCAAGCTCGTCAGCGACGGCAACGGGATGGCGTACGCCTCCCCCGAGCTCGCGCAGGTGCCGGCCTGGGCCAACTTCAAGAGCACGGCGTTCGGCACGACCTACGAGCCCATCGCGTTCGTCTACAACAAGCGGCTGCTGCAGGGCGCCGACGTGCCGCAGAGCCACGCCGAGCTGACCAAGCTGCTCACGGCCAGCCCCGACAAGCTCAAGGGCAAGTTCACCACCTACGACATCGAGAAGTCGGGCGTGGGGTTCATGCTCATCACGCAGGACAGCAAGCAGAATCCGCAGTTCTGGGACTTCGTGAAGGCAATGGGCGGCGTCGGCCCGCGCTTCCAGTCGAGCTCGGGCACGATGATGGAGCGCATCAGCTCCGGCGAGAACGTTCTCGGCTACAACATCTTCGCGTCCTATGCCGTGCTGCGCATGAAGAAGGACCCGGGCATCGGCTACGTGCTGCCCAAGGACTACACGCTCGTGATGTCGCGCGTGCAGTTCATCAGCAAGGCGGCCAAGAACCCGAACGCCGCGAAGCTGTGGATCGACTACATCCTGAGCAAGCGCGGCCAGCAGATCATCGCCAGCCAGGCCGACCTGGGCTCGATCCGCGCCGACGTGGAGGGCGAGATGACCGCGTCGGGACTGGCCAAGACGCTCGGCGGCTCGGTCCGCCCGATCCCGGTGAGCGCCGAGTTGCTCGTCTATCTCGACCAGGCGAGGCGCCTCGACTTCATCAAGCAGTGGCAGGCCGCGATCAAGGGCGCGAAGTAGGCCGGCGCCGGGCAGCGCCTCCGCGATGACCCGCGCCGACGCGCCGCGCATCGCCGTCGTCGCGCTGACGGCGGTCGCGGTGTTCCTGCCGCTCGGGCTCATCGTCTACCAGAGCCTGCTCGACGCGCCGTTCTTTTCTCCGGGCCGGTCGCTCGGGCTCGGCGCCTTCGAGTTCATCTTCGCGGACGCCGACTTCTGGGACGCGTTCCGCAACTCGCTGGTGATCGCCTCCGGCATGGCGCTGATCGCCGTGCCGCTCGGCGGCATCCTCGCCTTCCTGATGGTGCGCACCGACCTGCCGGGCCGGCAGTGGATCGAGCCGCTGCTGCTGATCCCGATCTTCGTGTCGCCGATGGTGCTGGCGTTCGGCTACGTCGTGGCGGCGGGTCCGGTCGGCTTCTACTCGGTGTGGGCGCGGCAGCTCGCGGGCGACGTGCCATGGAACGTGTACTCGCTCACCGCGATCGCGGTCATCGCGGGGCTCACGCACGTGCCGCACGTGTACCTCTACTCGTCGTCGGCGCTGAAGAGCCTGGGCTCCGACGTGGAGGAGGCCGCGCGCATGACCGGGGCGTCGCCGTTCCGCGTCGCGCGCGACGTGAGCCTGCCGATGGTGACGCCGGCGCTCCTGTTCTCCGGCGTGCTCGTGTTCTTCCTGGGCTTCGAGATCTTCGGCCTGCCGCTCGTGCTGGGCGATCCCGAGGGCCACCTCGTGCTCGCGACGTACCTGTACAAGCTCACCAACAAGCTCGGCACGCCCTCGTACCATCTGATGGCGGCGGTGGCGGTGTGCATCGTCGCGGTGACGTTCCCGCTCGTGATGCTGCAGCGCCGCCTGCTGCGCCATGCCGCGAAGTTCGTGACGGTGAAGGGCAAGGCGGGCCGCCAGCGCCCGCTGCCGCTCGGGCCGTGGCGGTGGGTGGCGGCGGCCATCCTGCTCCTCTGGCTCTTCGTGACGATCGTCGTGCCGCTGTCCGGCATCGCGCTGCGCTCGATGGTGTCGACCTGGGGCGAGGGCGTCGTGCTGTCCGAAGTGCTGACGCTCGACCATTTCCGCGAGGTGTTCGACCAGCCCACGCTCGTGCGCGGCATCCTGAACACCATCGTCATCGGCGTGGTCGGCGGCGCGCTGGCGGTCGCGTGCTACACGGCGATCGGCCTCGCGACGCACCGCCGGCCCGACGGCTGGTCGCGCTTCGTCGACTACCTCGTGCTGGTGCCGCGCGCGGTGCCCGGCCTGCTCGCCGGCCTCGCGTTCCTGTGGGTGTTCCTGTTCTTCCCGCCGCTGTCCCCGCTGCGCGCGACGATCTTCAGCGTGTGGCTCGCGTACACGGTCGTCTGGCTCGCGTACGGCATGCGTCTGGTGTCGAGCTCGCTGCTGCAGGTCGGCGCCGAGCTCGAGGAGGCGGCGCGCAGCGCGGGCGCCACGCGCGCGCAGGTCAGCCGCCACGTGACGCTGCCGCTCATCCGCTACGGCCTCCTTGCGAGCTGGCTCCTCGTGTTCATGATCTTCGAGCGCGAGTACTCGACCGGCGTGTACCTGCTCGGTCCCGGCACGGAGGTGATCGGCTCGCTGCTCGTCTCGCTGTGGGGCACGGGTGCCGCGGACACGGTCGCGGCCCTGTCCCTCATCAACGTCGTGCTGGTGGCCATCGGCCTCGTCATCGCTCTGCGCTTCGGGGTGAAGCTCCATGATTAAGCTCGAGGTCCGCGACCTGCACCTGTCCTACGGCGACAACGCCATCCTGAAGGGCGTGTCGATGGAGCTCCAGCAGGGCGAGGTGGTGTCGCTGCTCGGCCCCTCCGGCAGCGGCAAGACCACGCTGCTGCGCGCGGTCGCGGGGCTCGAGGTCCCGCACCGGGGCGCGATTCGCATCGAGGACCGCGCCGTCTTCGACGGCGCCGCGCGCGTGGAGGTGCCGGCGGAGAAGCGCAACCTGGGCCTCGTGTTCCAGTCGTACGCGCTGTGGCCGCACCGGACGGTGTTCGAGAACGTCGCCTACGGCCTCAAGCTGCGCGGCACGGCGTCCGGCGAGATCGCGCAGCGTGTGACGGCCGCGCTCGCCAACCTGGGCCTTTCCGCGCTCGCGCAGCGCCTGCCGCACCAGCTGTCGGGTGGCCAGCAGCAGCGCGTGGCGATCGCGCGCGCGCTGGTCTACAACCCGCCGGTGATCCTGATGGACGAGCCGCTGTCCAACCTCGACGCGAAACTGCGCGAGGAGGCGCGCGCGTGGCTGCGCGAGCTGATCCTGCGCATGCAGCTCTCGGCGCTCGTGGTCACCCACGACCAGGGCGAGGCGATGGCGATGTCCGACCGCATTCTGCTGCTCAACAACGGCGTCATCGAGCAGCAGGGAACGCCGCAGGAAATGTACGCCGGGCCCCGCACGCGGTTCACCGCCGAGTTCATGGGTAGCAACAACGCGATCGGCGGCAAGGTCGCGGAGCTGCGCAACGGCGAGGCGCGCATCGCCGGCGACGGCTGGGAGCTGTGGGGCGCCGCGCGCGGCGCGCTCGCGGTCGGCGGGCCGGCCACCGGCATGATCCGGCTCGAGCGCGTGCGCGTCGCCGACGCCGGCGGCGACAACCGGGTGCGCCTGCCGCTCGTGACGTCGATGTTCCTGGGCGACCGGTGGGAGCACCTCTTCCACCTGGGCGGGGCGCGGCTGCGTGCGTACGGCGCCTCGGCACTCGCGCCCGGCGACCACTGGCTCGAGATCCCGCGCCGCGACCTGTGGGTGTTCTGACGTGGACGGCCGCGCGGGCACGCGTGGCCCTCGGCACGACCCCCGGCCTCCCGATGTTGCAGCGCTCCCGTAGCCGCCGGGGGCCGACGTGGCGGTAGCGGCGGACCTTCTCGCGCGTTACCGCACCGTCCGCTGGGCGGCCGCGCTCGCGGTGGGCGCGCTGGCCGGCTACGCGTGCGCGCGGCTGCGCACGCCGATCCCGTGGATGCTGGGGCCGCTGTTCTCGCTCGCGCTGCTCCGCGTGCTGGGCGTGGACATCGCGGCGCCGCCGCCGGCGCGCTACGGCGGCCAGTGGATCATCGGCACCGCGCTGGGGCTGTACTTCACGCCGCACGTCGTGCACGAGGTCGCGGGCCTGTGGCTGCTGCTCGCGGCCGGCGCGGCGTTCGCCATCGCGCTCGGTTACGTCTCGGGCATCGCGCTCGCGCGCGTCGCGCGCCTCGACAAGACGACCGGCATCTTCGCGAGCGTGCCCGGCGGCGCCGCCGAGATGGCGACATTGGGCGAGCGCTTCGGCGGCCGCATGGACCGCATCGCGGCGGCGCAGAGCCTGCGCATCCTGATCGTCGTCGGGATCGTGCCCGGCGCGATCACCGCGCTCGGCGTGCACGGCAGCGACCTCTACGTGCAGGGGGCGACGACGTTCGACGGCGGCGGCTTCGCGCTGCTGATGGCGGCGACCTTCGCCGGCAGCCTCGTCTTCCAGTGGCTGAAGCTCCCCAACGCGTTCGTGCTGGGGTCGCTCGCCGTCGCGATCCCGCTGACGGCGGCGCAGGTCGATTGGTCGGCGATGCCGCAGGTCGTGTCCAACGCGGGCCAGCTGTTGCTGGGCTGCGCGCTGGGCTCGCGGTTCCAGCCGGATTTCCTGCACGGCGCGCACCGCTTCGTCGCGGCCGTGGCCCTGACGGTCGTGCTGTCGCTCGTGCTGTCGGCGGCGTTCGGCGTTGCGCTCGCGTGGGCGTCGGGGCTGCACCCGGCCACGCTGGTGCTGGGCACGGCGCCGGGCGGTATCGCCGAGATGTGCATCACGGCCAAGGTGCTGCAGCTGGGCGTGCCGCTGGTCACGGCGTTCCACGTGACGCGGCTCGTCGTGCTGCTGCTCGCGACCCCGATCGTGTTCGCGCGCGCGCGGCGCTGGTACCGCGCGCGCAGTCGGCGAGGCGACAGATGAGCTGGGACCCCGCACAATACCTGCGCTTCGCCGACCACCGTTTGCGCCCGGCCGTGGACCTCCTCGCGCGCGTCGCGCTCGCCGCGCCGCGGTCGGTGGTCGACCTGGGCTGCGGCGCCGGCAACGTCACGCGATTGCTCGCGCAGCGCTGGCCGGCCGCCGACGTGCTGGGTGTCGACAACTCGCAGCCGATGCTCGACCGCGCGCGCGCCGCCACCGCGGACCTGCCGCGCGTGCACTACGCGGCGGCCGACCTCGCGGCGTGGGCGCCGTCGGCGCCGGCGGACCTCGTCTACTCGAACGCCGCGCTGCACTGGCTGCCCGCGCACGCGGCGCTGTTCCCGCGGCTGATCGCGACGGTGGCCGAAGGCGGCACGCTCGCCGTGCAGATGCCCGACAACTTCGGCGCGCCGTCGCACACGGCGGTCGCCGAGCTCGCGGCGAGCGCGCGCTGGCGTGACCGGCTCGGAACGCTGCTGCCGGCGACGCCGGTCGCGCGGCCCGCCGACTACTTCGGCTGGCTCGCACCGCACGCGCGCACCGTGGACGTTTGGACCACCGAATACCTGCAGGTGCTGCCCGCGGGCGCGGGCGGCGAGCATCCGGTGGCCGCGTGGACGAAGGGGACGTGGCTGGTGCCGATCCTCGCGGCGCTCGCCGCCGCGGAGCAGCGCGAATTCCTCGCCGACTACGACGCGCGGCTCGCGGCTGCGTACCCGGCGCTGCCCGACGGCCGTACGCTGTTCCCGTTCCGGCGCCTCTTCGTGGTCGCGAATCGGTAAGGCCGCTCGACCAGTGCGCCGCCGGGGGGCGGCGGAGTAAAATCGACGGTTACCGCCGCAGGTCCGAGACGGCGGGGCACGCTTTTCCACCTTCCTGCCACGGTCCCCCCTCCGACGATGAACCAGCCCGAATCCCTTGCCACGCTCGCCGCGTCCGTGAGCGCGCCGGCCTATGTCCGCCACCCGCGCCTCATGGGGTGGGTCCGCGAAATCGCCGCGTTGACGCAGCCCGAGCGCATCGTCTGGTGCGACGGCAGCGACGAGGAGTACGAGCGGCTGATGGCCGAGATGGTCGCGGCCGGCACGCTCACCAAGCTCGACGAGAAGAAGCGCCCCGGCAGCTACCTCGCGCTGTCCGACCCGTCCGACGTCGCGCGCGTCGAGGACCGCACGTTCATCTGCAGCGAGAGCCGCGACGACGCCGGCCCGACCAACAACTGGGTCGCGCCCGACGAGATGCGCCGCACGCTGAACGGCCTCTTCTCGCACTGCATGCGCGGGCGCACGATGTACGTCGTGCCGTTCTCGATGGGCCCGATCGGCAGCCCGATCGCGCACGTCGGCATCGAGATCTCGGACAGCCCGTACGTCGTCGTCAACATGCGGATCATGACGCGCATGGGGCGCGCCGTGTTCGACGTGCTGGGCAGCGACGGCCACTTCGTGCCGTGCGTACACTCGGTCGGCGCGCCGCTCGCGGTCGGCCAGCAGGACGTACCGTGGCCGTGCAACAGGGACCAGAAGTACATCGTGCACTTCCCCGAGTCGCGCGAGATCTGGAGCTACGGCTCCGGCTACGGCGGCAACGCGCTGCTCGGCAAGAAGTGCTTCGCGCTGCGCATCGCGTCGGTGATGGGCCGCGACCAGGGCTGGCTCGCCGAGCACATGCTGATCCTCGGCGTCACGTCGCCGCAGGGCGAGAAGACGTACGTCGCGGCGGCGTTCCCCAGCGCGTGCGGCAAGACCAACTTCTCGATGATGATCCCGCCCGCGGGCTTCGACGGGTGGAAGGTCACGACGATCGGCGACGACATCGCGTGGATCAAGCCGGGCCTCGAAGGCTACTTCCACGCGATCAACCCGGAGGCCGGCTACTTCGGCGTGGCGCCGGGGACGTCGTACGAGTCGAACCCCAACGCGATGGAGATGCTCAAGAAGAACGTCATCTTCACCAACGTCGCGCTGACCGACGACGGCGACGTGTGGTGGGAGGGGATGACGAAGGAGCCGCCGCAGCACCTCGTCGACTGGCAGGGCAAGGACTGGACGCCCGACTGCGGCCGCAAGGCCGCGCACCCGAACGCGCGGTTCACCGTGGCGTCGGCGCAGTGCCCGTCGCTCGACCCGCACTGGGACGATCCGGCCGGCGTGCCGATCTCCGCGTTCGTGTTCGGCGCGCGGCGCTCGGACACGGTGCCGCTGGTGTCCGAGGCGCGCTCGTGGGAGGAGGGCGTCTACAAGGCCGCGACGATGGGCTCGGAGACGACGGCGGCGGCGACCGGCGCGGTCGGCGAGGTGCGGCGCGACCCGTTCGCGATGCTGCCGTTCTGCGGCTACCACGTCGGCGACTATTTCAAGCACTGGCTCAACATGGGCGAGGCGGTCGCGCACCCGCCGAAGATCTTCAGCGTGAACTGGTTCCGCAAGGACGCCGACGGCAAGTTCGCGTGGCCGGGGTTCGGGCAGAACATGCGCGTGCTGCAGTGGATCGTCGAGCGCTGCCGCGGCGGCGCGCGCGCGGTCGAGAGCCCCGTCGGGCTGGTACCCGACTACACGGACCTGAACTGGACCGGACTCGCGTTCGGCGCCGACAAGTTCGCGGCCGTGATGCAGGCGCGCCGCGACGAATGGTCGCGGGAGTTGGCGTCGCACGACGAGCTCTTCGGCAAGCTCGGGGCGAAGCAGCCGCTGG
>JAYRNW010000075.1:0-2585 GCA_041911995.1 Casimicrobiaceae bacterium | reverse complement strand
TCGCGGCGCGGTTTGTTGCCGCGCCGGGGGGGTTTCCGCGCCTCCTAAATGATGGGTTCTACCGCCCGCCCCCGGCGGGCGCCGGCGACCGCGCGCGCCCCCCCCGCGCCGAGCGGGGTCGAAGTGCCCGCCGATACACTCGGCGCTTGCGCCACTTTCGGCCCGCGTGGTTCCATCCGGGCATTGTAGAAACCGTGATCTCCGCGCCACCCGAATCGAGAAGCAGGCCGACCGTGCTCGTCACCGGCGCGGCGCAGCGCATCGGGCGCGAGATCGCGCTCGAGCTCGCGCGCCACGGCTTCGACGTCGCGGTCCACTATCGCGACTCGGCCGACGCCGCGCGCGCGACGGTCGCCTACGCGCAGGCGCTCGGTGCGCAGGCCTGGGCGCTGGAGTGCGACCTGGCCGACGAGGCGCAGTGCCTCGCGCTCGTGCCGCGCGTCGTCGCGCAGTGCGGCCGGCTCGACGCGGTCGTCAACAACGCGTCGCGCTTCGAGTACGACGATGTCGCGGGCTTCACCTTCGCGGCATGGGAGGCGCACGCGCGCGCCAACACCGGCGCGCCGATCGTGCTGGCGCGCGCGCTGCACGCGCACCTCGCGCAGCGCGACGCGAGCGGCTGCGCGGTCAACCTGCTCGACCAGAAGCTGTGGAATCCGAACCCGGACCACTTGTCGTACACGCTGTCGAAGGCGGCGCTCGAGGCGGCGACGACGCTGCTCGCGCAGGCGCTCGCGCCCCGGCTGCGGGTGTGCGGCGTCGCGCCCGGCGTGACGCTGCCTTCGGGCCCGATGACCGCCGGCGAGTTCGAGCGCGCGAAGACGCTCACGCCGCTTGCCCGGTCGTCCGCGCCGCACGACATCGCGCGCGCGGTGCGCTTCATGATCGAGTCGCCGGCGATCACCGGCACGACGCTGCTCGTCGACGGGGGCCAGCACCTGCAGGCGCAGCCGCGCGACGTGCTGTTCCTCGCGCAGCGCCAATCCGAGGTCTGACGCCATGCAAAGCCTGCTCAGCCACGCGAGCCTGATGGACTGCCGCCGCCTCTTCCTGCGCGACTACGAGGTCTGGATCAACATCGGCGTGCACGACTTCGAGAAGCGCGGCGAACAGCGCGTGCTGATCAACGTCGAGCTCTACGTGCCGCTCGCGCTGTCGACGCCGAGGGACGACGAACTCGACGAGGTGGTCGACTACGACTTCATCCGCCGCACGATCGCGCTGCGCGTCAGCAAGGGCCATATCCATCTGCAGGAAACGCTGTGCGACGAGGTGCTCGCGCTGATGCTCGAACACCCGCGCGTGCGCGCAGCGCGCGTCTCGACCGAAAAGCCCGATGTCTATCCCGACTGCGCCGCGGTCGGGGTCGAAGTGTTCGGCATCAAGGAAGCCTCACCGTGATCACGACAGACTCGCGCGCCGAGCGGCGCACCGAACCACGCGCCGGGGACGGCGCAGCCGACGCCGGCGAAGCGCCCGCCGGGCCGCGCGCCGCGAAGCCCGGCGTCGAAGCGGCCAAGCTCGCGAAGCGGCTGCACCGCCAGGTCGGGCAGGCGATTGCCGACTTCAACATGATCGAGCCCGGCGACAAGGTGATGGTGTGCATCTCGGGCGGCAAGGACAGCTTCGCGCTGCTCGACATCCTGCTGTCGCTGCAGGCGCGCGCGCCGGTGCACTTCGATCTGGTCGCCGTCAACCTCGACCAGAAGCAGCCCGGCTTCCCGGCCGAGGTGCTGCCCGACTACCTGCGGGGCCGCGGCGTGCCCTTCCACATCGAGAACCAGGACACGTACCGGATCGTCAAGCGCCTGATCCCCGAGGGCAAGACGATGTGCAGCCTGTGCTCGCGGCTGCGCCGCGGCATCCTGTACCGCGTCGCCGACGAGCTCGGCGCGACCAAGATCGCGCTCGGCCACCACCGCGACGACATGCTGCAGACCTTCTTCATGAACATGTTCTTCGGCAGCCGCCTGAAGGCGATGCCGCCCAAGCTCGTCAGCGACGACGGCCGCCACATCGTGATCCGCCCGCTCGCCTACGTCGCCGAGACCGACCTCGAGCGCTGGGCCGTGCGGCGCGAGTTCCCGATCATCCCGTGCTCGCTGTGCGGCAGCCAGGACAACCTGCAGCGCGTGCAGATGAAGCGCATGCTGCGCGAGTGGGAGCGCGAGCACCCGGGCCGGCTCGACAACATGTTCACCGCGCTCGGCAACGTCACGCCGTCGCACCTGCTCGACCGCAGGCTCTACCCGTTCGCGACGCTCAAGGCCACCGGCGTGGCCGACGCCGCCGGCGACAAGGCGTTCGACGACGACGACGAGGACGAAGCCTGCGCGCCGGTCGCCGCACCGCCCGGCCGCGTGCCGGTGCGCTGGCAGCTGCGGGACTGATGCGCGTCCCGGCGGCCCGATCACGCGGCCCCCGGTGACGGCGCGCCGCCCGCCCCGGCGGGGCGCGCGAAGCGTCAGGTCGGCGGCGGCCCGGGCGCGTTCTTCGGTTCCGCGGCCAGCGCGCGCAGGTCTTCTTCCCAGCCCTTGAGCCGCTCGGCCGCGTCCTGGCGCTGCTTGGCCGTCGTGCCGTTGTGC
>JAYRNW010000074.1:0-9053 GCA_041911995.1 Casimicrobiaceae bacterium | reverse complement strand
GCGCTTCGTCGCCGGCCGCCTGCCGCGGCTGCCGCTCAAGCCGACCGCGGTGTCGCGCCGCGTCGCGAACCGCGGCGACAACGCGATCGCGTAAGGCGCGCCGCCGGTCGACGTGTCCACGGCCGAGCGCGGCGCGACGGCCGTCCTCGAGGTCGCGGACCCCGGGGCGGGCATCGTGCCGGCGGACGTCGAGCGGCTGAAGCAGCCGTTCACCCGCGCGACCGAGGCGCGCGCGCGCAGTGACGGCGCGGCCGGCGCCGGGCTGGGCCTCGCGATCGTCGACCGCATCGCGCGGCTGCACGGCGGGCACGTCGACCTGCTGCCGCGCGACGGCGGCGGCACCGTCGCGCGCGTGACGCTGCCGCTCGCCGGCGCGTGACGCGATTACTGCTGCGAAGCCGCGGGCCGCGGCGCGAGCAGCACGACCGCCTCCGCGGCGATGCCCTCCTCGCGGCCCGCGAAGCCCAGGCGCTCCGTCGTCGTGGCCTTGATCGAAACGCAGCCGACGTCGCACGCCAGATCCGCGGCGACGTTGGCGCGCATCGCCGCCACGTGCGGCGCGACCTTCGGCGCCTGCGCGATCACCGTCGCGTCGACGTTGCCGACGACGTAGCCGCGCTCGCCGACCAGCGTCGCGACGTGGCGCAGCAGCGCGCGGCTGTCGGCACCCTTCCAGCGCGGGTCGCTGTCGGGAAAGTGCGCGCCCAGGTCGCCCAACGCAAGCGCGCCCAGCAGCGCGTCCGCGATCGCGTGCAGCAGCACGTCGGCGTCGGAATGGCCGGCGAGGCCGCGCGGATGCGGGATCGTCACGCCGCCCAGGATCAGCGGGCGCCCGGCGACCAGCGCGTGCACGTCGTAGCCGCTGCCGATGCGCATCGTCACGGGTGTGCCTCCTCCACCGCCTGCGCCGCGAGGATGGCCGCGGCGAGCGCCAGGTCCTCGGCGTACGTGATCTTGATGTTGGCGGGGCTGCCGCGGACGAGCAGCGGTGCGAGACCCAGCGCCTCCACCGCCTGCGCCTCGTCCGTGCAGGCGAGCGCGCCCGCGGCCGCGAAGGCGCGGCGCAGCACGCCGTAGCGGAACATCTGCGGCGTCTGCGCCTGCCACAGCCCGGCGCGCGGCAACGTGGCCGTCGCGCGCGGCGCGTCGGCGTCGCCGTCACCGCGCTTCAGCGTGTCGGCGACGGGAATCGCGAGCAGCCCGCCGGTCGCCTCGTCGCGCAAGTGGTGGCACAGCCGCGCGAGTGCGTCGCGCGGCACGCACGGGCGCGCGGCGTCGTGCACGAGGATCCAGTCGTCGTCGCCGCACCGCCCGGCGAGCGCGGTGAGCGCGTTGGCGACGGTCGCGGCGCGCGTCGCGCCGCCACATCGCAATGCGACGACGTCCGGCGGGTGGCTCGCCATACGCTCGAAGTGGAGGTCGTCGGCGGCGAGCGCGACGAACAGGCCGTCCGGCGCGACCGCCTCGGCCAGCCGCGCGAGCGTGCGCGCCAGCACCGGCACTCCGGCGAGCAGCGCGTACTGCTTCGGCAGTCCGCCGCCGAAGCGCGCGCCGCCGCCCGCGGCAGGGACGAGCGCGAACACGCGCGCCGTGGTCATCGACGTGCCCCCACGCTCGCGCAGAAGCTTCGCTCGCTGCCCCCCGAGGGGGCGCAATTCGCGCCTCGGGACGGCCCTTCGCCGCTCATCGGACGCCCTCGCCGCTCATGGCGCCAGCAGGAGCGCGAGACGCTCCTCGTCGAGCGGGCGGAACCCCAGCCGTTCGTAGAAGCGCCACGCGCCGGCGTTCGCGCGATGGCAGCCGCAGTCGATCCGCGTCATGCCTTCCGCGCGCAGGCGCTCGCCGAGCGCCTCCAGCATGCGGCCGCCCACGCCGCGGCCCTGCCACCCCGGCCGCACCGTGACGTCGTCCAGCTTGGCGACGAGCGCGCCGCGCGACGTCGAGATCGCGCGGCAGACGACGCACGCGCCGACCGCGACTCGATCGGCGCCGGCGCGGGCGAGCCACACGAAGCCGACCTCGGGCCGCGCGAGGAAGAGGTCGAGCGCGCGCTCGAGCGCCGCGACGCCGCCGTCGCCGTATGCGGACGCCGATGCGCGATAGTGCGCGTCGCCGTCCAGGAACCCGCGCAGCAGCGCGAGCGCGTCGCCGCGCGTCGCGGCGGTCATCGGCGCGCACTCCAGCGCCACGTCGGCCACGTCGGTCGCCGTGCGCACGTCAGGGCCCCGGCGCCACGACGAGCGGTTCGAGCGCGGCGCGGATCCGCGGCGGCACTTCCGCCGGGCGTTCGGTGGCGCGGTCGACCCACACGTGGACGAAGCGGCCGGTCGCCGCCGGGCCCTCCGCATCGCGCGAGAACAGCGCGATCTCGTAGGTGACCGACGTGCGGCCGAGGCGCACGACGCGCAGCCCCGCGTCGAGCGTCTCCGGAAACGACAGCGACCGGTGGAACCGGCACGATGTCTCGACGACGTAGCCGACGACGGGCCCGTTGCGGATGTCGAGCCCGCCGGCGCCGATCAGGTGCTCGTTGACGACCGTGTCGAAGTACGAGTAGTACGTCACGTTGTTCACGTGGCCGTACGCGTCGTTGTCCATCCAGCGCGTGGGGATCGCGAGGAAGTGCCGATAGTGCGCGCGCGTCTGCGCGCCCGGATCGCTCACCGAAGTGCCTCCGCGCTGCTCACGACGCCGCGCCGTTCAGATCGTCGACCGCTGCACGTTCAGCATGCGCGTGTCGAGGAGCTCGATCCAGTGCCGCACCGGAACGTGCGTGCCGGACTCGAGGTGCGTCAGGCAGCCGATGTTCGCGGTGACGATCACGTCGGGGCGCGGGGCTTCGAGCGCCTTCAGCTTGTTCGTCTTCAGAAGCCCGGACAGCGCCGGCTGCAGCACCGAATACGTGCCCGCCGATCCGCAGCACAGGTGCATGTCGGCGACCGGCAGCAGCGAGTGCCCGATCGCGAGCAGGATCTCCTCGACCTGGCCGCGGATGCGCATGCCGTGCTGCAGCGTGCAAGGCGAGTGGAACGCGATGCGCTGCGGGCCCTGGTCCATCGCGATCAGCGGCGCGATCCGCTTCCACTCGACCGCGACGACCTCGATGGGGTCGCGCGCGAGCTCGGCGATCCTCTTCGCCTTCGCCGCGTAGGCGGCGTCCTGCGCGAGGAAGTGGCCGTAGTCCTTGACCATCACGCCGCAGCCGGTGGCGGTGACGACGATCGCCTCGACGCCGCGGTGCACGAGCGGCCACCACGCGTCGATGTTCCGGCGCACGATCGCCCGCGCCTCGTCGCCGGCGTTGAGGTGGTGCGACAGCGCGCCGCAGCAGCCGCCGGCCGCCACGCGCAGCGGCGAGATGCCGATCCGGTCGAGGACGCGCGCCGTCGCCGCGTCGATGTTCGGCTTGAGCGCCGGCTGCACGCAGCCTTCCATCACGATCATCTTGCGCGCGTGGCGCGCCGCCGGCCACTCGCCGGCACGTTCGCCGGCCGGGATGTGGTCGGCGAGCTCGCGTGGCAGCAGGCCTTTCACGATGCGGCCCACCGCCACCGCGGCGCCGAACAACGGCCGCGACAGCAGCGTGCGGCGCAGCGCCCAGCGCTGCGCGGCCTCGGCCGACGTGCGGCCGACCTTCGCCTCGACCAGCCCCCGCCCGATGTCGAGCAGGCGCCCGTACTGCACGCCCGACGGGCAGGTTGTCTCGCAGTTCCGGCACGTGAGGCAGCGGTCGAGGTGCAGCTGGGTGGCCGCGCTGACCGGCGCGCCTTCGAGCACTTCCTTGATGAGGTAGATGCGCCCCCGCGGACCGTCGAGCTCGTCGCCGAGCAGCTGGTACGTCGGACACGTGGCCGTGCAGAAGCCGCAGTGCACGCACGTGCGCAGGATCGCGTCGGCCTCGCGGCCCTCGTGCGTGTCGCGGTACTCGGCGGACAGGTTCGTCTGCATCAGAACTCCGCGAGCAGCCGGCCCGGGTTCAGGATCCCGTGCGGATCGAACGTCGCCTTGATCTTCCGGTGCAGCGCGGTCATCGTCGCGTCGAGCGTGACGAACGCGGCGCGCTCGCCGGCCGGAGCGCGGAACACCGCGGCGTACCCGCCGTGCTGGACCGCCCACGCGCCCAGCTTCTGCGCGTCGGTGCGCTCGCCGGCCGCGAGCCAGCGCAGCGCCCCGCCCCACTCGATCAGCTGGTCGCCGCCTAAGTCGGTGTACGGCGCCGTCGACTTCACGGACAGCCGCCACAGCGCGCGGGACTCGGCGGCCGCGCGCGCGAAGAACGCATGCGTGTGGTCGCGCACGCCCGCCCAGAACGCGTCGGCCGCATCGACCGCCGTGCCGCCCAGCTTCGCGGCCGCCGCCGCGACGGCCGGCTCGGCGCCCGAGAGCCGGACCCGCAGGCGGCCGTCGTGGTAGCACGTCGCCGACAGCGGCAGCGGCTGGCCGCCCCACTCGTTGGCCATCCGGATTGCCTGGTCCGCGGCGTGCGCGAACTCGAGCGTCGCCTCGGCCTTCGGCACCGGCAGGCACTTGAGCGACACCTCGGTGACGAGGCCGAGCGTGCCGAGCGCGCCGGCCATCAGCCGCGACACGTCGAAGCCGGCGACGTTCTTCATCACGCGGCCGCCGAACGTCAGGTCCTCGCCGACGCCGTCCAGCACGCGCACGCCGAGCACCACGTCGCGCACGGCGCCCGCGTACGGGCGCCGCGGCCCGGACAACCCGGACGCGACCGCGCCGCCCAGCGTCGCGCCCTCGGCGTAGTGCGGCGGCTCGAACGCCAGCATCTGGCCGCGCGCGCGCATCGCGCTCTCGATCGCGGCCAGCGACGTGCCGGCGCGCGCGGTGAGGACGAGCTCGGTCGGCTCGTAGTCGACGATGCCGGCATACACGCGGGTGTCGACGACCTCGCCGGTCGGCGGCCCGCCGTAGAAGTCCTTGGTGCCGCCGCCACGGATGCGCAGCGGCGTCCACTTCCCGGCGGCCGCGCGGATGCGCGCCTGGAGCGCGGCGAGCGCCGGATCGGTCATGCGCGGCCCGCGGCTGCGAGCTTGTCGCGGTAGAGGATGCGCGGCTCGTCGGCCGCGATGACCGTCGTCTCCGCGACGGCGGCCGCGTCCCACTCGCGCACGTGCGGATGCGCGAGCAGCGCCGCCAGGTAGTCGCCGGCGGCGCCCGCCGGACGCACGTCGTACGTGCGGAACCGGAACGCGACCGGCGCGTAGAACGCGTCGGCGAGCGAGTACGCGCCGCACAGGAACGCGCCGCCGGCGCCGAACCGCGCCCGCGACCCGGCCCAGATCTCCTCGACGCGCGCGACGTCCGCGGCGAGCGCGTCCGACCACGGGCGCACGTCGACGCGCTCGCGGATGCACATCGCCATCTCGCTGCGCAGCGCGCCGAAGCCCGAGTGCATCTCGGCGGCGATCGAGCGCGCCCACGCGCGCGCGACCGGGTCCGCCGGCCACATGCCGGCGTGGCGCTCGGCCAGGTATTCGGCGATGGCGAGCGAGTCCCACACGTGGACCGCGCCGTCGTGCAGCGCCGGCACCAGCGCCGTCGGCGAGAACGCGCGGTTGTCCGGGTTGTACGTGCCGCGCAACGGGATCAGCACCTCGCGAAACGGCGCGCCCGACAGCCTGGCCGCGAGCCAGCCGCGCAGCGACCACGACGAGTAGTTCCGGTTGCCGATGTAGAGCGTGTACATGGTTGCGGACTCAGCGGCGCGCGCGAGGCGTCACAGCGGCACGGTCTTGCCGGGGTTCATGATGTCGAGCGGGTCGAACGCGCGCTTGACCGTGCGCATGAGGTCGACCGCCTCGCCGTGCTCGGCCACCAGCGCATCGAGCTTGTGCATGCCGATGCCGTGCTCGCCGGTGCAGGTGCCGCCCATGCGGATCGCGCGCATGGCCACACTGCGGGCGATCGCGTCGGCCTTCGCGCGCTCGGCCGCGCTCGCCGGGTCGAACAGCACGAGCACGTGGAAGTTGCCGTCGCCGACGTGGCCGACGATCGGCGCGACCACGCCCTCGCGGTCGAGCTCCTCGCGCGTCTCCAGCAGGCAGTCGGCGAGCCGCGAGATCGGCACGCACGCGTCGGTCGAGTACGCCTGCCGGCCGGGCGACAGCGCGAGCGCCGCGTAGTACGCGTTGTGCCGCGCCTTCCACAGCCGCGACCGGTCCTCCGGCTGCGTGGCCCACTGGAACGCGCTGCCGCCGTGCTCGTCGGCGATCGCCTCCATCGTCTGCGCCTGCTCGCGCACGCCGGCCTCCGAGCCGTGGAACTCGAACAGCAGCGTGGGCTTCGCGTCGTAGCCTTCGAGCTTCGAGTAGCGGATGCACGCGTCCATCTGCAGCGCGTCGAGGATCTCGATGCGCGCGACCGGGATGCAGTGCTGCATCGCGGTGATCACCGTGCCGACGGCCGAGCCGAGGTCGGGGAACTGGCACACGGCGGCGGAGATCGCCTCGGGCACGCCGTAGAGGCGCAGCTGGATCTCGGTGACGACACCCAGCGTGCCCTCGGAGCCGACGAAGAGGTGCGTGAGGTCGTAGCCCGCCGCCGACTTGCGCGCGCGGCCGCCGGTGGTGACGATGCGGCCGTCGGCGGTCACCACGGTCAGCCCCAGCACGTTCTCGCTCATCGTGCCGTAGCGGACGGCGTTCGTGCCCGACGCGCGCGTGGCGGTCATGCCGCCGATCGTCGCGTTGGCGCCCGGGTCGATCGGGAAGAAGAGCCCGGTGCCCTTGAGCTCGGCGTTCACCTGCTCGCGCGTGACGCCGGCCTGCACGCGGCAGTTGAGGTCGCCGGCGTTGACCTCCAGCACGCGGTTCATCTCCGACAGGTCGATGCAGACGCCGCCGAACAGCGCGGCGACGTGCCCTTCGAGCGACGTGCCCACGCCGAACGGGATCACCGGCACCCGCGCCGCGTGGCAGCGGCGGACGATCGCCGCGACCTCGTCGTTGTCCTGCGGGTAGACGACGACGTCGGGCAGCGCGGGGTCGGACAGCGCCTCGCCGTGCCCGTGCTGGTCGCGGATCGCCGCGCTGGTCTTCGCGCGCGCGCCGAACTCGCCGACGAGCGCGGCGACGACGGCGGCGACGGCCTCGGCCGACGGCCGTTCACGGACGGGATCGCGGGCGTTCATCGCACCTTCCTGTCTAGAAGCGCGGCAGCTCCGGATGCGGCAGCGCGCCGTGGTGGACGTGCATCCGGCCCATCTCGGCGCACCGGTGCAGCGTGGGCACGGCCTTGCCCGGGTTCAGCAGCCGGTACGCGTCGAACGACTCCTTGACGGCGTGGAAGCGCCCGAGCTCGGCCGGCGGGAACTGCACGCACATCGCGTCGAGCTTCTCGACGCCGACGCCGTGCTCGCCGGTCACGGTCCCGCCCACCTCGATGCACAGCTCGAGGATGCGGTCGCCGAACGCGATCGTCTTCCCGATCTCGCCCTCGCGGTTGGCGTCGAACAGGATCAGCGGATGCAGGTTGCCGTCGCCGGCGTGGAACACGTTGGCGCACGGCAGCCCGAACTCGCGCGACCACTCGTCGATCGCCTTCAGCACGCGCGGCAGCGCCTTGCGCGGAATCGTCCCGTCGATGCAGTAGTAGTCGGGCGAGATGCGCCCGACGGCGGGGAACGCCGCCTTGCGTCCCGACCAGTACAGCAGCCGCTGCGCCTCGTCCTTCGACACGCGGATCCCGGTGGCGCCGCAGTCCGTGAGCAGCCGCCGGATCTCCGCCATCTCGGCGGCGACCTCCTCGGTGGTCCCGTCGGACTCGACGAGCAGCACGGCGACCGCGTCGAGCGGATAGTTCGCGTGCACGAACTGCTCGACGGCGCGCGTGGCCGCCTGGTCCATCATCTCGAGCCCGGCCGGGATGATGCCCGCGCCGATGATCGCGCCCACGGCCGCGCCCGCCTTCTCGAGGTCGTCGAACGCCGCCAGCGCGACCTGCGCGAACTGCGGCTTCGGCGTGAGCTTGACCGTCACCTCGGTGATCACGGCGAGCAGGCCCTCGCTGCCGTTCATCAGCGCGAGCAGGTCGTAGCCGGCGCTGTCGAGCGCGTCGCCGCCGAACTCGACGACCTCGCCGGTGACGAGCACGCCGCGCACGCGGCGGACGTTGTGCACGGTCAGCCCGTACTTGAGGCAGTGGACGCCGCCCGCGTTCTCGGCGACGTTGCCGCCGATCGTGCACGCGATCTGCGACGACGGGTCGGGCGCGTAGTACAGGCCGAAGGGCGCCGCCGCCTCCGAGATCGAGACGTTGCGCACGCCCGGCTGCACGACGGCCGTGCGCGCCAGCGGGTCGACGCTGACGATGCGCCGGAACTTCGCGAGCGACAGCACGATGCCGCCGGTCTCCCGCAGCGCGCCGCCGGACAGGCTCGTGCCCGCGCCGCGCGCCACGACCGGGACGCGCGCCGCGTAGCACGCCTTCAGCACCGCGGCGACCTGCGCCTCGGTCTCGGGCAGCACGACGGCGGCGGGCTGTTCGCGGAACAGCGTCAGCCCGTCGCACTCGTACGGTTTGGTCTCCTCGGGCGTGTCGAGCAGCGCGCCCGGCGGCAGGATCGCCGCGAGCTGCGCGCGCACGTCGGCGGCGAGCGCCCGCGCGGGCTTCGGCGCAGGGGCGTCGCGGGCAACGGCTTGACCGGTGGGAGCCACGGCTCCGATTATTTCACAGCACCGGGACGCCACCAAGGCGGAGGCCGGGGGACGGCGGACGCGCCTCGCCTGTACATCGGAAGGCGCCTTGCCTAGAATCGTGGACGCCCCGGGCCACCGCTCGAAGCTGCCCGCCCTGCCCGGCGCGTTCCCATCAGGAGAGCCCCATGCGATGCCCGTACTCGGTCCCCGTGTTCGCGCTTGCCGCGCTGCTGGCCGGACTGCCGGCCGGACCGGCGGCCGCGCAGGAAACGCTGAAGATGAACATCTCGGTCAGCCAGAACTCGCACTACGGCGTCGCCGTCGACACGTTCGCAAAGGAGGTCGAGAAGCGTACGAACGGCCGCTACAAGGTGCAGAACTTCTACTCGGGCGCGGGGG
>JAYRNW010000073.1:0-6282 GCA_041911995.1 Casimicrobiaceae bacterium | reverse complement strand
GCCTTCGCCGAGCGCAGCTACCTCGAGTACGCGATGAGCGTCGTCATGGGACGCGCGCTGCCGGACGTCGCGGACGGGCAGAAGCCGGTGCAGCGGCGCATCCTGTACGCGATGCACCAGCTCGGGCTCTACGCGCCCACGCGGCACGTCAAGTCGGCGCGCGTCGTCGGCGACGTGCTCGGCAAGTACCACCCGCACGGCGACACCGCCGCCTACGACGCGCTGGTGCGGCAGGCGCAGGACTTCACGCTGCGCTACCCGCTGATCGACGGGCAGGGCAACTTCGGCTCGCGCGACGGCGACAACGCCGCGGCGATGCGCTACACCGAGTGCCGGCTCACCGCGATGGCCGAGCTGCTGCTCGCCGAGATCGACCGCGACACCGTCGACTTCGTGCCGAACTACGACGGTGCGTTCCAGGAGCCGAAGCTGCTGCCGGCGCGGCTGCCGATGGTGCTGCTGAACGGCAGCTCGGGCATCGGCGTGGGCTTGGCCACCGACATCCCGTCGCACAACCTGCGCGAAGTCGCGCGCGCCGCCGTCGCGACGATCCGCAACCCGAAGATCACGCTCGCGGAGCTGCTCGCGATCGTGCCGGGCCCGGACCTGCCGGGCGGCGGTCACGTCACGTCGTCGCCTGCGGACATTCGCGCGATCTACGAGGGCGGGCGCGGCAGTGTGCGCGTGCGCGCGCGCTGGACCGTCGAGGAGCTCGCGCGCGGCCAGTGGCGGGTCGCGGTCACCGAGCTGCCGTTCGGCGTGTCGGCGCGCGCGGTCATGGAGGACGTCGAGCGCGCGACCAACCCGAAGCCGAAGGAGGGCAAGAAGGCGCTGACGCAGGACCAGGTCAACCTGAAGGCGCTGCTGCTGGGTGCGCTCGACACCGTGCGCGACGAGTCGGACAAGGACGCGCCGGTGCGCCTCGTGTTCGAGCCGCGCTCGTCGCGGCAGGACGTGCAGGAGTTCGTCGACCTGCTGCTCGCCAACACGCGGCTGGAGTCGAGCCTGCCGATCAACCTCGTCGTGCTGGGCCGCGACGGCCGGCCGCGGCAGAAGGGCCTCGCCGCGATCCTCGCCGAGTGGATCGAGTTCCGCTTCGTCACGGTCACGCGGCGCACGCGCCACCGGCTCGCCGAGGTCGACCGTCGCATCCACATCCTCGAAGGGCGGCAGCTCGCGCTGCTGTCGATCGACAAGGTGATCCGCATCATCCGCAACGCGGACGACCCGAAGGCCGACCTCATGCACGCGTTCGGCCTGACCGAGGTCCAGGCCGACGACATCCTGGAGATCCGGCTGCGGCAGCTCGCGAAGCTGGAGGGGATCAAAATCGAAAGCGAGCTGCAGACCCTCAAGGCCGAGCGCAAGGAATTGAAGCACCTGCTCGCCGACCGGCAGGCGCTGTCCGACCGCATCGTCGCCGAGATCGAGGCGGACGCGGCGAAGTTCGGCGACGCCCGGCGCACGCGGATCGAGGAAGTGGCGCCGGTCGCGCGCGAGCGCGTGGTCCCCGACGAGCCCGTGACGGTGACGCTGTCGCGGCAGGGCTGGATCCGCTCGCGGCAGGGGCACGGGCTCGACGCGGCGCAGTTCGCGTGGAAGTCGGGCGACGGCCCGCTCGCGGTCCTCGAGACGCGCACCGTGCACCCGGTCGTCGTGCTCGACACGCAGGGGCGGGCGTACACGATCCTCGCGGCGGACATCCCGGGCGGGCGCGGCGACGGCGTGCCGGTGACGACGCTGATCGAGCTCGCGCCTGGCGCGCGCGTCGCGCACGCGGTGTCGGCGCCGCCCGAGCAGCAGTACCTCGTCGCCGGCACCGGCGGCTACGGCTTCGTCGCCGCGCTGTCCGACATGGTGTCGCGCGTGAAGGCCGGCAAGTCGTTCATGACGCTCGCCCCCGACGAGGAGCCGGTGGCGCCGGCCGCGGTCGCGCCGGGGTTGACGCGGGTCGCCGCGCTCGCGTCGAACGGCAAGGTGCTCGTGTTCGGCTTGGACGAGATGCGCACGCTCGGGAGCGGCCGCGGCGTCATCATCATGGGTCTCGACGCCGGCGCGACGCTCGCCGCGGTCGCCGTGGCCGGGGCCGACCGCGTCGTCGTGCGTGGCACCAACCGCGCGGGCCGCGAGATCGACGCGACGCTCGAAGGCGACGCGCTCGCGCGGCACGTCATGCGTCGCGCGCGCAAGGGTACCAAGCTCGTCCAGAAGTTCAAGCCGACCGGTTTCGGGCGCGTGTCGCCGTGACGGTCGTCACCCTCATGAGGCTCGTCATGTCCATGCTGCGTACCGTCGTCGCCGTCGTCCTCGCCTGCTTCGCCGCGGTCGCCGCCGCGCAATCGTTCCCGACGAAGCCGATCCGGCTCGTCGTCGGCTTCGCGCCAGGTGGCGTGGCCGACATCACGGCGCGCGTGGTCGCGCAGAAGCTATCCGAGCAACTGGGTCAGCAGGTCGTCGTCGACAACCGGCCGAGCGCCGGCGGCATCCTCGCCGCGGACGCCGTCGCCAAGGCCGAGCCCGACGGCCACACGCTGCTGCTGATGACCAACGGCAACGCGGTCAGCGCGTCGCTGTTCCGCACGCTGCCGTACGACACGCTCGCCGACTTCGCGCCGGTGTCCACGCTCGGCTTCTTCGACGTCGCGGTCGTGGTGCCGGCCGACTCGAAGATCGACTCGGTGCCGGCGCTGCTCGCGTACGCGAAGGCGAACCCCGGCAAGCTCAACATCGGCACGATCAACATCGGTAGCACGCAGAACCTTGCGGCGGAGCTGTTCAAGTCCGCAACCGGCGCCGACGCGACGATCGTCCCGTACAAGGGCAGTCCCGCGGTGATCACGGCGCTGCGCGGCCACGACGTGCAGGCGGCCTTCGAGATGCTCGCGCCGGTGATCCCGCAGGCGAAAGGCGGGGCCGTGCGCATCCTCGCCGTCACGTCCGAGCGCCGCTTCCCGGGCCTGCCCGACGTGCCGACGGTCGCCGAGAGCGGCGTGCCTGGCTACGCGGCGACGTCGTGGAACGCGATCGCCGCGCCTTCGAGGACGCCGCGCGCCGTGATCGAGCGCCTCAACCGCGAGGTCAACGCGGCGCTCAAGGCGCCCGAGGTCGTCGAGAAGCTCGCCGCGCAAGGCGTGACCGCGCGCGGCGGGACGCCGGAGGACATGCAGCGGCTCGTCGCCGCGGACGTCGCGAAGTGGCGCCGCGTGATCGAGCAGGCGAAGATCGAGCGGCAGTAGCGGGTGCCCGGTTTGTAGGTTGTTAGCAAATTTGCGATTTCTTCGCGAATTTGCGAAGAATTCGCTATTTTGCTAACAGGTCGGCAAAATGAGTCCCCTACTACTCGTTAGCCACCGCAAGCGACGGTCGGCGTAATATTGGTCTATGAGCGATACTCTCATCTCGATCGATCCCCAAGTTCAGGGCGGCGTGCCTGTCTTCGCCGGCACTCGGGTGCCATTGAAGAACCTGTTCGACTACCTTGAAGGTGGGGAGTCCCTCGATCAATTCCTGGATGATTTTCCCAGCGTGAAGCGGGAAGTCGCCGTTGCTATTCTCGAGCAAGCGCGCGAGGCAGTAACGCTACATGCGCATCCTGCTTGACGAGTCGCTCCCTCGCCGCCTGCGCGGCGTGTTCACGGGTCATGACGTGGTTACCGTTGTGGAAGCGGGTTGGTCGGGTGTGAAGAATGGCGAGCTTCTTCAGCTCGCCTCGACGCACTTCGACCTCTTCGTTACCGCAGATCAGAACGTTCAATTCCAGCAGAACCTGGACGCACTGCCGATTGCGGTTGCGGTGCTGGTGGCTCGCGATACTCGTTTCGACTCGTTGCGATTTCCTGCCACGGAACTGCTTTCACAGTTGCCTGGTCTCGTACCTCGTAGCTTCATGCGATGCGGTGGCTAACCCGGCGCTCAACCGGACGGGCCGGCAAACGACTTCTGCTTGTCACGCGTCGGCGCGGCCCGCCGGTTAGCTGATGCGTTGGCAGGCTGTCGAAAATCCCCCGGCGTCATCCCGAGGAGCGTGGCGACGAGGGATGCACTTCCGGGCAACGCGTTGCTTCGCGGCAGAAGCGCATCCCCGCTGCACTCGAGATGACACCGCAAGCGGGCGGGGCGACGCCAGGAAGCGGATGTCGACGCGAACTTCAACTGCCTGTCGGGCCGCGGGCCGTTGACCGCCCTGGTTCGTCGACAGCTACGGCGCCCTGCGCGGCGCGACCTCGGTCGCCGCCCCGACGGCGAACGCCGCGACCTCGCCCAACGCCTGCGCGACCGCCGCGTTGGCGGCGACGACGCCGCCGTCCGGGTCGTCGGCCGGCGCGTCCTTCGCGACGTCGATCACGCGCGTGGCCACGACGCGGCGGCTGCCGACGTCGACGAGCTGCACGCGCAGCGTGAGCTCGACCCGGCTCGGCCGCGCGAGGAAGCTCTGTTGCAGCCGCAGGACCTCGGTGTCGAGCCGCGCGTCGGCCTGCACGCCCGCGGCGCCGCGGACCACGGCCCGGAACGCGCCGGTGTCCTCCAGCGCGCGCACCAGCAGCGGCGCCAGCATCTGCGCCGGCGGCTCCACCCAGCGGTGCACCGCGTAGTAGTCGAGCGCGAACGGCTTCTGCACGTACACGATCGCGGCCGTGTCGAAGCCCGGCGCCGCCCGCGGCGTGCCGACGTCGAGCACGAGCGCGCGCGCGGGGGCCGGCGTGACCGCGGCGGGCTTCGCGTCGAGCACGTGCAGGATCGGCGCGTCGCCCGGCACCGGCGTCAGCGTGCTGCACGCGGCGAGCGTCAGCATGATCGCGGACGTCGGGGCGCCCGCGCCGCGCCACCGGCACGTGGTCGATCTGCGGAAGTGGGCGCTCATCGGTACGCTCGTCGTCGGGTGGAAGTGTGTTGGAAAGTGGGATCGGCCGCCGCTCACTCGCCGGGGCCGCGCTTCGCCGGGGCGCGCCCGCGCAGCAGCACGCCCGGGTTGCGCTCGACCTCGTCGCCGACGCGGCGCAGCGTGGCCGTCAGCGTGCGCAGTTCGGCGACGAGTTCGCGGATCTCGGGCAGCGTCGTGCCGGTGAACTGCTTCAAGTCGTCGCGCGCACCGTCGAGCGTGCCGCGGGCGCTGTCGAGGGTGCCGCGCGCGCTCTCGAGCGTCGCGCGGGCGCCGGTGCCGGCCGCGCCGACCTCGTTCGCCATGCGCTCGAGCGCGTCGGCGGTGCGCTCGGCGCGCGCGACGAGCTGCGGGAGTTCCGCGGTCGCGCGCGCCGCGTGGTCCATCGTACGCGCGGTGCCGGTCAGCGCGGCGTCGATCGTCTGCGACCGCGCCGCGAGCGTTTGCGCGAGCCTGGACAGGTCGGCGAGCGTCGCCTTGAACGCACGGCGGTTCTCGTCGTCGAGCAGCGCGTTGACGTTGCCGGACACGCGCGCGAGGTCGGCGAGCAGCACCGGCAGCGCCGTCTCCAGCCGGTTCATCAGCGACGGCGCCGCCGCGATCACCGGATAGGGCTCGCCCGGCGCCGCGACGAGCGGCGGCGAGTCGCGGTGGCCGGCGGTCAGCTCGACGTACGCGATGCCGGTCAGCCCCTGCGTCTGCAGCGTGGCCACCGTGTCGACCTTCACCGGCGTCCCGCGCTCGATGTCGAGCACGATCTCGACGTGCTCGACGTTGCCCGGCGCGAGCGCGATGCGGCGCACGCGGCCGACGTCGACGCCGCGGTAGCGCACCGGCGCGTTCTGGTTGAGGCCGGACACGGACTCGGTCATGTACGCGACGTACGTGTCGTAGCTCTTGCGGTAGTACTTGCCGCTGGACAGCCACAGGACGCCGCCGATCATCGCGACCGCCAGCACGATGACGAACGCCCCGACGACGGCGAGGTTTACCCGCTCTTCCATGCCTGCTCCAGCGCGGCGCGGCCGCGCGGTCCGTGGAAGTACTGGCGGACGAGCGGGTCGTCCGACCGCGAGAGCTCGCGCATCGTGCCGGTGCCGACGATGTTGCCGTGGCCCAGCACCGCCACGCGGTCGGCGGCGCGCCACATGAGGTCGAGGTCGTGCGTGACCATCATGATCGTGAGCCCGAGGCCGTCGCGCAGACCGCGCACCAGCTCGTCGATGCCGCTCGCCGACAGCGGGTCGAGGCCGGCGGTCGGCTCGTCGAGGAACAGGAGCTCGGGGTCGGGCGCCAGCGCGCGCGCGAGAGAGGCGCGCTTGCGCATGCCGCCGGACAGCTCGCTCGGGTACTTGGGGCCGGCGTCGGCGGGCAGCCCGGTCAGCGCCACCTTCACCGCGGCG
>JAYRNW010000072.1:0-2334 GCA_041911995.1 Casimicrobiaceae bacterium | reverse complement strand
TTTTCTGCGCGCGGCCCGCACGCCGGCCGCCGCGCGGACGCGCCGGGCGGCTCGGGCGTGTGTTGCGGCGTTACGGGCGGTCGCGCGCGGGCGCGTCGTCGCCCACGCCGGCGGGCGGCCGCGGCGCGCGCGGCAGCGCCGGCGCGGGCCGGCGTCCGTCGAGGAGATGCCGGATCGCGAGGATCGGGTGCCGGCGCAGCATCCGCGGGCCGGCGTAGCGCATGACGGTGCGCACCTGCTCGCGCATCCCCGCGCTGTAGCAGTGGACCGTGCAGTTCGCGCACGTCGGCTTGTCGTCGCCGAACACGCAGCGGTCGAGCCGGCGCGTCGCGTAGGCCATGAGCGCGGCGCAGCCGGGGCACAGACCGTCGTCCTCGGCGTGCACGTCGTGGCAGTAGATCCGCATCATCGCGTGAATCGTCCTCAACTCGCGCGCGAGGCGGGGATGGCGCGCCCCGTCGTGAACCTTGCGGGTCGGGGGCGCGACCGTGATCGGGTTCGCCATGCAAACAGCATCGCGCGCGGCGCGTTTGCGCGCCATGACCTGCGTCAAGCGCTCCGGGCCGCATGCGCACGGTAGAATCGTGGTCGACGCCCCATCCTGCCCAAGCGGCGCGTGCCGCGCTCCAGGGAGCCCCCGATGAACGACTCGATCAAGTACGTCCTCGACGAATCGCGCCTGCCGCGCGCGTGGTACAACCTGCAGGCGGACCTGCCGAAGCCGCTGCCGCCGGTGCTGCATCCGGGCACGCACAAGCCGGTCGGCCCCGACGACCTCGCGCCGCTCTTCCCGCTGGAGCTGATCCTGCAGGAGGTGTCGACGGAGCGCGAGATCCCGATCCCCGAGCCGGTGCGCGACGTGTACCGGCAGTGGCGGCCGACGCCGCTCTTCCGCGCGCGGCGGCTGGAGCGCGCGCTGCAGACGCCGGCGCGCATCTACTACAAGTACGAGGGGGTGTCGCCGGCCGGCAGCCACAAGCCCAACACGGCGGTGCCGCAGGCGTTCTACAACCGCGAGGCCGGCGTCAAGCGGCTGGTGACCGAGACCGGCGCCGGGCAGTGGGGCAGCTCGCTCGCGTTCGCGGGTGCGCTGTTCGGCCTCGACGTCCAGGTGTTCATGGTGCGCGTGTCGTACGACCAGAAGCCGTACCGGCGCGCGCTGATGGAGACGTACGGCGCGCGCTGCACGCCGTCGCCGTCGCCGGAGACGCAGTCGGGCCGCGCGATCCTCGCGAAGCGCGCCGACCACCCGGGCAGCCTCGGCATCGCGATCTCCGAGGCGGTCGAGGTGGCCGCGCAGCGCGACGACACCAAGTACGCGCTCGGCAGCGTGCTCAACCACGTGCTGCTGCACCAGACGGTGATCGGGCAGGAGGCGATGGCGCAGATGGAGATGGCCGACGACTACCCGGACGTGGTCGTCGGCTGCACGGGCGGCGGGTCCAACTTCGCGGGCATCGTGTTCCCGTTCCTCGGCGCGCAGCTGCGCGGCGGCCGCAAGGTCGGCATCGTCGCGATCGAGCCGGCGGCGTGCCCGTCGCTGACGCGCGGCCGCTACGCGTACGACTTCGGCGACACCGGGCACCTGACGCCGCTGACCAAGATGCACACGTTAGGCTCGACGTTCACGCCGCCGGGCTTCCACGCCGGCGGCCTGCGCTACCACGGCATGGCGCCGCTGGTGTCGCACCTGAAGGAGCTGGGGCTCATCGACGCCCGCGCGTACCACCAGTCGAAGGTGTTCGAGGCGGGCGTCGCGTTCGCGCGCGCCGAGGGCATCGTGCCCGCGCCCGAGGCGAACCACGCGGTCAAGGGCGCGATCGACGAGGCGCTGCGCTGCAAGGAGGAGGGCGTGTCGCGCGCGATCCTGTTCAACCTGTGCGGCCACGGCCACTTCGACATGCAGGCGTACATCGACTACTTCGCCGGCAAGCTGGCCGACCTGGACTACGACGAGGCGGAGCTCGCGATGGCGCTGGCGGGTCTGCCGTCGGTGGCGGAGCCGGCGTAGCGGGGCGGCAAGGCACTCACAAAGAGGCGCAGAGACGCCGAGGAACCCGATTCTGCTGCGAAGGGGTCAGAGCCGCTGCTGAAGCGCTCGGGCAAGCCCTTTGCGAGCGTCCGTGCCAGCGGGGTCAGACCCTCAGCGGGGCGGGTCCGCGCAGGCCCGACGTTCCAGCTTCCGGGGCCGCCAGCCGGTGAGGATCTGACCCCGTGCGACGGTCGGTGCCAGCCGGGTCAGACCCGCAACGGGGCGGGTCCCCGCATGCGCTTCGTTGAGGCCCCCGGGGCCGCCGGCCGGGGAAGATCTGAACCCAGGCGGGGGTCGGGGGC
>JAYRNW010000071.1:0-12627 GCA_041911995.1 Casimicrobiaceae bacterium | reverse complement strand
GGCCGCGACATCATGGGCATCCTGCTGTTCCAGGACCTCGCGGTCGTCGCGTTCCTGATCGTGATCCCGTCGCTCGGCAAGCCCGGGCCCGAGCTCGCCGCGGCACTCGGCGTCGCGGCGCTCAAGGCGGCCACCGCGCTGGCGGTCATCCTGTTCCTCGGGCAGGCGCCGATGCGCGCGTGGTTCCACCTGGTCGCGCGGCAGCGCTCGTCGGAGCTCTTCGTGCTCAACGTGCTGCTGGTCACGCTCGGCCTGGGCGCGCTGACCGAGTCGCTCGGCCTGTCGGCGGCGCTGGGCGCGTTCCTCGCCGGCATGCTGATCGCGGAGACCGAGTACCGCTACCAGGTCGAGGAGGACATCAAGCCGTTCCGCGACGTGCTGCTCGGGCTCTTCTTCATCACGGTGGGGATGGCGCTCGACCTCGCGGTCGTGTTCGCGAACCTGGGCTGGGTGCTGCTGCTGCTGCTGGTGCCGGTGTTCGCGAAGCTCGTGCTCGTCGTCGCGCTGGCCCGCGCCTTCCGCGCGCCGCTCGCGTCTTCGCTGCGCATCGGCTTCTACCTGGCGCAGGCCGGCGAGCTCGCGCTGGTGATGCTGGCGCTCGCGTTCCGCAACGCGATCGTCCCCGGCGACCTGCTGCAGCCGGTGCTCGCGGCGATGGTCATCTCGATGTGCCTGGCGCCGCTGCTGATCGAGTTCGCCGAGCCGATCGTGCGCAAGCTGACCGCCAACGACTGGCTCGCGCGCGCGGCGCAGGTCACGCAGATTGCCGCGCGGACGATGTCGCGGCAGGACCACGTGATCATCTGCGGCTACGGCCGCAGCGGGCAGAACCTCGCACGCCTGCTGGAGGCGGAGGAGATCCCGTTCATCGCGATGGACGCCGACCCGGAGCGCGTGCGCGAGGCCGCCGCCGACGGCAGCAGCGTCGTCTACGGCGACGCCAGCCGGCGCGAGGCGCTCGTCAGCGCGGGACTGTCCAAGGCGCGCGCGGTCGCGATCACGTTCACCAACACGCCGGTGGCGCTCAAGATCCTGCATCACGTGGCGCAGCAGCGTCCGGACCTGCCGGTGATCGTGCGCACCGTCGACGACAGCGAGATCGACCGGCTGCGCGACGCCGGCGCCACCGAGGTCGTGCCCGAGGTGCTCGAAGGCAGCCTCATGCTCGCGTCGCATGCGCTGCTGGTGCTGGGCGTGCCGCTGAACCGCGTGCTGAAGCGCATCCGCACGATCCGCATGGAGCACTACGGGCTCTTCCGCGGCTTCTTCCACGGCGCGACGGACACCGCCGACGCCGCCGACAACGTGCAGGTGCGGCTGCACACCGTCGTGCTGCCGGACCGGGCGTACGCCGTCGGCCGCACGCTCGCCGACGTCCGGCTCGAGGGGCTGGTCGAGGTCACCGGCGTGCGCCGGCGCGGCACGCGCGCGCAGCGGCCCGGGCCGGACTGGCGCTTCGAGAGCGGCGACGCCGTCGTGCTGCTGGGCCGCCCGGAGCGGCTGTCGCTGGCCGAGCAGAGGCTGCTCAAGTCCAGGCGCGACTGAGGCTTTTCCGCCGGCCGCCGTCCGTAACTGACCGCGGGTCATTGCCGGCGCGCGACCGCAGCCGTTACAATCGGCATCCTTCTGCGCCCCCGTCTCCCGGTTTCCCTTTGCCTTCCACCCTGCCGCCGCCCGCTGCCGCCCCGCCGGCGGCCGTTCCGAACGCGATCGAGCTGTCGGGCGTCACGTTCGGCTACGACCCGCGCCGCCCGGTGCTCTCCGGCATCGAGATGGCGATCCCGCGCGGCCGTGTCGTCGCGATCATGGGCGGCTCCGGCTGCGGCAAGACGACGATCCTGCGGCTGATCGGCGGTCAGCTGCGGCCGCAATCCGGGCAGGTGCGCGTCGGCGGGAGCGTCGTGGCGGAGATGTCGCGCGACGAGCTCTTCGAGCTGCGCCGCAAGGTCGGCATGCTGTTCCAGTTCGGCGCGCTGTTCACCGACATGTCGGTGTTCGAGAACATCGCGTTCCCGATCCGCGAGCACACGGACCTGACCGAGCCGCTGATCCGCGACCTCGTGCTGATGAAGCTGCACGCGGTCGGCCTGCGCGGCACCGCGCACCTGATGCCGTCCGAGCTCTCCGGCGGCATGGCGCGGCGCGTGGCGCTCGCGCGCGCCGTCGCGCTCGACCCGATGCTCGTCATGTACGACGAGCCGTTCGCGGGCCTCGACCCGATCTCGCTGGGCGTGGTCGGGCAGCTGATCCGACGGTTGAACGACGCGCTGGGCATCACGTCGGTCGTGGTCACGCACGACGTGTACGAGTCGCTGAAGATCGTCGACTACCTGTACTTCGTGTCCGAGGGCCGCATCATCGCGCAGGGCACGCCCGACGACGTGCGGCGGTCGACCGACCCGTTCGTGCGCCAGTTCGTCGACGGCGAGCCGGACGGGCCGGTGCCGTTCCACTATCCGGCGCGGCCGTACGCCGAGGAGCTGGCCGGTGCCGTTTGACGCGCTCGCCGACGGCGTCCGCCGCGTCGGCGCCGGCACGCTGCACGCGATTTCCCGCGCGGGGTACGCCACGCGCTTCTTCTTCGCGGTCCTCGCCCACTCGCCGGCCGCGTTCCGCCGGCTCCAGCTCACGGCCCGGGAGATCTACTTCTCCGGCGTGCTGTCGCTGGTCGTCATCATGGTGTCCGGCCTGTTCGTCGGCATGGTGCTCGGGCTGCAGGGCTACGACGCGCTCAACAAGTACGGCGCCGGCGATTCGCTGGGCATCTTCGTCGGGTTGTCGCTGGTCCGGGAACTCGGGCCGGTCGTCGCCGGTCTGCTGTTCGCGAGCCGCGCCGGCAGCGCGGTGACCGCGGAGATCGGCCTCATGAAGACGACGGAGCAGCTGTCGGCGATGGAAATGATGGCGGTCGACCCGCTGGCGCGCATCGTCGCGCCGCGGTTCTGGGGCGGCGTCATCTCGATGCCGCTGCTGGCGGCGCTGTTCTCGGTGATGGGCGTGTTCGGCGCCTACATCGTCGGCGTGCGGCTGATCGGCGTCGACAACGGCGTGTTCTGGGGCAACATGCAGGCGGGCATCGAATTCTGGCCCGACGTGACCAACGGCATCGTCAAGAGCGTCGTGTTCGGCGTCGCCGTCAGCCTGATCGCCGTGTTCGAGGGCTACGACGCCAACCCGACAGCCGAGGGCGTGTCGGCGGCGACGACGCGCACGGTGGTCGGCGGCTCGCTCGCGATCCTCGCGCTCGACTTCATCCTGACCGTGTTCATGTTCAGGGGCCTGGGCAACGGCTAGCACGCCGTGCCGGAAAGCAACCACGATGAATCGCACCGCCATCGACCTGTGGGTCGGCATCTTCGTCACGATCGGCATCGGCGCGATCGTCTTCCTGGCGCTCAAGGTCGGCAACCTCACGTCGCTCGAGACCAGGCCGTCGTACCGGGTGGACGCGCACTTCGACAACATCGGCGGGCTCAAGCTGCGCGCGCCGGTCAAGGCCGCCGGCGTCATCGTCGGCCGCGTCGACAACGTGAAGCTGGACCCGAAGACGTACGAGGCCGTCGTCACGCTGCGCATCGACAACGGCTACCAGTTCTCGAAGGACACGATCGCCGCGATCCTGACGTCCGGCCTGCTGGGCGAGGTCTACATCGGGCTCGAGGCCGGCGGCGATCCGCAGATGCTCGCCGACGGCGGGCGGATCGGCAAGACGCAGTCCGCGGTCGTCCTCGAGAAGCTCATCAGCCAGTTCCTGTTCGACAAGGCATCGGGCGGAGGCCAGAAATGAGCGCGGGGCGCGAGACCGCAGGACGAGCGAAGGCCCGCAGCGCGCGTCGCCGCGCGATTGCCGGCGGCCGACACGCGGACGGTGCGCACGGCGCATCCGGTTCATGGAGGCCGCAATGAACGTGCTTCGCACCGTCGCCGCGCTCGGCGCGGCGCTGCTGCTGTCGGCGTGCGCGAGCACGCCCGGCCGGCCCTACGACCCGTTCGAGGCCTCCAACCGGGTGATGTACGAGATCCACGAGCCGCTCGACAAGCACTTCGCCAAGCCGATCGCGCAGGCGTGGGTCGACTACGCGCCGACGTTCGTGCAGAAGGCCGTCTCCAACTACGTCAACAACATCGACGACCTGTTCTCGGGCGTCAACGGGCTGCTGCAGGGCAAGCTCGACAAGGCCGGCAACGACTTCGGCCGCGTGCTGATCAACACCGGCTTCGGGCTCGCCGGCCTGATCGACATCGCGTCGGACATGAACATCCCGCGCGGCAACGAGGACTTCGGCCAGACGTTCGGCTACTGGGGCATCCCGCAGGGGCCGTACCTGTTCATCCCGCTGTTCGGGCCGACGACCGTGCGCGACGGCACCGGGACGCTGCTGCGCTTCGTCTGGTCGCCGACCAACGAGATCCCGTTGGTCCCGCTGCGCAACGTCATCTACGGGCTCGGGGCCGTCGATCTGCGCGCGCAGGCGCTGTCCGCGACGTCGCTGGTCGAGCAGGCGTCGATCGACCCGTACACGTTCATCCGGCGCTCGTACCTGCAGCGGCGCGAATACCTGGTGCACGACGGCAACCCGCCCAAGGCAAAGGACGAAGACGAATGAGATTCACGATGGCCTGGACGCGCGCCGCCGCGGCGCTCGCATTCGCGGTGGTCGCCTCGGCCGCGCTGGCGCAGGAGGCGCCCGACGCGCTGGTCAAGCGCGTCGCGGAGGACGTGCTGCAGATCACGCGCACCGACCCCAAGGTGCAGGCGGGCGACAAGCAGCGGATCAAGGAGGTCGTCGAGACGAAGCTGCTGCCCAACTTCGACTTCGAGCGGATCACGGCGCTCGCCATGGGCCGCAACTGGCGGCAGGCGACACCCGAGCAGCAGAAGGAGCTGGTCGAGCAGTTCCGGCAGCTGCTCGTGCGCACGTACTCGGGCGCGCTGACGCAGTACCGCGACCAGACGATGGACTACAAGCCGCTGCGCGCCGACGCGAACGCGACCGACGTCACCGTGAAGACCGAGGTGGTGCGCAAGGGGCAGGCGCCCGTGCAGATCGACTACAGCATGGCGAAGACGCCGGCCGGCTGGAAGGTGTACGACGTCGTCGTCGCCGGCGTGTCGCTCGTCACCAACTACCGCGACGAGTTCAACGAGCAGGTGAAGGCGGGCGGCGTGGACGGCCTCGTCAAGTCCCTGGTCGCCAAGAACACGGCACCGGGCAAGTGATCGCGACGCGCAACGGCGAGGCCGCCCGCGGCGCGTTCGCCGCCGCCGGCGACCGCTGGACCTTCACCGGCGTGCTGACGTTCGACGACGCGACGGCGGCGCTCGCCGGCGCCGACGCGCTGCCGCTGCCCGCGTCGGGCACGATCGACCTCTCCGGTCTCGCGCATGCCGACTCGGCGGCGCTGGCCGTCCTGCTGGCGCTCAAGCGCCGCGCGACGGCGGAGGGCCGCCGCGTCGCGTTCGCCGGCATGCCGCCGCTGCTCGAGTCGCTCGCCCGCGTCTACGGACTCGAGGACCAGATCACGCGGTAGGGCGAGCGCGGCGGGCGCGGGCATCGTGCGCGCAGACGCCAGCACCGCCGGCCGGCTCACGCGCATGTCTCCCGCTGTCGAAGTCATCGACGTCGCGCGCCGGTTCGGCACCGTACAGGCGTTGGCCGGTGTCGACCTCACCGTCGCCGAAGGCGAGTTCTTCGGCCTGCTCGGCCCCAACGGCGCCGGCAAGACGACGCTGATCTCGATCCTCGCGGGCCTGACGCGCGCCGACCGCGGCACCGCGCGCATCCTCGGCCACGACGTCATCGGCGACTTCCGCGCCGCGCGCCGCAGCCTGGGCGTCGTGCCGCAGGAACTGGTGTTCGACCCCTTCTTCTCGGTGCGCGAGACGCTCGAGTTCCAGGCCGGCTACTTCGGGCTGCGCCGCCAGCGCGCGTGGATCGACGAGATCCTGCATCACCTCGACCTCACGGGCAAGGCGGACGCGAACATGCGCTCGCTGTCGGGCGGGATGAAGCGGCGCGTGCTGGTCGGGCAGGCGCTCGTCCACAAGCCGCCGGTGATCGTCCTCGACGAGCCGACCGCCGGCGTCGACGTCGAGCTGCGGCAGAGCCTGTGGCGGTTCATCCGCAAGCTCAACCGCGATGGGCACACGATCATCCTGACCACACACTACCTCGAGGAGGCGGAGGCGCTGTGCGGCCGGATCGCCATGCTCAAGGCCGGGCGCGTCGTCGCGCTGGACTCGACGCACAACCTGCTGTCGCGCTTCGCCGGCCTCACGTGCCGGGTCGCCGCGGCGCGGATGCCCGCGGCGTGGGAGCCGCGCGTGGTCCGGCGCGAGGGCGGCAACTTCTACGTCGGCCTCTCGACGTACGCCGAGCTGGAGACGCTGCTCGCGGCGCTGCGCGCCGAAGGCATCGCGATCGACGAGCTGGCGCTCGAGGAGACCGACCTCGAGCAGGTGTTCCTGCGGATCATGAAGGGCGCGGAGGCGGCGTGATCCTGCGGAAGAAATTCGTTTCACAGGAGGCGCAGAGGCGCAGAGGAACACCTCGAATTCCCTTTCTCTGCGTCTCTGCGCCTCTTTGTGAGAGGTATTCCCCGTGAACGCCGAGATCGCCGGCCGCGGCTGGTTGACGCTCCTGTACAAGGAGCTGCTGCGCTTCTGGAAGGTGGCCTTCCAGACGATCGCGGCGCCGATCCTGACGGCGCTCCTCTACCTGCTCATCTTCTCGCACGTGCTGGAGGGGCGGGTCGCCGTGTTCGACGGGCGCGTGACGTACACGGCGTTCCTCGTGCCCGGCCTCGTCATGATGTCGGTGCTGCAGAACGCGTTCGCGAATTCGTCGTCGTCGCTGATCCAGTCGAAGATCACCGGCAACCTCATCTTCGTGCTGCTGCCGCCGCTGTCGGCCGGCGACCTCTTCGCCGCGTACGTGCTGGGCGCCATGGTCCGCGGCATCGTCGTCGGCACCGGCGTGTTCACGGTGACGCTGGTGTTCGCGCCGTCGCTGCTCGCGCTGCCGCACCCGCTGTGGGCGGCGGCGTTCGCGCTCGCCGGCAGCGCCATCCTCGCGATGATGGGGCTGCTCGCCGGCATGTGGGCCGAGAAGTTCGACCAGCTCGCCGCGTTCCAGAACTTCATCATCGTGCCGCTGACGTTCCTGTCCGGCGTCTTCTACTCGATCCACTCGCTGCCGCCGTTCTGGCAGGCGCTGTCGCACTTCAATCCGTTCTTCTATATGATCGACGGCTTCCGCTACGGCTTCTTCGGCGTGTCCGACGTCGCGCCCGCGGTGTCCTTCGGCATCGTCGCCGCCGCCGCCGCCGCGCTCGCGGCGCTCACGCTCACGCTCCTCGCGCGCGGCTGGAAGCTGCGCGCCTGACCCCTTCCGGATACGCCATGGTCACGCCCGACTCCATCCGCCGCTCCATCGAGGCCGGCCTCCCCTGCGAGCGCGTCGACGTGCGCGGCGACGGCCACCACTTCGAGGCGCTCGTCGTGTCGACGGCGTTCGCCGGCCTCTCGCGCGTGAAACAGCACCAGCTCGTGTACGCGACGCTGGGCGACCGGATGCGCGAGGAGATCCACGCGCTGTCGATGCAGACGCTCACGCCGGAGCAATGGCGGGAAGGCGGCCGTGGATAAGCTCGCGATCGAAGGCGGGCATCGCCTCGACGGCGAGGTCCGCGCGTCGGGCGCCAAGAACGCGGCGCTGCCGATCCTCTGCGCGGCGCTGCTGACCGAGGAGCCGCTGACGCTGACCAACGTGCCGCAATTGAACGACGTGCGCACGATGGAGACGCTGCTCGCGCAGATGGGCGTATCGCTCGACATGGACGCGCGCGGCGGCGTGCGGCTCGAGGGGCGCCACATCAGCTGGCCGCTGGCGCCCTACGAGCTCGTCAAGACGATGCGCGCGTCGATCCTCGCGCTGGGGCCGCTGGTCGCGCGCTGCGGCGAGGCCCGCGTGTCGCTGCCCGGCGGCTGCGCGATCGGCCTGCGTCCGGTCGACCAGCACGTCAAGGGATTGCAGGCGATGGGCGCCGCCATCGACCTGCAGCACGGCTACATCGCCGCGAGCGGCCGCCTGCGCGGCACGACGATCGTGTTCGACATGGTGACGGTCACCGGCACCGAGAACCTGCTGATGGCGGCCACGCTCGCCGAAGGCACGACGGTGCTGGAGAACGCGGCGCGCGAGCCCGAGGTCGTCGACCTCGCGCGCTGCCTGACCGCGATGGGCGCGCGCATCACCGGCGCGGGCACCGACCGCATTACCGTCGAGGGCGTGGGGAGCCTGCACGGCGCCGCGCACGCGATCATGCCCGACCGCATCGAGACCGGCACGTTCCTCGTCGCGGTCGCGGCCACCGGCGGCCGCGTGGCCGTCACGGGCACGCAGCCGGACTCGCTCGACGCGGTCCTCACCAAGCTGCGCGAGGCCGGCGCGACCGTCGCGGTCGACGGCGACGTCATCCGCCTCGAGCGCGACGGGCCGCTCGCGGCCGTCAGCGTGCGCACGGCGCCGCACCCCGGCTTCCCGACCGACATGCAGGCGCAGTTCATGGCGCTCGCCGCGCGCGCCGAGGGCACCGCCGTCGTCACCGAGACGATCTTCGAGAACCGGATGATGCACGTGCAGGAGTTGAAGCGCCTCGGCGCCGACATCGAGGTCGAGGGCAGCACCGCGGTGGTCAGGGGCGTGCCCAAGCTGACCGGCGCGAACGTGATGGCGACCGACCTGCGCGCGTCCGCCTGCCTCGTCATCGCGGGCCTCGTCGCCGAGGGCACGACGACGATCGACCGGATCTACCACCTCGACCGCGGGTACGAACGGATCGAGGAAAAACTCTCCGGGCTGGGCGCGCGCATCGCGCGCGTCCGCTGACGGCGCAGGCGCCGCGATGACCACGCTGCGCGAGGAGCTCGAGTCCGCGCCGCTGGGGCACGCGACCGACTACCCCGACACCTACGATCCGAAGCTGCTGTTCGCGGTGCCGCGCGCGCCGCAGCGCGAGGAGATCGGCATCGGCGCCGACCTGCCGTTCGCCGGCGCCGACGTGTGGAACGCGTACGAGCTCACGTGGCTCGACCCGCGCGGCAAGCCGGCCGTGGCCATCGCGTCGTTCACCGTGCCCGCGACGTCGCCGGCGATCGTCGAGTCGAAGTCCGTGAAGCTCTACCTGGGCTCGTTCGCGCAGTCGCGCTTCGCGGGCGGCGACGCGGTGGCCGCGGCGGTCGCGCGCGACATCGGCGCCGCCGTGGGCGCCGCGGTCCGCGTGGACCTCGTCGCGCCGACCGACTTTCCTCGGCAGGTGCTCGCCCCGCTTGCGGGAACGTCGATCGACGACGCCGACACCGGATGCGACGCGTGGGAGATCGATCCCGGACTGCTGGCGGCGGGCGGCGGGCTGATCACCGAGACGCTGACGAGCGACCTATTCCGTTCGGTGTGCCCGGTCACCGGGCAGCCCGACTACGCGTCGGTCGCGATCGCCTACCGCGGCCCGCGCATCGACCGCGCCGCGCTGCTGCGGTACCTCGTGTCGTACCGGCAGCACGCCGGCTTCCACGAGCACTGCGTCGAGCGGATCTTCGTCGACGTGAAGTCCGTGTGCCGGTGCGAGGCGCTGACCGTGCACGCGCGCTTCACGCGGCGCGGCGGCGTCGACATCAATCCGTACCGCACCGACGCGGGCGCGGACGTTCCCGCCAATGTGCGCACGCCGCGGCAGTAGCGGCGGCGCGCTGCGCGGTGCGAGCGCGCGCGATCAAGCAAGCAAGCGCGCGTCCCGCGGTCACTTGGAATCTGCCGTGTCGAGCGGGCTCGTCACGCCGCGGCCGCCGCGGTTCAGCACGTGCGTGTAAATCATGGTCGTTGCGACGTCGCGATGGCCAAGGAGCTCCTGGATCGTCCGGATGTCGTAGCCGGACTCGAGCAGATGCGTGGCGAACGCGTGCCGCAGCGTGTGGGTCGTGGCGGGCTTGGCGATGCCGGCGGCGCGGACGGCGCGCTTGACCGCCCGCTGCACCGTCTTGACCTGCCTTGGGAATTTCGAACGCTTTATTCCTGGAAGGCGGCTCGGGGTTGAGGGGGCAACGGATAGGGATGCTGCTGCTTGAACTCGTGCGGGGTCAAGTAGCCGAGGCTCTGGTGCGGCCGGACGGCGTTGTAATGCTTGCGCCACGATTCGATCAGGATGGCGGCCTCGCGCCGACTGCGGAACCACTCTAGGCTGAGGCACTCGTCGCGGAACTTGCCGTTGAAGGACTCGTTGGTCCCGTTCTGCCACGGCTTGCCGGGATCGATCAGCGCAGTGTCGATCCGATTTTCGGTCAGCCACTTGAGGATGGCGTGGCTGACGAACTCCGGCCCGCTATCCGAGCGCAGGAACGCCGGGGCGCCGTGCAGACTGATCAGCCTGGCCAGCACATCGATCACCCGGCGCGAGCGAATCGAGCCGGCCACGTCGATCGCCAGGCTCTCGTGGGTGAACTCGTCGACGACGGTAAGGCATTTGATCTGCTGGCCGTTGGCGCAGGCGTCGAAGACGAAGTCGTAGGCCCAGACGTGATTGGCGGCACGGGGCGGCATGGGTCGCGGCCGCGACGCAGCCACCCGCCGCCGTGGACGCCGCCGAGGCAACTGCAATCCGGCCTGACGCCACAGGCGCTCCGCCCGTGATGGACTCATCGTCATCCCCTCGCGGTGCAGGAAGATTCGAATCCGGCGGTAGCCGTAGCGCGGGTATTGCGATGACAGCCGCCGCATCGCCGCAATCACCGGGGCATCCTTCGCCGGCTGCCGCAGCTCGTAGGACAAGGTGGAGCGGGCCATGCCGATCAGCCCGCAGGCACGTCGCTTCGGGATGCCGCGTGCGCAGGCATAGGCGCATTGCTCCCGACGCCCCTGCGGGCTCACCATTTTTTTCGGTTGATCTCCTTCATGACCTCGACCTCGAGGTCGCGCTCGGCGAGCAGCTTCTTGAGCCGGGCATTCTCGGCGGTCAGGGCCTTCAGCTTCTTCACGTCAGACGGCTCCAGTTGCCCGAAGTGCTGCCGCCAGGCGTAGATGGTCTGCTCGCTGACCTTGTTCTTCTTGGCCGCTTCGGCAACCGAACTGCGCTCGGCCTCCCGCAGGATCGCGACCATCTGCTCATCGGTGAATCGACTCTTTCTCATCGGCTCTTCCTTCTCGGAGAAGAGCCATCTTTCCAGAAATCAGGTGTTCGAAGAAGCCGGGCAGGTCAGTCTCCTCGTGCACGTGGTGTCGCCGCTGTACGCCCGTGCGCGGATCGCGCGAAGCCTGCGCGGCCGGGAACACCCAGAACCAGCCCCACGCCTCGCCCGCCTTCGGGTACTTGGCCGCGAGCGCGCCCGGCAGCTCGACGCCCGGCGCGCCGCGCGCGCGGTCCTCCTGCCACGCGACGCGGGCGTGCGCGAGCTGGCGGCGCAGCGGCTCGGCCAGCGCGCGTGGCACCATCGTCACGCGGTCCTTCCCACCCTTGCCGTGCCGCACGGTTACCTCGCCGCGCGCGAGGTCCAGGTCCTTCACCCGCAGGCGCGCGCACTCCATCAGCCGCATGCCGGTACCGTAGAGGAGCGCCGCCATCAGGCCGGCGCTGCCGTCGATGCGGGCGAGCACCTCGCGCACCTCCTGCCGCGTGAGCACGACCGGCAGCCTTTGCGGTCGCTTTGGGCGGTCGATCTCGCCCAGCCACGGCAACTCGACGCCCAGCACTTCTCCGTACAGGAACAGAAGCGCGGACAGCGCCTGGTTGTGCGTCGACGCCGCTGCGTTGCGCTCGTTGGCGAGATGGCCGAGGAACGCCTCGATCCCGGCGGCGCCCAACTCGCGCGGATGCCGACAGTCGTGGAACGCGACGAAGCGTCGGACCCAGCCGACGTAGGCCTCCTCGGTGCGATAGCTGTAGTGCCGATACCGGATCCGCGCACGGACAGCTTCGAGGAGGGTGCGCGGAGTCCGTGCCGCGGTGGTCCCGATAGCTGCGGACGCGGCGCCGTTATCGCGCGAGATTGGCGCGCGCTCCCCGGACCCGTGCATACCGGCGCCTCCTTCTTACGCGGCGGCTTCTTTCACTGTGCCATCAGGCACTTGTCGTTGACGCCTCCCGATTATGCGGCGTAGCCTAATCAGTTATCCCTCATCCAAACGACCTACATCTCGTTAGGGCGCGAGTGTTTCATGTTGCGGTCGGTACCTTCGGCCGGCGGCATCGCAGTCATCTCGCGCGGCAGGCATTGGTGCATGGGTGCGGTAGCGCAACGGCGACCGCTTGCCGCGCCACCGCGCGGTAGCGAATCGCTACCCCGAGGGCTTCGGCAGTACGGCTGCGTTGGTCGACCGGTCAGCCTGGTCGCCTGTTCACCCCACCGTAGCGAGCGTCCCGCGCGGCGGCGCGCAGGTGGTGTAGCGGGGCCGCACTCCACGGTGGTGGCGCGCGAGCGGGCGGCCGCCGGTGCATTGCGAAGGGCGGTGCCTTCGGCGCACTATTCCGCCGTGCAGGCATCGCACCCTAACCGCACGCTGGAGCGGACGCGCCGGGAGGCGGCGCGCCAATGTCACGCCCTCGGGCGGCGCGCCGCTCATCTCACTCGTTAGG